>NZ_JBEWSZ010000001.1:1801672-2101950 GCF_040537815.1 Mesorhizobium shangrilense
CTACAACAGCGCGCCTTGAGGAAGCCGACGGCACGGTGCGACCGGCCGACTGTCACGGCGCCTTCGACAGCATCCAGTTGAGCGTGCCGCGCCAGTCGGTCATGCGGATCGGTGTGCCATGGGTGCCCGTCTCGAAGCGGACGAAACGGGTCGGATAGGTCTTGGATTTGGCAAGGATGGAGCGGAAGAAAGCCTCCTGGTTTGCCACCGGGAAAACCACATCATGGCTGCCCTGACCGAAGAAGACCGGCACCCGGCGCTTGAAGGCGGGGCTGGAGAAGAAACTCTCATCCCATAGCGAGCCGAGCAGCAGCAGCCCATTGATGCGCCCGCCCGTGTCCTTGCGGGCGGCCAGCTTCCAGCAAAGCGTGCCGCCCATCGAGCCGCAAGCGACGAA
Source organism: Mesorhizobium shangrilense (assembly GCF_040537815.1). Taxonomy (NCBI): domain Bacteria; kingdom Pseudomonadati; phylum Pseudomonadota; class Alphaproteobacteria; order Hyphomicrobiales; family Phyllobacteriaceae; genus Mesorhizobium; species Mesorhizobium shangrilense. The sequence goes on from NZ_JBEWSZ010000001.1 coordinate 1,802,070, forward strand.
GATCTTCGCGCCTGGCGACTGTCCGGCATAGTGGTCGATCAGCGCCGCTACCTGTGCGGCGCCGGTGTCGCCGAAATCGGGAAAATCCGGCGACAGATAGAGACCGTCATTCTCGGCCATCAAATTCTTGAGGCGGTTGAAATTGCCGCCGAAGGTGAAGTCGTCAACGCCCTGCTTGCGGCTGCCGCCCTGCCCGTGCAGGTAAAGCACGATGATGCCGGCGCCCTCGGTCTTGCCGACGGCGACGTGTCTGACATCACCCACATCTGTCTTCAGGGACAGATCCTGCTGCACCTTGCGCACGCTGGTATCGGTATACTGGGCATGCACGCGCCGCTCCGGAACCTCGTCGCGGGCGTTGATGTCGCGCATTTCACGGTAGTCGAAGACCGTATAGGCGCCATTGTCACCGGACGAGAGTGTCGCCGGATAGGCGAAGAGGTCGTCCTTGAAGGGTTTTAGCGTCAGCGTCTGACTTTGGGCGGCAGACGACAACAACGCTGTCGCGGCTACAAGGACACAGAAAGATCGGAGGCGAGAAAACATAGGCGCAGGCATGCGTAATTCGGCTTGGGTTTGTCAATCCTGCAGCACGCCGCCAGCGTCTTCCAGCGCCTCGCGGGTGTCGACATCGACAGACGCGCCTTCCCCAATCTCGACATCGATGACCTCGAGGCCTCCGGCCTCGACCAGATGGCGGGCGCCGGTATCGCCCTCGAGATGAGCGATCGCCGCAAACAGGGAACGGGGCAGCAGCACCGGGTTGCCGCGGCGACCATCGTGAGAGGCACGAACCACCGAATTGCCTCCGGCCTTGCGGAATGCATCGATCAGCCTGTCGAGATCGGCGGATGACACGCCCGGCATATCGCCGAGGACGATCATGGCACCGGCGACATCGCCTCCGACATGGGCGATTCCAGCTTTCAGCGACGTCGACAGGCCCTCGGCGAAGTCCGGATTGTCGGCGAAGGTCAGCTCAAGTCCAGCCAGCGCGGCACGCACACGCTCGTGCTGATGTCCGGTGACGATGATCGTACCCGAAGCTTTCGAGCCGAGCGCGCGCTCGGCGGTGCGGCGTACCAGCGGCTTGCCGTCGAACAGCGCCATCAGCTTGTTCGGGCCACCCATGCGGCTGGAGCGACCGGCGGCCAGGAGCACGATATCGACATTGAGTGGGGCTTTGGCCGGCAGCGGTTCGCGCGGCTGCGGCCGGGTCGGGATCTCCATCAACAGCCCGCCGACGCCCATGCCGGCAATATCCTTGGCCGTCACATCGAGACCAGCGATCAGCCGGTCGAGCACCCAGTCGAAACCGTTCTCCTTGGGGCTGCGGGCGCATCCCGGCGCGCCGATGACGCGCTTGCCGGCAAGCGTTCCCAGCACCAGAAGATTGCCGGGATCGACCGGCATGCCGGCACGAATGACGGTACCGCCGGCTTTCTCGATCGCCGCCGGAACGACATCCTTGAAATCGCTCATCGCCGACGCGCCGAAGATGACCACCATGTCGTTGTCTGCAGCCAGCGAAGCCGCGGCCGCAGCAACCGGCTCGATCTCATGCGGCGTGCGGCGCTCCGTTGTCAGTCTGCCGCCCGAGCGCGCCAGGCGTGCTTCGGTGACGCGCAGCGTCTTGTCGAGTACGCTGGATTTGATGCCGGGCAGAACCGTCTGGATGACGCCGACCCGCACCGGCTGATAGGCATTGACGGCGAAAATCTCGCCGCTGCCGCAGATTTTCGTCACCGCATCGACCAGCGAAGAGGCGACGGCAAAGGGAATGATCTTCACCGTTGCGACCATCTGGCCGTTTTCGACCGGGGCGTGCTGGGCCAACGTGGCGATGGTGATCGTCGCATCGACAGCGTTGATCGCGTCAATCATCGCGGCATTGACGGTGAATATGCCCGCTGCCCTGGCGTAGAGATTGACGCGGCCAGTCGCCGCGGCATTCGCCTCGACGTTGCGATGGACCATGCTTTCGGCGATCTTTTGCGCGGCGGCGTCCTCGCCAAGATCATCCACGCCAAGCACAGCCGCGACGATCCGCGAAACACCGGAAGCCTTCAGCAGGGCGACGTCGGCGGCGCTCAACCTGTGCGCCTTGCGAAAACGACGCTCTCCGGCGGTGGTGGCATGCGCCAATACCGCACCCTCGGCCGCCTCTATCGGGATCGGGCCAAACTTCACGCCGCTACGCCCTTGGCCAGCAGACCGCGCGCACGGAAGGCGTGGACAACCTGCGCCAGCACCGCGACGGCGATCTCGGCGGGGCTGGCAGCGCCAATGTCGAGACCGATCGGCGCGTGGATGCGGGCGATTTGCTCGGCGGTAGCACCCAATGCCAGCAGGCGTTCGACGCGCTTGGCATGGGTTTTTCGACTGCCGAGCGCGCCGACATAGAAACACTTCGCGTCAAGCGCGGCTTTCAGCGCGAAGTCGTCGATCTTCGGATCATGGGTGACGGCGGCCAGCGCCGTGTAGCTGTCGAGCGGCTGGCGCTTCAGCACATCCTGCGGCCATTCGGCATACAGCGCGACGTCGGGAAAGCGGTCGGGCGTGGCGAAGGCGGTGCGCGGATCGATGATCTCCACGGGATAGCCGGCGATTTTCGCCATCGGTGCCAGCGCCTGGCTGATGTGGACGGCACCGATCACCATCAGGCGCGGCTGCGGCAGATGCGCGTTGAGGAAAAAAGTGCGTCCCTCGGCTTCGACCGAACCTGAATTTCCGGTGCGAAACGCCCTGACGATCGCATCCCCCAATTCGCCGGCGACATGATCGCCTTCCCGCACGATGCGGTCGCGGCCATCGCCAAGGTCGGTGACCAGAACCGCCGCACGACGGGCGCGTCGTTCGGCATTCAGCGTTTTCAGCGCATAAGGATCCATTGGGAATTCTCTTTTTTGAGCATGCTCTTATCCAAAAACCGGTTCCCACTTTTTGGGATCATGCTCTAACCCAGCCGCTCGACATAGACCTTGATACGTCCCCCGCAGGAAAGACCGACCTGCCAGGCGGTTTCGTCGGCGACACCGAATTCCAGCATCTTCGCCTTGCCGCTGTCGATGACATCGATGGCTTCGGTGACCACCGCGCCTTCGACGCAACCGCCCGAGACGGAACCATGGAAATTGCCTTCCGCGTCGATGACAAGATGACTGCCCACAGGACGCGGCGCCGAGCCCCAGGTCTCCACCACCGTGGCAATGGCAACGTCCTTACCGTCCTTCATCCAGCCCTCGGCGATGATCAGCGGGTCACGAGCTTCATCAAGATAGATGCTGTTTTCCATCACCGTTTCTCCTGAAGTCTGTTTTTGGCCTGGGGAAACATATGGCTATGCGGCGCGCCTCGCGCCAGCTTCCATCCATCGGCGCGGATCGACCGACTGCGCCGACTTCTTGTCCAGCGACGCGCACAGATCAGCCAACGCATCGAGATTGTGCACCGAGCGGAACTCGTCGACATGCGGCAGCATCGCCTTGACGCCCCGGGCTCGGGCTTCGAAGCCATCGAAACGCAGCAGCGGGTTCAGCCAGATCAGCCGCCGGCAGGATTTGTGCAGACGCTCCATCTCCTCCGACAGGCCGGCGACATCGTCGCGCTCCAGCCCGTCGGTGATCAGCAGCACCACAGCGCCCTGCCCCAGCACGCGCCGCGACCACAGCCGGTTGAACTCGGCCAGCGTGTCGCCAATGCGGGTGCCGCCCGACCAGTCCTTGACCGCAGCCGAACAGTCGGCAAGTGCGGCGTCGGGGTCGCGATGGCGCATCTGACGCGTCAGATTGGTGAGCCGCGTGCCGAAGACGAAGGCATGCACGCGCCGGCGTTTCTCGGTCAGCGCATGCAGGAAATGCAGAAAGATGCGCGTGTACTGGCTCATCGAGCCGGATATGTCGGCAAGCACGACCAGCGGCGGATGGACCTCGCGCGGGGACCGGAATTTCGGTAGGATCAATTCGCCGCCAGTGCGCGCCGCCGAGCGCATCATGGCGCGCGGATCGATGCGGCGGCCATGCGCATCGGCCTTGAAGCGCCGGGTCGTGACCAGATCGAATGGCAGCCGCAACTGGGTGATCGCCTTCTTGGCGTCCGCCATCTCGGTAGCGTTCATCTGGGCAAAGTCCTTGCCCCTGAGCACCTCGTTGCCGGAGAAAGTGAAACGGGCATCGACCTCGATCTCGGGAATCTCCTGAACCGGTTGGTTTTTCTGATGCCCTTCGAACATAGCCTGGCTGACACGGCTTTCCGCCGCGCGCGGCTTCTGCTTCTCCCTGTTGTCGGGAGCCACCGGCGAAAACATCGCCAGCATCTTTTCGATCAGCTCGCGTGATTTCCAGAACAGCCGAAAGGCTTCGTCGAACGTGGCGTGATCCTCGTGCCGGGACACCAGCACGGCGTGCAGCGTCCAATAGAAATCGTCGCGGGACCCAATACCGGCGGCCAGGACGGCTTCGATCGCGTCCTTGACCGAGGCTGGTCCGACCCGCATGCCCGATTTGCGCAGCGCGCGGGCGAAGTAGACGATGTTATCAGCGATCCGCCCGTCCACTGTCGCTTCTCTGGGTTCGGGGCGCGCCATGAGCCTTACTCCGCGGCCGAAAGCTCGGCCTTCACCTCGTTGAGGATCCGCCGGCCTTCGCCCTGTTCGATGCGGGCAATGTCGTCCTGATATTTCAACAGCACGCCGATCGTGTCGGACACGGTTTCCGGGTCGAGCGCCACCTTGTCGAGTTCGGTCAGCGCACCAGCCCAGTCGATGGTCTCGGCGACGCCCGGCATCTTGAACAGCTCGATCTGGCGCAGCTTCTGCACAAACGAAACCACTTCGGCGGAGAGGCGACGATTGGCCTCCGGTACTTTTCGGTGGACGATCTCCAGTTCGCGCTCGGCATTCGGATAGTCGACCCAGTGATAGAGGCAGCGCCGTTTCAGCGCGTCGTGAATTTCGCGGGTGCGATTGGTTGTGATGATGACGATCGGCGGTTCTTCCGCCTTGATCGTACCGAGTTCGGGCACCGTGACCTGGAAATCGGACAGGATTTCGAGCAGGAACGCCTCGAACGCCTCGTCGGTACGATCAAGTTCGTCGATCAGGAAGACCGGGGCAGCACCGGTCTTGCCTGTCAGCGCATCCAGCACCGGGCGGCGGATCAGGTATTTTTCGGAGAAGACGTTGCGCTCCATGTCGGAGCGATCGACCTTGCCGGCCGCTTCCTCCATGCGGATCTCGATCATCTGCGCCGCATAATTCCACTCGTAAACGGCCGATGAGACATCGAGGCCTTCATAGCACTGAAGGCGGATCAGCCGGCGGCCGAGCGACTGGGCCAGAACCTTGGCGATCTCGGTCTTGCCGACACCGGCTTCCCCTTCCAGGAACAGCGGGCGCTTCATGCGCAGCGACAGGAACAGCACCGTTGCCAGCGAGCGGTCCGCGACATAGTCCGCGCCGGTCAGAAGATCGAGCGTCTCGTCGATCGTCCGCGGCACGGCGCGCGGTGTCAGCTCGGTCATTCTCTCTCCGTAAGTGCAGCCAGCCCGTTACAGAACGTGGTAGGCGCGGTCGTGATAGATCAGCGGCCGCAAATTATCGCCGATGCGCAGGCCTGTCACCTTGCCAAAAAGCACACGATGGGTGGCCAAGTCCTTGGTGTCGATCAATTCGCAGTCGAACACCGCGAGCGCGCCCTTGAGCGTCGGGGCGCCGGTCGAGATCACATCCCACTCGCCAAGCGCGAAACGCTCCTCGACCGGCAGGCCGGTGATGCCGGAAAAGCCGATCGAAAGCGGCTCCTGGCGCGAGGCCAGCGTGTTCAAGGCGAATCTGCCATTCGTCACGAAAGCCTCATTCTTGGGGTTTTCGCGATTGAGACAGACCAGGATGGTCGGCGGCGTATCCGAAACCGAACAGGCGGCAATCACCGTCGCACCGCGCCGGCCGGCAGGGCCGTCGGTGGTGACCACATGGACTTGGCCGGCAAAATGGCTCATCGCATCGCGATAGGCCTGCGGCCCGATGTCGTTCTTCTTCAGCACGGGTGATTTTCCACAGTCAGAACCCAACCCGCTATATATTGCGACATATGGCACGCCACAAGCGAAGTGCTTGGCACATATCCGGAAATTCGCGTGTTGCACCAAGGCCGGACTGTCTTTAGGTCTTTGCACCAAGGGTGCCGGGATACGCGTGACCGGTACGGAGGAATGCTTCGACACAATGCGACCGGGGACAACGACAATAGCACTGCTGCTCTGGCTGTCTCTGGCCGGCGGTGCGGGTGCTCAGGCGCTGCTGGTCGGCATCGCCGCCCCCTTGTCAGGACCATCGGTGATCCTCGGCAAACAGATCGAGACGGGCGCCACGCTGGCGGCACAGGCGAACGGCGTCGATTTCAAGACTGTGGATGACGCCTGCACGGCCGACGGTGGCGCGGCGGCCGCCAGGGAATTCGCGGCGGCCAAGGTCAATATGGTCGTCGGCTTTCTCTGCACCGATGCCATCGAGGCGGCGCTGCCGATCCTGAAGGACGCCAACATACCGGTCATCACGGTGGGCGTGCGCACCGAGAGCCTGACTGACCGGCGTGCCAAGACAGGCTGGCCGGTCTATCGTCTCGGTCCGCGCGGCGACGACGAGCGCAACGCAGTCGCCACTTCCCTCACTCGTCTGTGGCAAGATGAGCTGTTCGCCATCATCGACGACGGCACGATCTACGGTCGCGAAATGGCCGAGACGTTTCGCGCCGCAGCGGAGCAGGCCGCGCTGAAGCCGGTGTTCGTCGACACGTTCCGGCCGCAACTCGACAACCAGATCGGCCTGATCGGCAGGCTGAAGAAGGCCGGCGCCACGCATGTATTCGCCGGCGGCGACGGCGATGACATCGCCATCATGGGTCGTGATGCGGCGCAGCTCAATGCGGGCATCGTGTTTGCAGGCGGCGAAAATTTGCGCGCACCGCCCGGCGACGTGCCCTATGCGGTGGGCACTCTGATGATCGCGCCGCAGGAGTGGGCTGACGTCGCCAACCCCAAGGTGCTCCAGGCCTTTGCCGACCAGAAGATCGCGCCGGACGGCTATACGCTGCCGGCCTATGCGGCCATCGAGATCGCCAAGGCAGCGTCAGGCTTGTCCGAAACCCCGGCCAGACCGCTGGCCGAGGTGCTGGCAGGGCATGACTTCACGACCGCGATCGGGCCGGTCCGCTTCGACGGGAAAGGCGACCTTAGCCAGAGCCCCTACCGTGTCTTCCGCTTCGACGGCACGCGTTTTGTGCCCTTGGAAAGCAACTGATGTTTAGAACCGGTCCGCGCAATCTGATCACGGACGTTGCAGGGCTGCGCGTCGGCAACGCTTCCGACACAAGGTTGAAGTCCGGCGTGACGACAATTCTGTGCGACGAACCTGCTGTGGCCGGGGTCCAGATTCTGGGCGGGGCACCGGGAACGCGCGAGACCGATCTGCTCGAGCCGCACAATTCGGTCGAAATCGTACATGCCCTGGTGCTTTCCGGCGGCTCGGCATTCGGCCTCGATGCTGCTTCCGGCGTCCAGGCAGCCTTGCGCGAAAACAGTGTTGGGCTGGAGGTCGGCGGGTTTCGCGTGCCGATCGTGCCGGCGGCGATCCTGTTTGACCTGCGCAATGGCGGCGACAAGGATTGGGGCCGCTATCCGCCCTATCGCGATCTCGGCTACGAAGCGGTGCAGGCCGCGACCACCGACTTTGCACTCGGCACGGTCGGCGCAGGCACCGGCGCACTGACCTCCGGGCTCAAGGGTGGCCTCGGCTCGGCCTCCACTGTGCTCGACAGCGGCATTACCATCGGCGCGCTGGCCGCCGTCAATCCTACCGGTTCGGTGACGATAGGCCGAACCCGCCATTTCTGGGCGGCACCTTTCGAGATCGGCGACGAGTTCGGGGGACTGGGCTACCCCTCGCCAATGCCTGACGACGCTAGGAAGATCCTGCTGAAATTTCGCGACAGGAAGGTGGGAGACAAGGACATCGGCGACATCGGCGGCGGCAACACGACCATTGCCATCATCGCCACCGATGCCATCCTCACCAAGGCCGGGGCCAAGCGCCTGGCGATATCGGCGCATGATGGTTTCGCGCGCGCCATCTGGCCGGCGCACACACCCGCCGATGGCGATCTCGTCTTTGCGCTGGCGACGGGCAAAAGCGGCATCCAGCTTTCGCCCAACGACGCCATCGACCTCTACGCGACGGCCGGCGCCACCATGGCGCGCGCCGTCAGCCGCGGCGTGCATGCCGCGATGCCAGCCGACGGCGACCTGTTTCCAGTCTGGTCGTCGCGGCTGGGCTGAAGCTGCCGATCAGACGGGATCGGACTTTTCTTCCTCGAACGTCACAGCGACATCGGAATTCGCCGATAGCCACACCTTCTTGCCGTCGACCTCGGCAACAAGGGCCAGCGAAATGTAATGGTGGTGGCCCTTGTGGGCGCCCTCGCCGCTATCGGCCCTGGTCAGCTTGATGCGCTGGCCATCGATCTTGTCGACGGTGCCGACATGCACGCCATCGGCGCCGACGACTTCCATATGCTCACGAATTTTGCTGGTGTCGGTCATGGTTGGTTCTCCATTGGACTGCCGACAATAACAAATGACTGGCCGATTGGATGCATCGCATTTGCTTTATCGGCTCGCGACGATCGGGGCGTGCCGTGATAGGGGATTTCCCTCCAATGGCCGGCGAATCGGAGAAACATGCTGATGCCCATCTTGTCTGCCATTTGCTTGGTCGCGCACGGGAACCATGCCGCTGCTTCGCGGTGACCGGACACCTGTGACGATATCTCGGCCCACGATGCCGAGCCGTGCCCTTGATCGTGTCCGCCGCGCGCTGCCATCGCTGCCGACAGCGCTTTTGGGCGGCCTGCTCTGGGCTATTGTCATGGGCGCCAGCGCACTCACCAATCTGTTGCTGGCCGGGTGGGAGACACCGGCGAAAATCCGCTTGATTTCATTGCTGTTTGCCACTGGCGGGGCGATCGCCTTCCCCGTTGGGCTCTTCCTGGCGCGACTTGTCTCGCTCGGACGGCAGTGGGAAGTCGCCTTGGCAGCGGGCCTTGCCTGCCTGCTGGCTTCGACGATCGGCTTCACCGGCGGCCTGTTCGCCCTGCAATACCGCTCCTATTATGCCGAGTGGCACGCCCCCGCCTTCACCATCACCTGGACCTTCCAGTTCGTGTTCACCGTGCTGATCGCGCTCTACCAGTTTGTGGTTCTTGGCATCCGGCTCTATTTTCCCCTCGGTTTCATTGCATTGGCCGTTGCCGGTGTCTGGTTTGCGCGACGCCAACGTTGAGGATTTTGCCCGCCTCTGTTAGGACGCGGCCAACGCAACGCGACGCTGGAAAATCAATCGACATGATCCCTCGCTATTCCCGGCCGGAAATGGTCGCCATCTGGTCGCCCGAAACCCGGTTCCGCATCTGGTTCGAGATCGAAGCCTATGCCTGTGATGCGCTGGCCGAACTCGGCGTCATCCCCAAGGAAGCCGCGAGAACCATCTGGGAAAAGGGCAGCGCGGCAACATTCAACGTCGAGGCGATCGATGAGATCGAGCGCGTCACCAAGCACGACGTCATAGCCTTCCTGACCCATCTTGCCGACTTTGTCGGACCCGACGCCCGCTTCATCCATCAGGGCATGACCTCGTCGGACGTTCTCGACACCTGTTTTGCCGTCCAACTCACGCGGGCCAGCGACATTCTTCTCGCCGGTATCGACGGCCTGCTCGCCGCGCTCAGGCGCCGCGCTTTCGAGCACAAGGACACCGTCACCATCGGCCGCAGCCACGGCATCCATGCCGAGCCGACGACCTTCGGCATCAAGCTGGCGCAGGCCTATGCCGAATTCTCGCGCTGCCGCGAGCGGCTGGTGCATGCGCGCGAAGACATCGCCACATGCGCGATTTCAGGCGCGGTCGGCACCTTCGCCAACATCGAACCCTATGTCGAAGAGTATGTGGCGGCAAAGCTCGGTCTGAAGCCGGAACCCGTGTCGACGCAGGTCATCCCGCGCGACCGCCACGCCATGTTCTTCGCCACGCTCGGCGTCATCGCCTCGTCGATCGAGCGGTTGGCGATCGAAATCCGGCATCTGCAACGCACCGAAGTTCTGGAAGCGGAAGAGTATTTTTCGCCCGGCCAAAAAGGCTCGTCGGCGATGCCGCACAAGCGCAACCCGGTGCTGACCGAAAACCTCACCGGCCTCGCCCGCATGGTGCGCTCCATGGCGTTGCCGGCGATGGAAAATGTGGCGCTCTGGCACGAGCGTGACATTTCGCACTCCTCGGTCGAGCGCATGATCGGACCGGACGCGACGGTGACGCTCGATTTCGCGCTGTCGCGGTTGACCAGCGTCGTCGACAAGCTGCTCGTCTATCCCGAGAACATGCTGAAGAACATGAACAAGTTCCGCGGTCTCGTGCATTCGCAGCGCGTGATGCTGGCGCTGACGCAGGCGGGCCTGTCGCGTGAGGATTCTTACCGGCTGGTGCAGCGCAATGCCATGAAAGTGTGGGAGCAAGGCGCTGATTTTCTTGAGGAACTATTGGCGGACAAGGAAGTCACCGCCGCTCTGCCGGAAGCCGAGATCCGCGAGAAATTCGACCTCGGCTACCACACCAAGCATGTCGATACGATTTTCAAGCGCGTATTCGGATAGGATCTTCGATGCGGCTGGCTGTCGTTTCAGACATCCATGGAAATCTTCGCGCGCTGGAGGCGGTCCATGCGCGCATCAAGGAAAGTTCTCCAGATATCATCGTCAATCTGGGTGACTGTGTCTCCGGCCCGTTGTGGCCGGAGGAAACCGCGCAATACCTGATCGCCGAGAACTGGCCGACGGTGCGCGGCAATCACGACCGGGTTCTGATCGAACCGCCCGTTTCCGGGCTAGACGACATCGATGCCTTCACCCACCGGTGTCTCTCCGGGGCATCCCTGGCCTGGCTTTCGACCTTGCCAACCACCCTGCTCCTCGCTCCGGAAATCCTGCTGTGTCACGGCAGTCCAGACAGCGACGAGACGTTCCTGCTCGAGGAGGACGGCGGCAATCACTTCTATCCGTCCGGTGAAGACCAGGTCAGGCGCAAGCTCGGACGTGCCGATGCCAGGCTTGTCCTATGCGGCCATACACATACGCCCCGCGTCGTGCATCTGTCCGACAGTCAGCTGATACTCAATCCCGGCAGCGTTGGCGTACAGGCCTTTCCCGGCCTCACTGTGACCGGCAGCCCGCATGCCCGCTTCGCGATCGCCACACGCGCCGACGGAGCATGGTCGTTCAGCCAGGGCATGATTGGCTATGATTGGACGGAAGCCTCCGCACGCGCTGCCGCAGCTGGATTTGTCAGTTGGGAGCACGGGTTGCTGACAGGCTTCGGCGCGGTGTCCAGGTAAGACCCGAACGGAGCTTTCTCAGCCAGCCTTGCCTGGCACGGTCCGGATCACCGTACCCCACGGATCCTCACGCGTCGTTGCGTCCGTCACATTGTCCGAACGCATCTCAACCCAGGCCAGACCGGACCGGGCGGGATCGCGGCGGCCGGCGCCTGGGCTCTGCCAGGCGTTGGCGCCGATGTGGTGATGATACCCACCCGACGACAGGAACACCGCCTGGCCGCCATATTTCGCCACGGTGTCGAAGCCGAATTCCTGGTTCCACCAGGCCTCGGCGTCTTCGGGGCGGCCGACGCGCAGGTGGACATGGCCGACAATGCTGTTTTCAGGCGCGCCTTGCCAACCGGCATCACCCGCCGGGACTTCGGCCAGGACAGATGGGACGTTCAACCGTTCGGTCGCCATCGCTACCTTGTCGCCATTCCACTTCCAGTCCTGCGGGCGGCGGTCGGCATAGATCTCGATGCCATTGCCTTCCGGATCGGTGAGATAGAGCGCCTCGCTGACCAAGTGGTCCGAGGCCCCCTCGATGCCGATCTTGTCGGCGATGGCGTGGTTGATCCAGCGGCCAAGATCGGCCCTGCTCGGCAACAGGAAGGCGGTGTGGAACAGGCCGGCGCTGCGCGGATCGTCGGGCTTGGCCGCGGCATCCGCCTCGATGACCAGCAGCGGACGGTTGGCGGCGCCCAGGGTGATCGCGCCATCGGCGCGGCTCAACTCCTGCAGGCCGACGACCTTGCGGTAGTAGGCGGCGAGGCTTTCGGCATCGCGCGCCTTCAACCCGACGCGCGAAACGCTGACCGGGGTCGTGGCGGCGAAAGGCAATTCACTCATCTGATGCTCCGTTCGGGCGGTCGCCGAAGAAACGCCCCACGCGAGGAGCCCAGCGCCACCAATCATTGTACGTCGTGTCAGTCCCAAAACCCGGCCCATCCACGGCTGTTTCTTTTCCTTACGACAGATCGTTGATTGGGATCGTTCACACAAGACGGCAATGAGCGAACATGGTGTTCACCTTTTCGATCGCCGGCGCATTCGGAGACGGTTGCATGAAGCGATAACGCTCGCTATTTCAGCGCCATGAAGGTCAAGGACGCAGATATCCTCATCGTGCCGGGCTACACCAATTCGGGGCCGGAGCATTGGCAGAGCCGCTGGCAATCGAAATTGTCGACGGCGCGTCGGGTCGAGCAGGCGGAATGGTCGAAGCCGGTGCGCGACGACTGGACGTCAAGCGTGGCGAAAGCTGTCAATGAGGCCGAACGCCCGGTCGTCATCGTCGCGCATTCGCTTGGCGTGGCGGCAGCGGTCCAGGCAATACCACAGTTCCGACGCCCGGTCGCGGGCGGCTTCTTCGTGGCGCCGCCCGATGTCGCCAATCCAGACATGAGGCCGAAGCACCTGATGACGTTCGGTCCCTACCCGCGCGATCCCCTGCCATTTCCATCAATCGTGATCGCCAGCCGCAACGATCCGTTCTGCGCGTTCGACATCGCCGAGGACATTGCCGGAGCCTGGGGATCCCTATTCATCGATGCCGGTGAGACCGGTCACCTGAACGCCGATTCCGGCTTCGGGCCGTGGCCCGAAGGATCGATGACGTTCGCCAAGTTCCTGACAGATCTGAAGGCTCCATGATCCCTTGGGAACGGAGACGATACGGCTTCAGCCCTTGATCGAATCCTGCACGCTTTTCAGCAGGGTTTTTGCCCCCAGCCCGATCAGCGCGTGCTCCGAGCCCATGGCGAGCAGCCTGTAGCCCATCGACACGACACGGCCGGCGATGGCGGGCTCGACGACATAGATCGCGGCATGCTTGCCGGCCTTGCGGGTACGCTCGGCGACCGACGCCACGGTCTCCATCATGCTTTCCAGCGTCGAGCTGACCGTCGCGCCATTGGTCCATGCGATCGAGAAATCCGATGGGCCGAGGAAGATGCCGTCAATGCCTGGCGTGTCGAGGATGCCGTCAAGCGCGTCAAGCGCGGCGCGGGTTTCGACCATGGCGAAGGCCATCGTGCGCTGGTTGGTGTCGCGCAGCCAGTCGGCCTGATCGCCCTGGCCGTGGCGCGGGAAGGCGTAAGTCGGTCCCCAGGAGCGCTCGCCGAGCGGCGGATATTTCATGGCGGCAGCAAACAGCTTCGCATCTGCTACAGAATTGACCATCGGCGCGATAACCGCCTCGGCGCCGAAATCGAGCGCACGGCTCGCCATGTCGAAGCGGCCGACGGGAATGCGCACCAATGCCGGCTTGTTGGCGGCCAGCACCGGAACAAGGCCGCGCAGCACGCTGTCTTCGTGATGGCCGCCATGCTGCATGTCGAGCGTGACCGCATCGAACCCCTGCTTGGCGACAATCTCGACCGTCAGTGCATCCGGAACACCGGACCATGCAGTGAACAGCGTTTCATCCGCCGCCAGGCGTGACTTCAGGGACATTGGCGCTTTCCTTGTTGGATAAAGCCCGAGCACAGGCTCTGGCGCAGTTTCAGCCGGAAACAGTGAAAAAGGCAAAGAAAAACCGCCCGGCTAGGCCGAGCGGTCGATTGGGCCAGTGACGATGGATCAGGTGTTCTTGATCTGCTCGATCGCCTGCGCCATCATTTCATCCATGGTGCGGCGGATCTGATGGTCCGACTGGTCGACGCCGGCGGCATCGAAATCCTTGCGGATCTTGCGGAAAACATCGTGATCGCCGGCTTCCTCGATGTCGGAGATGACAACCTGCTTGGCATAGGCCTCGGCATCGGCGCCAGTCTTTCCAAGCTTCTCGGCGGCCCACAAGCCCAGCACCTTGTTGCGGCGTGCCGAAGCCTTGAACCGAAGTTCCTCGTCGAATGCGAACTTGCGCTCAAAGCCCTCTTCGCGATCCTTCATGCTGCTCATGGCATCCCTCCGATAGAAATCGATTCGCTGGTGACGGTGTATATGTGTTGGGCAAGCACAAACCAAAAGGTCGCGGACGGGTCAATACGCTTCGTCGTATGCTGCGCTGCGGCATTTCGGTCCCGAAACCGGTTGATTGAAAGGATTTGCCGATTGAGCAAATGCTGTGATTGGGATAGACCCGGCATTGAACCCAGCTGTAGCCGCACTATTTCAGGCAGACGGACAGGAAATGGTCGCTAGCCGCCTGTCCGGAAATCCAGAGAAAAATCAGATGAAAAATCGCCGCCGCATTTATGAAGGCAAGGCCAAGATCCTCTATGAGGGACCCGAGCCGGGTACGCTGATCCAGTTCTTCAAGGATGACGCGACCGCGTTCAACAAGAAGAAACACGAAGTGGTCGACGGCAAGGGCGTGCTCAACAACCGGATTTCCGAGCACATCTTCAACCATCTCAACCGCATGGGCATTCCGACCCATTTCATCCGCCGGCTCAACATGCGCGAGCAGTTGATCAAGGAAGTCGAGATCATCCCGCTCGAGATCGTTGTGCGCAACGTCGCCGCCGGCTCGCTGTCCAAGCGCCTCGGCATCGAGGAAGGCACCGTCTTGCCGCGCTCGATCATCGAATTCTACTACAAGGCCGATGCGCTGGACGATCCGATGGTTTCGGAAGAACACATCACCGCGTTCGGCTGGGCAAGCCCGCAGGAGATCGACGACGTCATGGCGCTGGCCATCCGCGTCAACGATTTCCTTTCCGGCCTGTTCATGGGCGTCGGCATCCAGCTCGTCGATTTCAAGATCGAATGCGGCCGCCTGTTCGAGGGCGACATGATGCGCATCGTCGTGGCCGACGAGATTTCGCCGGACTCTTGCCGTCTGTGGGACGTGGCAACTCAGGACAAGCTCGACAAGGACCGTTTCCGTCGCGATATGGGCGGTCTGGTCGAAGCCTATCAGGAAGTGGCTCGCCGCCTGGGCATCATGAACGAGAACGAACCGCCGCGCCCCACTGGCCCGGTGCTTGTCGCCTCGACCGATGGCATCAAAGGCAAGCCGCACTGATACCTAATCAAGATATTCGAACAGGAGCGTTTCCAGCGTGATCAAGGCCCGCATTACCGTCACCCTCAAGAATGGCGTTCTCGACCCGCAAGGCAAGGCGATCGAACATGCGCTGTCCGGATTGGGCTTCGATGGCGTGGGCCTTGTCCGGCAGGGCAAGGTGTTCGACGTCGAGCTTTCGGAGTCCGACAAGGCCAAGGCCGAGGCCGACCTCAAGGCCATGTGCGACAAGCTGCTGGCCAATACGGTGATTGAGAATTATAGCGTGACACTTACCTGAGGTTGTGTCGGAGGCACGATGTCGGAAGTCACGAATGAATTGATGTTCGAGCTTCTGAAGCGCGTGCATGACGAAATCGGTGAACTTCGCCAAGATGGCGCCGAGGTTAAGCGGGAGTTGAACGTAATTCGCGGCCACATGGTCGCGACCCAGAACGATATCCATAACATCTACGGCATTCTCGCTCGTCAGGACGATCGCCTCGAACGCATAGAACGCCGTCTCGACCTGCGTGAAATCGCCGAAGACCAGAGGCCTTACGAACCGAAATGAAATCAGCCGTCGTCCTCCTGCCTGGCCTCAACCGAGACCGCGACATGATCGCGGCGCTGACCAAGATTTCCGGTACGCCGCCGGTCACGGTCTGGCAGACCGATACCGAAATCCCCGATGTTGACCTGATCGCCATTCCCGGCGGCTTTTCCTTCGGCGATTATCTGCGTTGCGGCGCCATCGCCGCGCGCATGCCGGTGATGCGGGCGGTTGCCGAAAAGGCGGCCAAGGGCGTCACCGTCATCGGTGTCTGCAACGGTTTTCAGATCCTGGTCGAGGCCGGCCTGCTGCCAGGTGCGCTGATGCGCAACACGTCGCTGAAATTCGTCTGCCGGCAGGTCAAGCTGCAGATCACCAATGCCAACACCATGTTCACCCGCCGCTATCAGCCCGGCCAGATCATCCGCTCGCCGGTCGCGCATCATGACGGCAATTACTTTGCCGACGCAGAGACGCTTGCCCGCCTCGAAGGCGAAGGCCAGGTGGTGTTCCGCTATGCGGACGGCACCAATCCCAACGGCTCGATCAACGATATCGCCGGCATCATCAACAGCCAGGGCAATGTGCTCGGCCTGATGCCGCATCCCGAGAACCTGATCGAAGCGGCGCATGGCGGCAATGATGGAAGGGCGCTGTTCGAAAGCGCCCTCGGCATCGCCGCTTGACCATTGCGGCCGCGAATGCGGTAAAATCCAAAAGGACATCAAGTCCATTGCTCTGGGGAGAGAGACGGTCATGAAACTCTATTCGCGGCCGTTGTCGCCCTACTCGTCGATTGTGCGGGCGCTAGCCTACATCAAGGACGTGCCGCTCAAGATCATCGCGCCGCCGGCCGGATTTCCTATCCCCGAGGAGTTCCGTGCCATTTCGCCGCTGAACCGGATCCCGGTGCTGATTACCGGTTCCGGCGAGACCATTGTCGAGTCGGTCGTCATTGCGGAATATCTGGAAGAGCGGTTTCCCGAACCGGCGCTGCTCCCGCCAGATTCGAAGGATCGTGCGCTGGTGCGCATGTTCGCCCGCATCACCGATCTCGACGTGCTTGCTCCGACGATGAAGCTTTTCGAGCTTCATTTCGTGCCGAAACGCAACGAGGCCGAGATCGCAGCACAGTTCGCCCGCCTGCATCACGGACTGGCTGCCGTGGAGGCCCGGATGGCGCAAGGACCTTTCGCGCTTGGCGACGACATCAGCTTCGCCGATGCATGGCTGACGCCGACGCGGTTCATCTTCAACAATTTCCGCGCCATGACGGGACGTCACGACCTGCTTGATGCCTATCCCAAATTCGATGCCTATGAGCAGATCGCCTTGCAGCACCCGGCACTGTCGCGTGTCTGGGGCGAGATGACGGACGGCCTTAAGATCTTCCTGTCCGAGCTTGAAATGGGCGCCGCGTGATCATGAAACAGACGACCGTTCGCCTCGCCCTCGTCGCCGCGGCCGGCCTTGTGATTGCCTCTTGCCAGTCGAGCCCGAAGAGCACACCGGTTCCGTCGGGTAAAAGCGCTGCACTTCTCTCCATGGAACAGGTCGCGATCGCTGCCCACAAATGCTGGATTGCCAGCAAGGATTCCGCCTTCAAATCCTATCAGATGGCCAATGAGTTGAACTCGTTCAGCGGCACGCCGCGCTTCCTGCTGGTTCCGGCCAACCATTATGGCGGAAAACCCTTGCTGGTGGTGCAGGCCAAGGGCAATTCGAGCCGTGTCGAGGTGTTCGGCCCGCTGATGGACCAGCCGCTTGGCGCGCGCATCGGCTCGGACATTGCGCGCTGGCAGACGGGCAATCCATCCTGTAGCGCGGCAGCGTAGCACCGTGGGCCGGTTCCTGCAGGCTGCGGGTCTGGTCATCGGTCTGGCCGGACTTGTCCTGCAGTTCTGCATCACCATCCCGGCATCGATGGAAGCCGGTCGCGGTTTCCTGGGCTCCATCGTCTTTTACTTCAGCTTCTTCACCATCCTGACCAATATCGGCGCGGTGCTCGTCCATGCCTCGCTGTTGTCATCGAGCGGCTACGCCTGGCTGCCGGCCTTCGCCGGGCCGCGCATGCGGGCAGGCGTTGCGGTGTCCATCACCCTGGTCTTCATCGTCTACGCAACCGTGCTGGCACGGCTTTGGCAGCCGCAAGGCCTGTTCCTGCTGTGCGACGTCCTTCTGCACTACGTGACGCCGGTGCTGTTCGTACTGTGGTGGCTGGTGGCGGGCGCTGACGGGTCAACGCGATGGCGCGACATGTCCTGGTGGGTGCTCTATCCCCTGGCCTATCTCGCCTATGCGCTGTTGCGCGCGCCGATCGCCGGCGAAGTGCCCTACCCCTTCCTCGACGCCGCCAGGAACGGCTGGGCGAGTGTGGTGATCTGGTCACTCGCGATCACCGCGCTCTTTCTTGTCCTGTGCGTGATCGCCGTCCTTGCGGATCATGGCGTCGCGCGCATCAGGGCGCCGAATAAGCGATCGAGCGCACCAAGAAAACCCTGACACTCTCCCGGAATTGGGAGAGTGCCGGCCTTCTCAATCCCAGAGTGGTCGGATGCCCTCGCGATGGGCATCGCAGCGGGATATGCCGATGTCCTTTAGCTGATCATCCGTCATTTCAAGCAATGCCAATCGGCCGCGCCGACGCTCCATCAAGCCGTCGATCCAGAGAACGAATGACGTGACCATCCGCACGAGGCGGCGGACATAGCCGCGCCAGCCCGTAGGGCGCGCAGCCTGTCCAAAGACACCGACTTGATGAATTGTCTCTATTGTACCCATTTTATTTCTACCAAAGCTTCCGATTGGACCCTTTTTTGCCACGCAATTCATATGTATTGACTCATTATGCGGCGCAATATAGAAAATTGTCACCATGACAAATTGGCTTCCCGACCTCACGACCGGTTCCGGCCCGCTCTACCAGCGCCTGGCCGACGCCATCGAGTCCGACATCGACAAGGGTACAATCGACCCCGGAGCAAAATTGCCGCCGCAGCGCGACCTCGCCTACGATATCGGCGCGACGGTCGGCACGGTCGGCCGGGCCTACCAATTGCTGCGCGAGCGCGGGCTGGTGAGTGGCGAGGTCGGGCGCGGAACCTATGTGCTGGGACAACGCCCGGACGGCGCCCAACCCGACTTGCTGCCAGCGAATGATGAAGGCACGCGATACATCGATGCGCCCCGCGACAAGCTGCGGTTCGACAGCACGGCGGCGCCGGATATTGGCCAAGGCGCTGTCGTCGCCGACGTCCTGTCGCGCACGGCGCAGGACCATCCGCACGAGATATCAAGCTACACGCGCGATTTTCCGGACCGCTGGTACGAAGCCGGCGCCCGCTGGCTGTCGCGAAATGCCTTTCTCCCCGCCGCCGACGCCATTGTTCCCACGCTCGGGACCCATGCCGCGGTCATGGGGGCGATCGCGGCGCTGACGACGCCCGGTGATTATGTCGCCTTCGAGCACCTCACCTACTCGCAGATTTCCCGAAGCGCCGGCCTGATCGGCAGGCGAACGGCATTGGTGGCCTCGGACGAGGAAGGCGTCGATCCCGATGATTTCGAGCGCGTCTGTGCGCAAAAGCATCCAAAAATGATCTTTCTGATGCCGACTGCACAGAATCCGACGCTGGTGACCTTGTCGGCTGAGCGTCGCGCGGCAATCGCGCGTGTCGCACGCGAATACAATGTCGTCCTCATCGAGGACGATCTCTACGGCAACCTGACCGATGACCCGACGCCGCTGCTCGCCGAATATGCGCCCGAGCGAACCATCGTCGCCGGCGGCCTGTCCAAATCGGTCGCGGCCGGTGTGCGCGGCGGCTGGCTCTCCTGCCCGCCCGCCTATCGCCACCGCATTCGCGTCGCCCACAAGATGATGACCGGCGGCATGCCCTTTCTGCTGGCGGAGGTGAATGCCCGGCTGGTGCTGTCTGGACAGGCCGGCGATATCCGCAAGGGCTGCATCGCCGAAATCAGCGCCCGCACCGCGATCGTGCGCGAGACTTTGGCCGGTTTTGCGTTCAAGTCACACGACAAGGTGCCTTTTGTCTGGCTCACCTTGCCTGACCCGTGGCTCTCCGGCACCTTCAAGAATGCCTGCCTGGAACACGGCGTGCTGATCGACGACGAAGACGAGTTCAAGGCGGGGCGTTCCGAACAGGTCTTTCATGGTGTGCGCTTCGGCGTTTCGCAGCCAAGGCAGCGCAAGGACATCGTCGAGGGTGTTGCGGTGATCAGGCGTCTGCTGGATGAAGGCCGCGCCGGCTACGACAGCTTTTCCTGAGTCCGAAGCGCTTCACCCACGAACGAAGGATAGCTATCCCGGACTGGGCTGTGGCTTTGTCCGGTTTTCGTGCGTTTTTCGCCAATCCATGGGTGTATTGGCCTGTCGGCTTGCGATAAGAGGAGACTCAAAATCCCCACTTCCATGGACACAAATCGCCGCCCATGACCATTTCCAATTCCGTGCCGATCACCCCCGAGCTCATTGCCGCGCATGGGCTGAAGCCCGACGAGTATCAGCGCATTCTCGACCTTGTCGGCCGCGAACCGAGCTTTACCGAACTCGGCATCTTCTCGGCGATGTGGAACGAGCACTGCTCCTACAAATCCTCGAAGAAGTGGCTGCGCACCCTGCCGACCACTGGCCCCCAGGTGATCCAGGGCCCCGGCGAGAATGCCGGCGTGGTCGACATCGGTGACGGCGATTGCGTCGTCTTCAAGATGGAGAGCCACAACCATCCGTCCTACATCGAGCCCTATCAGGGTGCGGCGACTGGCGTTGGCGGCATCCTGCGCGACGTCTTCACCATGGGCGCGCGGCCGATCGCGGCGATGAATGCGCTGCGCTTCGGCGCGCCGGACCATCCCAAGACCCGGCACCTCGTCTCAGGCGTGGTTTCCGGCGTCGGCGGCTATGGCAACGCCTTCGGCGTGCCGACGGTTGGCGGCGAGGTCAATTTCGACGCCCGCTATAATGGCAACATCCTGGTCAACGCCTTTGCGGCAGGCCTTGCCAAGACAGACGCTATCTTCCTGTCGGAAGCCAAGGGCGTCGGCCTGCCGGTCGTCTATCTCGGTGCCAAGACCGGCCGCGACGGCGTCGGCGGCGCCACCATGGCGTCCGCCGAATTCGACGACAAGATCGACGAGAAGCGCCCGACCGTGCAGGTCGGCGATCCCTTCACCGAGAAATGCCTGCTGGAGGCGTGCCTCGAACTGATGGCCTCGGGCGCCGTCATCGCCATCCAGGACATGGGAGCGGCCGGCCTGACCTGCTCGGCGGTCGAAATGGGTGCCAAAGGCGACCTCGGCATCGAGCTCGATCTCGACAAGGTGCCGGTGCGCGAAGAGCGCATGAGCGCCTACGAGATGATGCTTTCGGAAAGCCAGGAGCGCATGCTGATGGTGCTGCGCCCCGAAAAGGAAAAGGAAGCCGAGGCAATCTTCCACAAATGGGGGCTCGACTTCGCCATCGTGGGCAAGACGACCGACGATCTGCGTTTTCGTATCCTGCATCAGGGCGACGAGGTCGCCAACCTGCCGATCAAGGACCTTGGCGACAAGGCGCCGGAGTACGACCGCCCCTGGACCGAGCCGAAGAAGGCGGCACCGCTTGCGGCGAATGATG
Source organism: Mesorhizobium shangrilense (assembly GCF_040537815.1). NCBI lineage: Bacteria > Pseudomonadati > Pseudomonadota > Alphaproteobacteria > Hyphomicrobiales > Phyllobacteriaceae > Mesorhizobium > Mesorhizobium shangrilense. Next base: position 1,823,627 of record NZ_JBEWSZ010000001.1, read on the forward strand.
TTCCGCAGGCCGATGTCGCCGATGCCTTGCTGAAACTGCTGGGCGGACCGGATCTTTCGTCGCGCCGCTGGGTCTGGGAGCAGTACGACACACTGATCCAGGGCAATTCGCTGCAGCTTCCCGGCGGCGATGCCGGCGTGGTGCGCGTCGAAGGCCATCCGACCAAGGCGCTTGCCTTCTCATCCGACGTGACGCCACGCTATTGCGAAGCCGATCCCTATGAGGGTGGCAAGCAGGCGGTGGTCGAATGCTGGCGCAACCTGACCGCTACGGGAGCGCTGCCTCTCGCCGCCACCGACAACCTGAATTTCGGCAATCCGGAACGGCCGGAGATCATGGGGCAGCTGGTCGGCGCGGTGAAAGGCATAGGCGACGCCTGCCGCGCGCTCGGCTTCCCGATCGTCTCCGGCAATGTCTCGCTCTACAACGAGACCAATGGCCAGGGCATCCTGCCGACGCCGACGATTGGTGGCGTCGGATTGATCGCCGACTGGTCGAAGATGGTGCGGACCGGTTTCGCCGCCGAGGGCCAGATGATCCTGCTGGTCGGCGCTCCCGCTTGCTGGGGAACGCATCTCGGCCAGTCGGTCTATTTGAGAGACATCCACGGCCGCACCGACGGCCCGCCGCCGCCGGTCGATCTCGAGCATGAGAAGCGCGTCGGCGACCATGTCCGCGCCTTGATCGCATCGGGCATCGTCACGGCGGCTCATGACGTTTCCGATGGTGGCATCGCCGTGGCGCTGGCCGAAATGGCGATGGCGTCAGGCATTGGTGCGACCGTTCCCGGGCTTGTCGGCACCGATCCGATCCCGGTCTGGTTCGGCGAGGACCAGGGCCGCTATCTCCTGACGCTGTCGGTCGATCCGCACGGCGACGAGTGGGACGCCATTCGCAAGCAGCAGGGCGAGCTTGGTATCTTCGCGCCTTGGATCGGCTCGACCGGTGGCAGCGAGCTGAAGCTTGGCGAGGCGCGCGCGATACCGGTCAGCGAATTGGCCGCGGCCCATGAAGGCTGGTTCCCGCGCTTCATGGATCAGGCCAGTTGACCGGACTGGCTGCCCGGGCGCTGCTTGCAGTCGTTTTCTGGCCGTCGCTGTTCTTCTTCTGGTTCCTCGGGCCTTTCGTCTTTTTCCTGCTGTCGACGACCTCAAGTGAGGTTTGCGCCAGGCTGGAAACGCATGGCGAGTTCCTTGCCGCGGCCAATGGCACCATCCCGATGCTGGCCGTACAGAACCTGATCTATGCTGTCCCGATCGTCTGCCTGGTGCTGTGGAACAGCCTTTCGCCGGAGCCAGCGCGGGCAAGGCATATTGTCACCTGCATCAAGCTTTTCGTCGTCGCGGCGGCTGTAGGCGCGCTGTGGGAATACGGTTCGTCACTTGTCTGCGATGGCTACGGGCAAGCGTTCTTTTCGCCGCTCTGGCGGATGACCAGCTATCTTCCCATTGTCTGCCTGATCATCAACGTTCCGCTCTACGTACTGGTGTTCAGCCTGGGCCGCACCTTCTCGACCCGCGAGGACGGGCCGGGAACTGAAGCAAGCTAGCATATCGGCTCAAGGCTCTTGCCTCGTGGCAATGGAACAGAGCGGCTTCAATCCGGAGCCGAAAGGCTTTAGGTTCTGGCGAGTCACATCGCATGGGCCGCTCGGCTGCCCGCTATAGACAGGATTACGCCATGGCAATGGATGCCCACGACATTGAAAAACTGATCAAGCAAGGCATTCCGGACGCCAAGGTGACGATTCGCGACCTGGCCGGCGACGGCGACCACTATGCGGCCGAAGTGGTGGCCGAGAGCTTTCGCGGCAAAAGTCGCGTCCAGCAGCACCAGATGGTCTACAATGCGCTGCAGGGCAATATGGGCGGCGTGCTGCATGCGCTGGCGCTGCAGACCAGCGTGCCCGACTAAGGCATTTTCACTCCCAACGCAGAGACGGCCGAGATGACCAGCGATACGCCGATCGCCAAGCCAGCCTATGCTGCGTTTGCCGATCGCTACGATGCGCTTGCTCCAACCAAGCCGCACAACGCTCTCTACGAACGCCCGGCGTCCCTGGCCCTTGTCGGCGATGTCGCCGGGCTCGACATCCTCGATGCCGGCTGCGGCTCCGGCATCTGCACGGAAAAACTGGCTCGTGCCGGCGGTCGTATCCATGCCTTCGACGTCACGCCGGAAATGACGGCATTGGCCCGCCAGCGATGCGCGGGGCTCGATGTGGCTATCCGGGAAGGCGACATGTCGAAGCCGCTGGACTGGATTGCCGATGGCAGTGTCGACGGCGTGCTTTGCTCGCTGGCACTCGACTATGTCGAGAACCTCCAGCCGGTCTTCGCTGAATTCCACCGCGTCTCCCGGCCTGGCGGCTGGCTGGTCTTCTCCATGGGGCACCCCATGCGTGACTGGGCGGATGTTCGCACCAGAGGCCGGAAGACCTATTTCGAAACCAATCGCTGGGGCATGTACTGGAGCGGCTTTGGTGAACCCAATCCCTATGTCGAATCCTATCGCAGGCCGCTTGGCGACATCCTCAACGGTCTTGCCGGCACTGGCTGGACACTCGACCGCTTCGTCGAGCCGCATCCCGTCCCTGAAATGGAAGCCGTCGACCCCCGGCATTTTGCCGAACTGAGCCTGGCACCCGCGTTCATTTGCGTACGCGCGCGCAAATAAAGTCTGTCACTCGCGCTTCGCCGACACGGCGATGATCGGGCCGGCGGGAAACTTTCCGCCAACGATCATCCTGCTGCCATCGGAGAGCGCCGAAATAGCTCCGTCAAAAAACAGCGCATTGGGGCACTGGAGCGCGTCGCGGAACAGGCGCGCGAAGCTGCCGAGACTGACCTGCGAACGCGAGATCGCCAGCACGATGGTGCCGTTGACCCGGACGCCAACACCGTTGCGGATGAAACGCGATGTGCCGTTCTCTTCGAAACGCGGATGGATCTGGCCATCGATGACCAGCATCGGGCCGGACTGGGTGGCGAACATCGCCTCGGGCTTCGCGGCGGCGAATGCCGTCGTTTCCATGACCGCCGCTTTGCCGTCCTTTCCGATCATGAAGACGCCATTGGGCTTCAGGAAGAAATTGCCGGCGCCGTCGGCGAGGTTGAGCGGCGCTACCTCCTGCCCGTTTTCGACGAGAAGTCCGACCGGCGCCAGGTCCTCGTGATACATGCCGGCGTTCATGGCCAGCAGGATCGGCCTGCCCTGCGCCGACATCGCCTTGTCGAATGTCTCCAGCGAGCCGAAGGCCTTGCCGCCACTGCCCTTGAGGAAGACAGCAACGTCGTAACCGCGAGGGTCAATCTCGCAGACGACATAGGGGACAGCGTCGAAATCGAGATTGCGGCAAGGCCCAGGCAATTCGCCGCCGACCACAATGGGCGGTCGCACCGGGGGACGCCACCAGATCAAAGCCAGCGAAACAACAAGAACGACGGTCAGCAATCCGGCGAGGTATCTGGTTTTCATCATTCTTCATGGAAAATGGGAGCCCTGCGCGCTTGGCCCAACACCAGGCCATCCCTTACGCCATTTCAGCCTCAGTGCGGCAAACGTCTTGTTTCGGGCAACCTATGGGTTTATTTGAAAGATATGTTTCGAGCCTGACTCCCACAGGCGTGAAAGGATTCTTCATGAGCGGTATCAATGACTACATCGACAACGAAGTGAAGGGCAACGACGTCGTGCTCTTCATGAAGGGCACGCCCGGTTTCCCGCAGTGCGGATTTTCCGGCCAGGTTGTCCAGATCCTCGACTATATCGGCGCCGACTACAAAGGCGTGAACGTGCTGGACTCGGCCGAACTGCGCCAGGGCATCAAGGAATATTCCAACTGGCCGACGATCCCGCAGCTCTACGTCAAGGGTGAATTCGTCGGCGGCTGCGACATCATCCGCGAGATGTTCCAGGCAGGCGAACTGCAGACGTTCCTCGTCGAGAAGGGCGTGAGCGTCAAAGGCGCCGCCTGAGTTCTGCTTTGTTGTCCCGGCTTCCGGGAAATGAGACGAGCCAATGCGCCGGCCCGCCGGCGCATTTTCGTTTGAAAGATCGGATTTACCGTGGACCAGCCAACCGTAGCGCCGCAATCGGCAAGCAAACTGCCCATTCCGCGCTGGGAGTTCATCGCGCTGTGCGCGGCGCTGATGGCGCTGAATTCGCTGGCCATCGACATCATGCTGCCGGCCCTGCAGCAGATCGGTGCCTCGCTTGGCGTCGAGAATGAAAACCACCGCCAATATGTGGTCACGGCCTATATTCTGGGCTTTGGCGGCGGGCAGCTTTTCTTCGGGCCGATCTCCGACCGCTTCGGACGCCGCGCGCCGCTGGTCGCCGGGCTGGTGATCTATGTTGCGGCGGCCGCCGCGGCCGCCGTCGCGCCAAGCTTCGAAACACTTCTGCTGTGCCGGGTCGTGCAGGGCATCGGTGCGGCCGCGACCCGCGTCATTGCAGTCTCGATCGTGCGCGATACGTTCGACGGCCGGCGCATGGCCGAGGTGATGTCGCTGATCTTCATGGTGTTCATGGCCATTCCGGTCATCGCTCCCGGCATCGGCCAGTTCATCATGCTGTTCGCGACGTGGCATTGGATCTTCATCACCATGGCGGTGGGGGCACTGTTCGTCTCCGCCTGGTCGCTGCTGCGCCTGCCGGAAACGCTGCATCCTGAATACCGCCGGCCGCTGACGGCATCATCCATTCTTGGCGGTTTTCGCATCGTGCTCACCAATCGCATCGCGCTCTGCTACGCCTTTGCCAGCACCTTCGTCTTCGCCGCGATGTTCGGCTTCATCGCCTCGGCACAGCAGATCTACGTCGACATATTCCACGTCGGCGAGATGTTCCCGGTCATCTTCGCGGGTGTCGCCGGCGTGCTCGCCTTCTCCAACTATCTGAACTCGCGCCTTGTCGGTCGCATCGGCATGCGCCGCCTGTCGCAAAGCGCGCTGCTGCTGTTTCTGGTCATCAGCCTCGCCTGGCTGGTCGTGTCGCTGGAAATAAAGATGCCGCTTTGGCTATTCGTCACCTTCTTTGCCAGCGCCATGCTTCCATTCGGTGCACTCGGCGCCAATTTCAACGCCCTGGCGATGGAGCCGCTGGGTGCGCTGGCCGGCACGGCGTCATCCATCCTGGGTTTCATGCAGACGTTTCTCGGCGGCATTCTCGGCACGCTGATCGGCCAGGCCTTCAACGGCACGGTGACGCCGCTCGCCGCCGGCTTCTGCAGCGTGTCGGTGGCGGCGCTGCTGATGATCCTGCTTGCCGAGCGGGGCAAGATGTTCCAGCCGCACAACCCACCTGTTTCAGGGCACGTCACCGACCTGCACTAAACTATTGTTTGTCGGTCGGCAGCCTGCTGGCCGGGCGCGAATTAATCCTATTCCGCCCAGAGTTCGCGGCGCAGTTCCCGCCAGCTTTCCTCGTCGGGCGCAACGAGAAGGCCGCCGTCGATATGTGAAGGCAGATAGGGGCTGCCGTCGAAGCGGGCGGAATAGCCGCCAGCCTCGGCATGGATCAGCGCGCCGGCCAGATGGTCCCAAGGCATCAGCTTGTTGTAGACGACGAAGTGGCCATGGCCGCTCGCCAGCAATCGGTATTCGTGCGCTGCGCAGCGATAGGCGAATTGCGACAGCGTCTTGGTCTGGTTGCGCGCCAGGCGTGAGCGCTCGGGCTCGGCCATGTACTGCCAGGAGACGGAGCCGGTCATTTCCGCGATCGGCACGGGTGCTGCGATCGCAACCTTCTCCAGGCTGCCATAAGAGTGCTGTATGTGGCTCCCGGCGCCCTTCGCACCGATCAGCCAGTCCTTGCCGACGGGATCGTGAATGATGCCGGCTACCGTTTCGCCCTTCACCACCACGGCCAGCATGACGCCGAACAACGGCATGCCAGAGGCGAAATTGAACGTGCCGTCGACCGGGTCGATGACGAAAGCGAGGTCGGCGTCGCCGAGCCCCTGCAGCAGTGCCGGATTATCAGAGCAGGCCTCCTCGCCGACGATCATCGCCGACGGGTAGCGCTCGTGCAGCCTGGCGGTGATCAGCCGCTCGGCGTTCACATCCGCCTCCGTCACCAGATCCGCAGCCGAGGTCTTCTGGCGGATATCGCCCGTGCCCAGCCGGCGAAAACGCGGCATGATTTCCGTTTCGGCCGCCTCGGCAAGCAAGGTTGCGAGCCGGTCGATCGCGGTATCGTCAAATCTCATCGGGATTATCTTGCCGTTCGCCGAGGGTTTCGTTGAGGCTCGCGAAATCAAACAGCTTCCGGTCGAGCAGGTGTGATGGTCGGGTGTTGGAGAGCGCGCGGAGCATCGTGTCCTTGCGCCCGGGCATGCGTTTCTCGATATCGTCCAGCATTGCCTTCATGGCATTGCGCTGCAGCCCTTCCTGGCTGCCGCAGAGGTCGCAAGGGATGATCGGAAAGCGCATGGCGTCGGCGAATTTTTCGAGGTCGGCCTCCGCGCAATAGCTCAACGGCCTGAGCACCATGACGTCGCCTTCGTCATTGAGCAGCTTTGGCGGCATGGCGGCGAGGCGACCGCCATGGAAGAGATTCATGAAGAAGGTCTCGAGAATGTCCTCGCGATGATGGCCGAGCACCAGCGCCGAGCACCCCTCCTCTCGCGCGATGCGATAGAGATGGCCGCGCCGCAGGCGCGAGCACAGCGAGCAATAGGTGCTGCCTTCGGGAAGCTTGTCGGTGACGACCGAATAGGTGTCCTGGTATTCGATGCGATGCGCAATGCCATGGGCATTGAGGTAGTCCGGCAATATGTGTTTTGGAAAATTCGGCTGGCCTTGGTCGAGATTGCAGGCCAGCAGTTCAACCGGCAGAAGTCCGCGCCATTTGAGGTCCAGCAGCAGGGCGAGCAAGCCGTAGGAATCCTTGCCGCCCGACAGCGCGACCAGCCAGCGATCGCCTGGCCTCACCATCGAGAAATCCTCGATCGCCTGGCGGGTGAGCCGCAGCAGCCGCTTGCGCAGCTTGTTGAATTCTACCGATGACGGCACGTCGGCGAACAGCGGATGAAAGCCGCCTTCGACGTCGGCGATTGGCTCTGACAACATGTTCATGGCGCGGCGCTTTCAGTGAACCCGAGCGCCCGGATTAGCGGACATGGCCAGCAAAGAAAAGGCCGCCTCAAAGGGCGGCCTCTCCTGATATCGAAAAACGGGGGTCGATCAGCGCGAATAGAATTCGACGACCAGGTTCGGTTCCATCTGCACCGCGAACGGAACGTCGGCCAGGCCGGGGATGCGCGAGAAGGTCGCGACCATCTTGTTGTGATCGGCTTCGATGTAATCGGGCACGTCGCGCTCGGCCAGGCCCACCGCTTCCAGAACGATGACCAGTTGCTTCGACTTCTCGCGCACTTCAACGACGTCGCCCGGCTTGCAGCGGTACGAACCGATGTTGACGCGCTTGCCGTTGACGTTGACGTGGCCGTGGTTGACGAACTGACGGGCAGCGAAAATGGTCGGCACGAACTTGGCGCGATAGACGACCGCGTCCAGACGCGACTCGAGCAGGCCGATCAGGTTCTCGGAGGTGTCGCCCTTGCGGCGGTCGGCCTCTTCATAGACCTTGCGGAACTGCTTTTCCGAAACGTCGCCATAGTGACCCTTCAGCTTCTGCTTGGCGCGCAGCTGCAGGCCGAAATCGGAAAGCTTGCCCTTGCGGCGCTGGCCGTGCTGGCCCGGGCCATATTCACGCTTGTTGACCGGGGACTTCGGGCGGCCCCAGATGTTTTCGCCGAGACGGCGGTCGATCTTGTACTTCGCGGATTCGCGCTTGCTCATCGCATTCCCTTTTCAAAACAAACCACCCGGAACCTCATGGTCCGGGTGAAGGAAACGCGCCCTCCTCTGGCCCCCGTTTTCGAGGCCTGACAGGGCTTTCCCACGCAACGCGGCGGAAAGCCCACGGGACACGTCATTTCAAACAAGACCGGAATCGGCTAGGCTGATTGGTCTTGCGTATACAAAAGAAACCACCGGGCATTGCGGCCCGGTGTTGTCGGGGTGGTTAGACGGAGTTTCATCCGCTGTCAAGCTTGTCACTGGAATGGCTGACGGCAACCATACAACATTTTCGACGTTGATGCCGTGCCTGATATGGCTGAGGGTTGCGCCAACGGCATCAGGAAGGAACTGGAGCGAGAGGAGCCCTACTAAACATGAAAAAGTTCTTCCTTACCCTGGCCGGCGCGGCAGTGCTGGCAGGTTCTATGGCGGTTGCGCCGGAACCGGCAATGGCAAGGCACTGGCATGGCCATAAACCGGTTTGCCGCATCATCGTGAAAAAGAGGGTCGTTTGGCGGCATGGCCACCGCAGGGTCATCGTCGAGAGGGTGCGCCACTGCCATCGTTGGTAGACGGTCCATTCTCGTGATTCCAATTGGATCGCGCACGACGGTGTCGGCATAAAGTTTGCATAGGGCCTGCGAAACACCTCGCGGGCCCTATTTCATGGTGAGGCGTGGTTGCGGGGCTCCGCCAAGCTGCCTTGACGCCCTACGACCACACAAAGCCAGACAGGAACCAGACAGGAAGATGGAGGAGACACATATGAAAATTGCTCTCATTGGCGCATCCGGTTTCGTCGGTGCCGCGGTGCTCAAGGAAGTCCTCGCGCGTGGCCACTCCGTCACCGCGATCGTACGCAATCCGTCCAAGCTGGCGCCACAGGCGGGCGTCGTTGCCGTCAAGGCTGATGTCACCGACAGCAAGCAGTTGGCGGCGGCTCTGGCGGGCCATGACGTGGTCATTTCCGCGTTCAACGGCGGCTGGGGCGATCCGGAAATCTATGACAAGCATCTGTCTGGATCGCGGGCGATCGTGGCGGCGGCAAAGGCCGCGGGCGTGCGCCTGATCATCGTCGGCGGCGCCGGCAGCCTGCACGCACCCGACGGCAGCCAGTTCGTCGATTCGCCGCACTTTCCCGAAGCGTACCGGGATGGCGCCCGCGCCGCTCGCGACGCGCTTGCCGAAATCCGCAAGGAGAAGGGTCTCGAGTGGTCATTCCTGTCTCCCGCGGTCCACATGGCACCAGGACAGAGGACAGGGAAATTCCGTCTCGGCGGCGACCAGCCTGTGCTGGACAAAAAGGGCGAGAGCCACATCTCGGTCGAGGATCTCGCCGTCGCGCTCGTCAACGAAGCCGAAAGGCCCCAGCATAAAGGTGAGCGCTTCACGCTAGGCTACTGACCATTGCTGCAAGGCAACGCTGCCGAAGAGATCAGTCCTTCGACTTCTTCTCCGGCAGCCCCTTGCGCTTGGTCTCGGCGAATTCCTCGAGCTGCTTTTCGCTCATCGAGTCGTACATCTCCCGAGACGCACCGATCAGTTCGCTCTTCTTGGTCTCGCCGCGCTTGGCGGACAGGGCCGCGCCGGCGGCTTTCTGCTGGGCTTTTGATTTGGCTGGCATGGTTGGTTCTCCCTTCTGCAACGGGAGACAAACGCGCCGGCTTCGCCGACGTTCCGGGCTTCAGGCAACCCTCAGGCCAAACCCCTGCATCAGCCGGCTGGTCGCGAAATCCACCTTGCCGGATGTGAACACGGCGATGTCGGGCTCGCCTTCCGGCAACGGCCCATCGACGGGCGCCAGCAGCGACATGGCGCGCCGCGCAATCGCCTCGGCCGGATCGATCCAGTCAACCGGCCAGGGCGCTGTCTTGCGCATGCGATTGGCCAGGAACGGATAGTGCGTGCAGCCTAGCACGATGATGTCGGTGCGGGCGCCGTCCTTTTCGACGAAGCACGGCGCGATCTCCTCGCGGACAATCTCCTCGTCGACGAATCCCTGGCGCATATAGATTTCGGCCAGCGGCGCCAGCCGATCCGATCCGACCAGCCGCACGTGGCATTTCTGCGCCCATTTGCTGATCAGGTCGCGCGTGTACTGACGCTTCACGGTGCCTGGCGTCGCCAGCACCGAAACCAGACCCGAGCGCGTGCGCTCGGCCGCCGGCTTGATTGCCGGCACCGTGCCGACAAAGGGGTGGCCGGGGAATTTCTGGCGCAGCGCGTCAATCACCAGCGTCGATGCGGTGTTGCAGGGAATGACCGAAATCTCAGGTTGGAATTTCCGCAGCAGCGAACCGAACAGGCCAAGGATATGAGCGCTGAGGGCTGGCTCCTCCCATGCGCCATAGGGGAAAGCAGCGTCATCGGCGACATAGACAAAGCGGCGATCGGGCATCAACACGCGCGCTTCGCGCAGCACGGTAAGGCCGCCGACGCCGGAATCGAACATCAGGATCGGCCGCTCAGTCATTGTCGGTTCCCCTACCGCCCGCCGGCGGCGTGTCATTGTCGTCGCCATTGGCGTCGGGCGCCGCCAGGCCAGCCGCTTCCGCCTTGCGGGCGCGCGCCGCCGCTGCTGGCAAGCGTCTTGGATCGTCGCCGGGAGATCCATCGCCACGCGGCATCGCCGGCGAGAACCTGTCGAGCGACGAGATGATGCCGCGCAGAACCTTCAGCTCCGGCTCGGCGAAGCTGGCGCGCGTCAGCACCGCGCGCAGATTGTCGACCATCTTCGGCTTCTTCGGCGCGGGGCGGAAGTAGCCGCGCGCTTCGAGTGCGCCTTCGAGATAGGCGAACAGGCCGTGCAGCTCTTCCTTGCTTGCCGGCTTCATGTCGGGGCCGGAGAAATTGGTTTTGGTCTCGTCCTCGAGGCCGGACTTCATCCACTCGTAGGACATCAACAAGGCCGCCTGGGCGATGTTGAGCGAGGAAAAATCAGGATCGACCGGAAAGGTGACGATCTCGTCGGCAAGACCGACCTCGTCATTATAGAGGCCGAAGCGTTCGCGCCCGAACAGGATGCCTGTGCGTTGCCCCATTGCATGACGGGCGCGCAGCATCCTGCCCGCTTCCACCGGGCCGCGCACAGATTTGAAGCCGTCACGCTGCCTTGCCGTGGTGGCGAAAACAAAATTCAGGTCGGCAAGCGCGGCGGCCAGATCGTCGAATACCCTGACCGCGTCGATAACGTGGTCGGCGCGGCTTGCAGCCGCGCGCGCCTTCTCGCTCGGCCAGCCATCACGCGGATTGACGAGGCGCAGCTCGACCAAGCCGAAATTGGCCATGGCGCGTGCGACCATGCCGATATTCTCGCCAAGCTGAGGTTCGACGAGGATGATCGCCGGGCCGGCGGCTGGAATGGTGGTGGCGTCTTCAGTGGTTGGCATGGCTGTCAATGAACTGCTGTTTGCGGCATTTCAGCGTCCCTGACACATTCGGCCCGGAAAATGAAGCTTTCGCAAATAGCGACGGCTCTGGCCTCCAATTCGTGACCGATCGCCGTTTGCGTGGCCAAAAGCGCTTTGATATACGGGCGGCTTCCCCCGGCCGAACGCCACGCGGGCAAGGCCGTCCATATTCCCAGCAACGAGGCATTCTTTCCATGGCGAAGATCAAGGTGGCGAACCCGGTCGTCGAACTCGACGGCGACGAGATGACCCGCATCATCTGGCAGTTCATCAAGGACAAGCTGATCCACCCTTATCTCGACCTCAAGCTTGAATATTACGACCTCGGCATCGAGCACCGCGACGCCACCAACGACCAGGTGACGATCGATTCGGCCAACGCCATCAAGAAATACGGCGTCGGCGTGAAATGCGCGACGATCACCCCCGACGAGCAGCGCGTCGAGGAGTTCAAGCTGAAGAAGATGTGGAAGTCGCCGAACGGCACCATCCGCAACATCCTGGGCGGCACCATCTTCCGCGAGCCGATCATCATGAAGAACGTGCCCCGCCTGGTGCCCGGCTGGACCAAACCGATCATCGTCGGCCGCCACGCCTTCGGCGACCAGTACCGCGCCACCGATTTCCGCTTCCCCGGCAAGGGCAAGCTGACGATCAAGTTCGTTGGCGAGGACGGCCAGGTGATCGAGCACGACGTGTTCGACGCGCCCGGCGCCGGCGTCGCCATGGCCATGTACAACCTCGACGAATCGATCCGCGAGTTTGCCCGCGCCTCGCTGAACTACGGCCTGCTGCGCAACTATCCGGTCTATTTGTCCACCAAGAACACCATCCTCAAAGCCTATGACGGCCGCTTCAAGGACATTTTCCAGGAAGTCTACGAGGCCGAATTCGAAGCCGAGTTCAAGTCGAAGAAGCTCTGGTACGAGCACCGGCTGATCGACGACATGGTGGCTTCCAGCCTGAAATGGTCAGGCGGCTACGTCTGGGCCTGCAAGAACTATGATGGCGACGTGCAGTCCGACACGGTTGCGCAAGGTTTCGGCTCGCTTGGCCTGATGACCTCGGTGCTGATGACGCCGGACGGCAAGACGGTGGAAGCCGAAGCCGCGCACGGCACCGTCACCCGCCACTATCGCCAGCATCAGAAGGGCGAGGAGACTTCGACCAATTCGATCGCCTCGATCTTCGCCTGGACGCGCGGCCTCGCGCACCGCGCCAAGCTCGACGACAATGCCGAACTGAAGCGCTTTGCCGAGACGCTGGAAAAGGTCTGCATCCAGACGGTCGAGTCGGGCTTCATGACCAAGGACCTGTCGCTGCTGATCGGCCCTGACCAGCCATGGCTGTCGACCACCGGCTTCCTCGACAAGATCGACGAGAACCTGCAGAAGGCGATGGCGTAACGTCAGCCAGGACCTGAGGGAAAAAATGGGCAAGCCGGTCGTCTACGGTGCTGACTACAGCGTCTATGTGCGGATCGTCCGGCTTGCTCTCGAGGAAAAGGGCGTCGAGTACGAGCTGGTGCCGGTCGACGTCTTCGCGGCGGATGGCGTGCCCGGCTGGTATCTCGAACATCATCCCTTCGGCCGTATCCCGGCCTTCGAGCATGACGGCTTTCGCCTCTTCGAGACCAGCGCCATCGCCCGCTATATCGATGAGGGTTTTGCCGGCCCCGCCCTGCAGCCGACGGATGCTCGCGCCCGCGCCACCATGAACCAGATGATCGGCCTGCTCGACGCCTATGCGTATCGGTCGATGGTCTGGGATGTCGCCGTCGAGCGGATGGAGAAGCCTGCGCCTGACGAGGCCTTGATCGCCGCCGGGCTTCAGCGGGCGGCCGCCACACTGCGGGTACTTTCGTCACTGAAAGCGCAGGGATCGTGGCTGATGGGAGCCGAATTGACGCTGGCCGACCTGCATGCCGCGCCCATCATTGGTTACTTTCTGAAGGTCGCTGAAGGGCAAAGACTGCTGGCCGAATTTCCCGAGATCCAGGCGTGGTGGGAGCGAATCGCTTCCCGCCCAAGCTTTGCCGCGAGTGGTCCTGCGACAAACTGATTGGCTCGCGTCGCCGCACAGGTCAGTCGATGCAAGACTGGATCGCGTGCCCCAGGCGTTGGCGCCAGCCGCGACCTAAAAATTGATTGCCGGTCGGGTGACCATCAGCCAGAGGATCGCAAGTACGGCGGCAAAAGCAGGAAAGCCGCAAGCGAACCATATGCGAAAAAGCCGCTTCTCCTCGGCTGGCAGCGGTCCATTCTCGATGACTGCCTGGCGCGCCAGATTTCGTATCCGGATCTGAATCCAGACAACAGGCAGCCAGAACAAGCCTGTCGCGACGTAGAGCAGCAAGGACAACACAATCCAGCCTTCGGACAGCGGCCACCCCATTGCCTGTGCCAGCAACACACCCGTGATCGGCTGCATCACGACGGCCGTGGCCGTGAATATGGTGTCGGCGATGACGACCGTACCAGCGACATGGGCGACGAGATCAGGCCGCGCGGTACGCTGCGCCATGAGCATGAAGAAGGCGATACCGGCGCCGGTGCCGAAGAGAACCGTGGCACCGATGACATGCGCCCAGCGCAGTATGTCGATCCAGAGACTCATCGTTCGTCGAGCACCGCCAGCGCCACAAGGACCAGGCAAAGCGTCGGGATTGTCTTGACCAGCGGCCCCAGCGGAGCGAGCCAAAGCTCGGGAACGAGAAGCGTCGCCGCCGCCAGATAAAACAGCGTGATCGCGATCATCGCCTGCAGCGCGCGCCGGGCGAAGGGCCGGACCACAGCCGCGGCGCCAACAAGGATATCCGCGGCACTGCCGGCAAGAACCGACATATCAGCGAAATTCCCCGGCACGCCATGCGAAACGAGAATATCCGCCGCCTCCTCTTGCCGGATCAGGCCGATGATGCCCGAGACAAGCCAGAACATCGACAGGCAAGCAAGGATGACAGGCTTCAGCAGCCAGAGGCGTGCGAACCATCGTTCCTGGACATGTGCGGGCGTGTCGGCCAGCGTTGCCTCAAGCGGCTGAAGTGGATGGCCGGAAATTTCGTTCCAGGGCGCGGCATTGCCTGTCACGCCGCGCCCCAGCGCGGCAAGTGCCGCGCTGCGCAGAGGAGATCGCCAGCCAAGCATGCCAAGGCCATCGGCAACGGCGCCCGCAAGCCGACCGAGAATGGTCGGCATCGGCACGACTTTCGCCGGCGACAGACCAAGCCACGCACGAAAGGCAGAGAGAACATCGGCGAGAGGCCTGGCATTGGCCTCGACGAGATCGACGACAAGGCGGGGTGGTAGGGATCCAGCGACCGCCCGTGAGACCGCCTCAGTGACGTCGACGACCGATACTGTCTGGATCGGCTGACGCGACATGACGGCCGGAACAAAACCGGGGAACGCCGCAAGGGCGCGCAAAAGCGCGGTCCCGCCGTAGGCGGCGGGCGCGATCACCAAACCCGGCCGCAGGATCGTCCACTCTAGCGAAGAGCTTGCAACAGCCCTGTCGCCTTCCGCCTTGGTGCTGAAAAAGGGATTTTTCGAAGATGGGTCGGCGCCAACAGCGGAAATCTGCACAAAACGGCGGATACCGGCCTGCTCACATGCCGCGACCAACGCCAGCACGGAACGCCAGTGAACGGCGTCGAGGCGGTCCCGCGGGCCATCTTGCAAGGCGCCTGCCGCGTTCACGACCGCATCCATGCCCGCAACCACCGGCAGCCAGTCTTCAGCGGCAAGCAGCAGCGACATGTCGGCCGCGATCCAGCAAACCGCTGGCCTGCGTCGTTGCGCATCCCCAACATCGCGACCAAGGCCGCACACATGATGACCGTCGCGGAGCAAACGGCCAACGACTGCGTCCCCGATCAAACCATAGCCGCCGAGGACGAGAACGTTCATGTCGTGGCTTTCAGGCGGCTTCGAGTGCGGCCCTTACCGCGGCAATCGCATCATTGGCCTTCGAAGCATCCGGGCCACCGGCCTGCGCCATGTCAGGCCGCCCACCGCCGCCCTGCCCGCCCAATGCGGCTGAAGCCACCCGCACCAGATCGACGGCACTGAAGCGCCCGACAAGGTCATCGGTGACGGCAACAACGACGCTGGCCTTGTTGTCCTCGCCGGCGCCGACGAAGACCACGACCCCGGAGCCCAGCGAGGTTTTGCCAGCATCGGCGAGCGGCTTCAAATCCTTTGGCGAGACACCCGAGACCGCCTTGCCGAGGAAACCGACGCCCGCCACCGTCTCGTTCTCCGACGGCGCGCCCGCCGCGGCACCACCGCCCAGCGCCAGTTTCTTGCGCGCTTCGGTCAACTCCTTCTCGAGCTTCTTGCGCTCGTCGAGCAGCGCCTCGACACGCGCCGGCACGTCGGCCGGCGAGATCTTCAGGGTCGAGGCGACGGATTTCAGGCGACGGTCCTGCTCGTCGAGATGCTTGCGCGCGGCCTCGCCGGTCAACGCCTCGATGCGGCGCACGCCGGCGGCGACCGCGCTGTCCGACACGACACGCACCAGACCGATATCGCCGGTCGCCCTGACATGCGTGCCACCGCAGAGCTCGACCGAATAGGGCCGATTGGCCTTGACGCCATGCAAGCCCGTGCCCATCGACACGACGCGCACCTCATCGCCGTACTTCTCGCCAAACAGCGCCATGGCGCCTTCGGCGATGGCGTCGTCGACCGACATCAGGCGCGTGGTCACCGGGCCGTTCTGCACGACGATCTCATTGGCCATGCGCTCGACCTCTTCGAGATCCTCCGGCGAAATGGGCTTGTTGTGCGAGATGTCGAAGCGCAGGCGCTCGGGCGCGACCAGCGAACCCTTCTGCGCGACATGGGTGCCCAGCACCTCGCGCAGCGCCTCGTGAATCAGGTGCGTCGCGGAATGGTTTGCCCGCAACCGGGAGCGGCGCGCATGGTCGACCTTCAGTTCGACGGCAACGCCCGTCTTGACCGTACCGCTCACCACCTTGCCGACATGAACGAACAGTCCATCGGCCTTCTTCTGCGTGTCAGTGATCTCGATCGAGAACCCTTCGCCTGAGATGACACCGGTGTCGCCCATCTGGCCGCCGGACTCGCCATAGAACGGCGTCTGGTTGACGACCACTGCAACCGCTTCGCCCTTGCCGGCGCTGTCTACGGTCTTGCCGTCCCTGACAAGCGCCTGGATGATGCCTTCCGCCTGCTCTGTCTCGTAGCCGAGGAACTCGGTGGCGCCCGCCTTCTCGCGCACCGGGAACCAGATCGTCTCGGTGGCCGCGTCGCCGGAGCCCGCCCAGTGAGCGCGCGCCTCGGCCCGCTGCCGCTCCATCGCATCGGTGAAGCCGGCCAGATCGACCGAGATGCTGCGCTGGCGCAGCGCGTCTTGCGTCAGATCGAGCGGGAATCCGTAGGTGTCGTAGAGCTTGAAGGCGGTCTCACCATCCAGCATGTCACCGGCATGCAGCTTTTCCGTCGCCTCTGAAAGCAGGCCCAGGCCGCGCACCAACGTCTTGCGGAACCGCGTTTCCTCGAGCTTCAGCGTCTCGGTGATCAGTTGTTCGCCGCGCACCAGTTCCGGATAGGCCTGGCCCATCTCACGCACCAGCGCCGGCACCAGGCGCCACATCAACGGATCACGGGCGCCGAGCAGCTGCGCGTGACGCATGGCGCGGCGCATGATGCGGCGAAGGACATAACCACGGCCTTCGTTCGACGGCAGCACGCCATCGGCGACCAGGAAGGAGGACGAGCGCAGATGATCCGCAATGACACGGTAGGACGCGACCGTCTCCTTGTCGGGACCGTGCCCGATGGCGGATGAAGCCGCGTCGATCAGATGACGGAACAGATCGGTTTCGAAGACGCTTTCCACCCCCTGCAGGATGGACGCCATGCGCTCCAGGCCCATGCCGGTGTCGATCGACGGACGCGGCAGATCGATGCGCTCGTCCTTCGTCACCTGTTCATACTGCATGAACACCAGGTTCCAGAATTCAAGGAACCGGTCGCCGTCCTCTTCCGGGCTGCCGGGAGGGCCGCCCCAGATGTGTTCGCCCCGATCGATGAAGATCTCCGAGCACGGCCCGCAAGGTCCGGTGTCGCCCATCGCCCAGAAATTGTCTGATGTGGCAATGCGAATGATGCGGTCGTCGGAGAAGCCGGCAATCTTCTTCCAGAAGCCGGCAGCCTCGTCATCCGTGTGATAGACAGTGACCAGCAGCTTGTCCTTGTTCAGCCCGAATTCCTTGGTGATCAGGTTCCAGGCAAGCTCGATGGCGCGCTCCTTGAAATAGTCGCCAAAGGAGAAATTGCCGAGCATCTCGAAGAAGGTCAGGTGGCGCGCTGTGTAGCCGACATTGTCGAGGTCGTTGTGCTTGCCGCCGGCGCGAACGCTCTTCTGGGCGGTCGAGGCACGCGAATAGGGCCGCTTCTCGAGACCGGTGAAGACGTTCTTGAACTGCACCATGCCGGCGTTGGTGAACATCAGCGTCGGATCGTTGCGCGGCACCAGCGGGCTCGACGCGATGATCTCGTGACCCTCCTTGCGGAAGTAGTCGAGAAATGTCGACCGGATCTCGTTCACGCCACTCATGAATGCTGCCTTTTCGAGAGAACCGCCGGCCCGCCGGCGGAAAATGGGCTTTGCGTCTTTAGAAGATAGACTTTGGCCTTTTAGCGATCACGCCGCACCCTGTCCAGAAACACGAAATGGGTCCAGATCGCGCCCGTCCCCAGCGGTTCGAATCGGCCAAAACGCAAAACCGCCGACCCTAAGGCCGGCGGCTTGAAACGCATTAATACGCAAACTCAAACGGGAATACACGAACTCAATATGTGCTTGCAGGCATTGCTTGCAGGCTACATCGCGCCGGCTTCATCCTCGAAACCGTCGTCGCCACCTTCCGAGCCGCCATTCTCGAGGAATTTTTCCGCAATCAGACCGGCATTTTGCCTGAGTGCAAGCTCGATCTCGCGCGCCGTATCGGGATTGTCGCGCAGGAACAGTTTCGCGTTCTCGCGACCCTGGCCCAGACGCTGCGAATTGTAGGAGAACCAGGCGCCCGACTTCTCGACCACGCCGGCCTTGACGCCGAGATCGACCAGTTCGCCGGTCTTGGAGACGCCTTCGCCGTACATGATGTCGAACTCGACCACCTTGAAGGGCGGCGCCAGCTTGTTCTTGACCACCTTGACGCGGGTCTGGTTGCCGACGACCTCGTCGCGATCCTTGACCGAGCCGATGCGGCGGATGTCGAGGCGCACCGAAGCATAGAATTTCAGCGCGTTGCCACCCGTGGTGGTTTCGGGCGAACCGAACATGACGCCGATCTTCATGCGGATCTGGTTGATGAAGATGACCATGGTGTTGGAGCGCGAGATCGAGGCGGTCAGCTTGCGCAGTGCCTGGCTCATCAGCCGGGCCTGCAGGCCCGGCAGCGAATCGCCCATCTCGCCCTCGATTTCGGCGCGCGGCGTCAGCGCCGCGACCGAATCGACCACCAGCACGTCGATGGCTCCGGAACGCACCAGCGTGTCGCAGATTTCCAGCGCCTGCTCGCCAGTGTCAGGCTGCGAGATCAAAAGGTTCTCCAGATCGACGCCGAGCTTGCGGGCATAGACCGGGTCAAGCGCGTGCTCGGCATCGACGAAGGCGCAGATGCCGCCCTTCTTCTGGGCTTCGGCAACGGTGTGCAGCGCCAGCGTCGTTTTGCCCGAGCTTTCCGGCCCATAGATTTCAATGATGCGGCCGCGCGGCAGGCCGCCGACGCCAAGCGCGATGTCGAGGCCAAGCGAGCCGGTCGGCACGGTCTCGATCTCGACGACCTGCTCGTTCGCGCCGAGCCGCATGATCGAGCCCTTGCCGAAAGCCCGCTCGATTTGCGACAGCGCCGCATCCAGAGCCTTTGATTTGTCCACTGCCTTATCCTCTACAAGCCGCAAAGTATTCTGAGCCATGATACATCACCCCTTGGTCGTCAATGAAGGCCGGACAATCCGTTATCCCTGTTGCTTTGTACCTTTTTTGTTCTCATTTGGCAAGAGCCTCTAACTCTCTGAAAATACATCGTTATCTCCACATGTTCCATTTTTGTTTCATAATTTTGGCCCAAGCCTGCCCGGTCTGACCGACGCTGGCCCAATCCGCGTTCTTCCGAATCGCACCTTCGGTTGCGAGGTTGCGCCGGGCGATCTAGAACGCGTCGGGCCGCGCACTTGGGGCGCGACATGCATTAATGTCCGAGCCGCGCAAACAGAAAGGTCACATGGCCAGCATGGTGAAATCCCCGAAAATCCTTGCGATAGGCGGCGCCCACATCGACCGGCGCGGTCAGGTTTCGGGAGACTATGTGCCCGCCGCTTCAAACCCCGGCACGATGCGCGAGGATGTCGGCGGCGGCGTCTTCAATGCCTTGCGAAGCACCGTGCGGCGCGGCGTATCGGCGTCGCTGCTTTCCGTGCGCGGCGGCGACGCCGCGGCCGAGACGGTGTCAGCGGCCATCGACAGGGCGGGTATTATCGATCTTTCCGCGGTTTTCCTCGACCGGACGACGCCGAGCTATACGGCGCTGCTCGATCGTGACGGCGAGCTGATCGTCGGCTTTGCCGACATGGCGCTGTACGATCTGGCGTTTCCCAAGCAAATCCGCCGCGCCAAGGTACGCGAGGCCATCAACGCCGCCGATGCCGTCTTCTGCGACGCGAACCTGCCGTCAACCGCGCTGGAGCGGCTGGCATCGCTTGCCGCCGGCAAGCCGATTTTCGCGATTGCCATTTCACCGGCCAAGATCGTGCGGTTGATGCCTGTGCTCGACAGATTGGCTGTCGTATTCATGAACCGCCGCGAGGCGCTCGCCCTGGCCGGCGTGGGCGCCGGTACGGCAGAACAAGGCATCGTCGACGGCCTGCGACGTGCGGGGCTCAAAAGCGGCGTGGTAACAGCGGGCGGCAATCCGATGCTCGGCTTCGACCAGGCCGGCACCTTCTCGATCCTGCCGCCGCCTCCGAGAAAGGTTACGGATGTGACCGGCGCCGGCGACGCGCTGGCAGGTACGACAGTTGCAGCACTGTTGCATGGCGTGCCGTTGCGTGCTGCGTTGCGTGAAGGCATCGCGGCTGCGACACTCGCGATCGAAAGCGCCAATGCCGTTCCGGATTTCAATGCAGCCAGCTTTGCCGCAGCACTGGCCCTTGTGCCCGATGCGCAGGAAGTGGCATGAGACCGGCAAATTCACAGTGCTGAAGTCTGCTTACGCGTCCTGTATGGACGCCTGGCACTTCGGATTGGAGATAACATGACCCCAGAGACCGCCCGCCCCTTCATCGATATTCACGCGCCGGTAGCGGAGGCACTCGCCGCCGGCCGGCCAGTGGTGGCGCTGGAAAGCACCATCATCACCCACGGCATGCCCTACCCCGACAATGGCGCCATGGCGGCCGATGTCGAAAAGATCATCAGCGATGGCGGCGCCGTGCCGGCGACGATCGCCGTGGTCGCTGGCCGCATCAAGATCGGGCTTTCGGATGGCGAGCGGGAGTCGCTGGCGATGACCGGCGACGCGATGAAGCTGTCGCGCGCCGATCTCGGCTTCGCGGTCGCGCAGGGACGCACCGGCGGCACAACAGTCGCCGCCACTATGATCGCTGCCCATATGGTCGGGATAAAAGTGTTCGCCACCGGCGGCATTGGCGGCGTGCACAAGGGCGCCGAGAAGAGCTTTGACATCTCCGCCGACCTTGACGAACTGGCGCGCACGCCTGTCATCGTCGTGTCGGCCGGCGCCAAGGCGATCCTCGACATCGAAAAGACGCTCGAGGTGCTGGAGACGCGCGGCGTGCCGGTTGTCGGCCATGGCTGCGAGACGATGCCGGCCTTCTGGTCGCGCCATTCGCCCTTCCGCGCGCCGCTGACCCTGCATACGCCAGAAGACATCGCGCATTTCTACAAGACCCGACAGGCGCTCGGGCTTGGCGGCGGCGTGCTGATCGCCAATCCGGTGCCGGAGAACCACGAAATCCCCGCCGGCGAGATGGCGGGCTATATCGAAGCGGCGCAGAAGGCCGCAGTGGCGCAGAACATCACCGGCAAGGCGGTGACGCCGTTCCTGCTGTCGAAGATCCTCGAACTGACCGGCGGCCGCAGCCTGAAGACCAACATCGCGCTGGTCGAGAACAATGCGCGGCTGGCGGCGAGAATTGCGAAGGCGCTGTAGGTTCGCAGCGAAGGCCCCCTCACCCGGATTGCCAAGACCGAATTGCAAAGAGCAATTCAGGGCAATCCGACCTCTCCCCTTGGGGAGAGGAGTTTGCAGCGCCGACATCGACCTCTTCTCCCCTCGGGAAGAAGGTGGCCGCAAAGCGGCCGGATGAGGGGGCCGCCTGGCGCTTGTGGGAATCTACTTCCCCGCCCGCCGCCCAGCCTCATAGGCCCGGCGCGCCCACATCGCCATCTCATCGGGATCGTCAAAGGCACTGTCGGGAACGCTCCAATAGGGCATGGAGACCAGCTTGCCGTGGCGGGAGCCAGTATAGGTCCACTGCACGCAGCCGGCGGCTTCGAAATCGCCGGCGCTCTGCTCATCCGCCTTCAGCATCAATTCGCCGCGCAGCACGATGGCGACGATGACGCCGTCCGAGTAGATGCCCTTGCCGCCAAACAGTTTTCTGATGCTGACCGAGCCGAGGCTCTGGAAAAGTTCTTCTATGCGTTCATTGTCCATCCGGCGATCATGTCACCGGGTTTAAGCCCTGTCATCGTCGCAACCAAAACGATGCTGACAAGTTGACGGGAATTCACCGGAGTTTTGCCATGCCGCTTCTGCTCAAGGGTTCCTGCCGGTGCAATGCCGTGCGCTTCGAAGTGGAAAGCCATACGCCGGCGCCGTTCATGCTCTGCTACTGCTCGATCTGCCGCAAACAGCAGGGTGGCGGCGGCTTCGCCATCAATCTGGGCGCCGACAGCGAAACCTTGAACATCCGGGGAAAGAGAAACATCGGCGTCTATCGGGCAAAGATCGAAGACGACGAACATCCGCATTGCGAGATATCATCCGGCGAGCGGAATTTCTGCCGGAAATGCGGATCGGCGCTGTGGCTCTACGATCCGACATGGCCCGAGTTGGTGCATCCCTTCGCTTCGGCAGTCGACAATGATCTGCCCATTCCGCCGAGCCGAGTGCATCTGATGTTGAAATACAAGGCGAACTGGGTCGAACCAGTGGTCGGCAAAGGCGACAAGACGTTCGATGTCTACCCGGAAGAATCGATCGCCGACTGGCACAAACGGACGGGAATGTGGGTGGAGTGACTGTCTTCGCCCCGTTTACGGGAGAAGATGCCGGCAGGCATATGGGGGCAGCGCGAACACTGCAGGGCCTGCTCGGCCCCTCATCCGGCCCTTCGGGCCACCTTCTCCCCGTAAACGGGGCGAAGGAAAATCAGGCTGAAGTGCGTGCCTCTGCCAGCGCCTTGAGATCGGCAGGCTTCAGTTCGACAGATTCGCCGCAGCCGCAGGCCGAACTCTGGTTCGGGTTGTGGAAGGTGAAGCCGGTGCGCAGTGTCGTCTGCTCGAAGTCCATTTCGGTGCCGAACAGGAAAAGGGCTGCCTCGGGAGCGACATAGACATGCGCGCCGTCGCGCTCGATGTGGTCGTCCTTGGTGTTGGGCTCGGTCACCAGATCGACCGTGTATTCCATGCCGGCGCAGCCGCCCTTCTTGATGCCCAGGCGAATGCCATGCGCATTTTCTCGGGTCGCGACAATCTCGCGCACCCGGTCGGCGGCCTTTTCGGTCATCGTGATGACGGCGAAGCGTCCCATCTTCTTCCTTCTCCATTCCATGCAGGTTCAAGGCCTGCCGAATGATTCCTCACCTAAAATGGTGAAGTTTTACTACTGGCGCAAGTGTACCAACCATTGTCCGGCTCGACGCTAGTACCAGCCAACCGCGACTTGCGCCTCTTCCGACATGCGGTCAGGCGACCAGGGCGGATCGAAGGTCATGTTGACCTCAACGCCGGACACGCCTTCGACAGCGCCAACGGCATTCTCCACCCAGCCGGGCATTTCGCCGGCGACCGGACAGCCGGGAGCGGTCAGCGTCATGTCGATCTTGACCGAGCGGTCGTCCTCGATGTCGATCTTGTAGATGAGGCCGAGTTCGTAGATGTCGGCGGGGATTTCCGGGTCGTAGACCGTCTTCAGCGCCGAGACGATGTCGTCGGTCAGCCGTGCCAGTTCGTCGGCCGGAATGGCCGAGGCGGAAACCAGCGGGTTGGCTGCCGTTTCCGGAGCGGTCTCTGCAGCGATGGTCGCATCATCCATGGTCGTCACCCAAAAAACTTTCGCGCTTTTTCAAGCGCCTCGGCCAAAGCGTCGACTTCGGCCCTGGTATTATACATGCCGAACGATGCCCTGCATGTGGAGGTTACGCCAAACCGTTTCAACAGCGGCTGGGCGCAATGCGTGCCGGCGCGGACTGCAACGCCCTGCCTGTCTATCACCATCGACACGTCATGGGCATGAATACCTTGCAGTTCGAAGGAGATGATGGCGCCCTTGCCCGGGGCGTCGCCGAAGATGCGCAGCGAGTTGATGGCGCGCAGCCGCTCATGGGCATAGTCCTTCAGATCGGCCTCATGCGCGGCGATGCGGTCGCGGCCGACACTTTCCATGTAGTCGAGCGCGGCACCCAGTCCGATCGCCTGGACGATAGGCGGCGTGCCCGCTTCAAAACGATGCGGCGGCTCGTTGTAGGTGACGATGTCTTCCGTCACCTCCTCGATCATCTCGCCACCGCCCATGAAGGGCCGCATGCCCGCGAGAATGTCCTTCTTGCCGTAGAGCACGCCGATGCCCGAGGGACCGTAGACCTTGTGGCCGGTGAAGACGAAGAAATCGCAATCGAGATCCTGCACGTCGATCGGCATGTGGACGGCGCTCTGGCTGCCGTCGACGAGCACGGGAATTCCACGCGCATGCGCGATGCGCACGATCTCCTTGATCGGCGTCACCGTGCCAAGTGCATTCGACATCTGGGTGATCGCCACCAGCTTCGTACGGCTGGTCAGTTGCTTCTCGAATTCCTCGATGTGGAATGCGCCGAGATCGTCGACCGGCACCCAGACCAGCTTCGCGCCTTGCCGCTCGCGAATGAAATGCCAGGGAACGATGTTGGAATGATGCTCCATGATCGACAGCACGATCTCGTCGCCCTCGCCGATATTGGGCATGCCATAGCCATAGGCGACGGTGTTGATCGCCGAGGTAGTGTTGGAGGTGAAGATGATGTTGTCGGTGCTCGGCGCGTTGAGGAAGCGACGCACCGTTTCGCGCGCCTTCTCGTAGGCGTCGGTCGCCGCATTGGAGAGGAAGTGCAGGCCGCGATGGACGTTGGCGTATTCCTGACTGTAGGCGTGCTGGATCGTATCCAGCACCACCTGCGGCTTCTGCGCCGAAGCGCCGTTGTCGAGATAGACCAGCGGCTTGCCGTAGACTTCCCGTGACAGGATCGGGAAATCGCGACGGATCGCTTCGACGTCGTAGAATTCTCCGATCTTGCCCGGTGCGTTCATCAGAGTCACCCGTGCGCCGCGAACCAGCCGTCGAGCCGCGCTTCCAGCGCGTCGACGATGGTCTCGTCGTCCAGTTCCTCGATCACTTCCGCCACGAACGCCTTCACCAGAAGGCCGCGCGCGCTCTTCTCGTCAACGCCGCGCGCCATCAGATAGAACAGATGATCGTGGTCGATCTCGGTGACCGTCGCGCCATGGCCGCAGACAACATCGTCGGCGAAGATTTCGAGTTCCGGCTTGGTCGAGAACTCGCCATCATCAGACAGCAGCAACGTGTTGCAGGCCATCTTGGCGTTGGTCTTCTGGGCGTATTGATGGACGTTGATGCGGCCCTGGAACACGCCATGCGCCCGCCCTGTAACCACGTTGCGGATGATTTCCGTCGACGTGGTGCGCGGCACGGCGTGGTCGAGCACCATGGTCACGTCGGTATGGGTGTCGCCGGCAAGCAGGTTGATGCCGCGCAGCTTGAAGTCGGCGCCTTCGCCGGTCGTCTTCACGACGATCTCCTGGCGTACAAGCTTGCCGCCAGCGTTCATGACGAACAGCGTCAGCTTCGAATTCTTGCCGAGATGCGCCTTGAACTGGGCAAGATGCGTGGCCGTTTCCGGCTGCTCCTGCACGATGAGCCACATCACTTCGGCACCCTCACCCAGCACAAGCTGGCTGACCGAACTTGCCAAGCCACTGCCCTCGCCCGACTGGCGCTCGACAATGGTCGCCCGGGCATCGGCGCCGACGCGCACCGGAAGACGCACATGCGTCTGGCCGCCGGCCTGCAGGTTCTGCAATTCGATCGGCTTTTCCAGCCTGGCGCCGTCAGCGATGTCGACGAAATAGCCGTCGGCGACAAAAGCGGTGTTCAGGGCGCCGATCGCATCGTCGGTTCCATAGGGATCAAGCCCCGCAGCGATGCTGCCGTCGGTCAGTTTTTCCGACAGACGTTGAATGGTGACGCCTTCGATTGCAGGTACTTTTGTCGCCGACACGCCGTTGAGGAGGGGCAGGACGGCAGAACCGTCAACGATCGGCGCTACGGCCCTCACGCTGGCCGTCGGATCGAAATCCGGCACCGACGTCAACAGACGGCGCAGGTCGGTGTAGTGCCAGGATTCGACGCGCCGCGTCGGCAGGCCGCTCTTGATCGCCTCGATCGCGTCGTCGCGCTTCAGCGTCACGGCGCCATCGCCCGGCAGCAGCGACAACCGCTCGCCGAAAGCGTCGATGATCGCCGTTTCAGCCAGCGTCCGCTGCGGTTGTGTATGCATATTCATCAGTTTCGCCCTGCCTTCTGGCATCTCACGCGGCTTCGCCGATCACACCGGCATAGCCATTGGCTTCGAGGTCGAGTGCCAGCGATTTGTCGCCCGACTTGATGACCTGCCCCTTGTAGAGCACGTGCACCGTGTCCGGCACGATGTGATCGAGCAGGCGCTGATAGTGGGTGATGACGACGATGGCGCGCTCCGGGGAACGCAGCGCGTTGACGCCGTCGGACACGATCTTCAAGGCGTCGATATCGAGGCCGGAATCCGTCTCGTCGAGCACGCACAGCTTTGGCTCCAGCAGCTTCATCTGCAGGATCTCGGCGCGCTTCTTCTCGCCGCCGGAGAAACCGACATTGAGCGGCCGCTTCAGCATCGCCATGTCCATGTTGAGCGAGGCGGCGGCTTCCTTCACGCGCTTGAGGAATTCCGGAATCTTGAGCGGCTCCTCGCCGCGCGCCTTGCGCTGCTCGTTCATCGCCACTTTGAGGAATTCCATCGTCGCCACGCCCGGTATCTCCATCGGATACTGGAAGGCGAGGAAGATGCCGGCGGTGGCGCGCTCGGCCGGATCCATTTCGAGGATCGACTGGCCGTTATAAAGGATGTCGCCCTCGGTGACCTCGTAGTCGTCGCGACCGGCGAGGATGTAGGACAGCGTCGATTTACCGGAGCCGTTCGGCCCCATGATGGCGGCGACCTCGCCGGCCTTCACCGTCAGGTTCAAGCCGCGGATGATCTCCGTGCCGGTCGAGGCAATGCGGGCATGCAGGTTCTTGATCTCAAGCATTTTCGGTCCGTTTCAAAAAGTTCCCGTTCAGTGCCAGTGCCAGCGCCATTCGCCGTCGGTTTTGGCTTTGATGAACGATATGATTGCGCCCGTGAGGGCAAGAATAATGAGGGCGGTAAGCCAGGCCGGTATTGCCTTTGCAATCGAGACAAGCACCACGGCCACAATGACAAGGACGAACAGGCCGACAAAGGCCCACCCCTTCCAGTTGGTGGGCGTTGCCCCGTAGCCGAAGCGCTTCGGCCTGAACCATGCCTCCCCGGTCATCCCACGCTTCCCTCGAGCGAGATGCCGATCAGCTTCTGCGCCTCGACGGCGAATTCCATCGGCAGTTGCTGGATGACGTCCTTGACGAAGCCGTTGACGATCAGCGCGATCGCCTCTTCTTCCGGGATGCCGCGCTGCATGACGTAGAATTTCTGATCCTCGGAAATCTTGGAGGTCGTCGCCTCGTGCTCGAACTGCGCCGTCGAGTTCTTGGCCTCCATGTAGGGCACGGTGTGCGCGCCGCACTGGTCGCCGATCAGCAGGGAGTCACAGTTGGTGAAATTGCGAGCATTGGTCGCCTTGCGGTGCGCCGAGACCTGGCCGCGATAGGTGTTCTGCGAGAAGCCGGCGGCGATGCCCTTGGAAATGATGCGGCTCGACGTGTTCTTGCCGAGGTGGATCATCTTGGTGCCACTATCGACCTGCTGGTAACCGTTCGACACCGCGATCGAATAGAACTCGCCTGACGAATCGTCGCCGCGCAGGATGCAGCTCGGATATTTCCAGGTGATAGCCGAACCCGTCTCGACCTGAGTCCACGAGATCTTCGAACGGTCGCCACGGCAGTCGCCGCGCTTGGTGACGAAGTTGTAGATGCCACCCTTGCCCTCGGCGTCGCCGGGGTACCAGTTCTGCACCGTCGAGTATTTGATCTCGGCATCGTCGAGTGCCACCAGTTCGACCACGGCGGCGTGAAGCTGGTTTTCGTCGCGCTGCGGCGCCGTGCAGCCTTCGAGATAGGAGACGTAAGCCCCCTCCTCGGCGATGATCAGCGTGCGCTCGAACTGCCCGGTGTTCTTCTCGTTCATGCGGAAATAGGTCGACAGTTCCATCGGGCAGCGCACGCCCTTGGGCACGAAGACGAAGGAACCGTCGGTGAACACAGCGGAATTCAGCGTCGCGTAATAATTGTCGGAAGTCGGCACGACCGAACCGAGATACTTCTTCACCAGTTCCGGATGCTCGCGGATGGCTTCCGAGATCGAACAGAAGATGACGCCGGCCTGCGCCAGCTCCTTCTTGAAGGTGGTGACGACGGAAACGGAATCGAACACCGCATCAACAGCGACGCGGCCCGATTTGTAGACATTGTCGCTGACTTCCTCGAGTTCCGAGGCATCGGTCTTCTGCACGCCGGCGAGGATTTCCTGCTCCCGCAACGGGATACCGAGCTTCTCGTAGACCTTCAGCAGTTCGGGATCGACGTCGCTCAGAGACGTCGGGCCGGGCGTGCTCTTCGGCGCCGCATAGAAATAGATGTCCTGGAAATCGATCTTTGGATAGTTGACGCGCGCCCAGGTCGGCTCTTCCAGCGTCAGCCAGCGCCGATACGCTTCCAGACGCCATTCCAGCATCCAGGACGGCTCGTCCTTCTTCGCCGAAATGAATCGGATGATCTCTTCGCTCAGGCCCTTCGGAGCCTTGTCGACAGCGATTTCGGTCTCGAACCCATATTTGTATTGGTCGACGTCGATCTTTCGGACCCGATCGATCGTGTCCTGCACAGCAGGCATCAGCGTTCTCCATCCACGCCGGGGTCAAGGCCCGACAGTTTTCAAACTATGGCATCGCCAAACAGCACCCGAGGGCGCCGGAGGCGGCGTAAGTTCCATATAGTGCGTTTCCGCCGGAATTTCACCCGGCCAGCTCGAAACGCACGGCTCTACCAGGCCCTGGAGCCCGAATTCATTTCTGCCGCGTTCAAGCGGCCTGTTCCCTGACTGCCCGGCGGGACGCTATTCCTGCAAGGGCCGCCCGAAACAATGCGATGTCCTCGGCGCTTGTGGCCGCACCAATCGAAACACGCAGGGCTCCAAGGCTGTCGCCATGGCCCATGGCCTTCAGCACATGGCTTGGCCCGACCTTGCCCGAAGAGCATGCTGAGCCCGCCGACAGGGCGACACCAGCGAGATCGAAGGCAATCTGCGCCGTTTCAGCCTTGACGCCCGCAATAGCGAAGAATGTCGTATTGGCAAGCCGTGTCGCGCCGGTTCCAAAGATTTCCGCGTCGGGCACCAGGGTTTTGACGATGGTCTCGATCTCGTCGCGGCGATGCCGCACGCTGTCGATGTCCTTGAGCCCGGCCAGAGCTTCCCGCGCCGCCGCCCCGAACCCGGCAATCCCGGGCAGGTTCTCGGTGCCGCCGCGATGGCCCTTCTCCTGGCCACCTCCGTTGATCAGCGGCTTCGGCATCATCAGATCGGACAAGGCGATGACGGCGCCGACACCCTTGGGGCCGCCGATCTTGTGCGAGGACAGAATCAGGTAATCGCCGTAACCGGCTGACATGTCGATATGAATTCGCCCTGCGGCCTGAACCGCGTCGATTACCAGGACGCCGCCCGCCGCCTTGACGATCTCGGCGATGCGATCGACAGGCTGGATGACGCCGGTCTCGTTGTTGGCTGCATGAACAGCCACAAGCGGCAGGCCTTCAGTCTTGTCATGCGCGGCAAGAGCCGCCGCCAATGCGCCGAGATCGACAACACCGTCGGCGTCAACGCCGATCCGCGTGACCAGCGCCGCAGGGAAGCGCCCGCCGTTCAAGACGCAAGGGTGATCTGCCTCGCAAACGTAAAGACGGCTCATACGCACCGAGCCACGTCCCATCTGCCAATCCGGGGTCAGCAATGTCGAGGCCGCTTCGGTTGCGCCGGAGGTGAACGCAACATGCTCGCGCCTGGCGTTGACCACCGACGCCACATCGCGCCTGGCATTCTCGATCAGCCGCCGTGCCGCGCGTCCCTCAGCATGGACCGACGACGGGTTGGCCGACATGTCGAGCGCCGCAACCATGGCCTCACGCGCCGAGTCTAGCAGCGGCGCGCTGGCATTGTAGTCGAGATAGGCGCGTGTCGCGGTCATTTGCCTTCAATTGATCCCGTCAAAAGCCGTTCAGCGAGGCTATCGCGTTATTTCCTTGAAATTCCAAGGCGAGCCGTCCTATTTACGCGGCTTGCGGCGTGGATGGACGAGCTGTTTTTTGGCCATCCAGTTTTGAACAATTCTAAACTAGCTTCTAAGAAGACGCTCGCCCTGCGTCAAGGCCAGAGGAAGAGTTGTTCCGGGCGCCGCGCATTCGTATGCCAAGTGGAGTATTTTATGCCTGAGGTCATTTTTACCGGTCCGGCTGGTCGCCTGGAAGGCCGCTATCAGCCGTCCAAGGAAAAGAGCGCGCCGATCGCCATCGTCCTGCACCCGCACCCCCAGTTCGGCGGCACGATGAACAACAAGATCGTCTACGACCTCTTCTACATGTTCCAGAAGCGGAATTTCACCACGCTTCGCTTCAATTTCCGCGGCATCGGCCGCAGCCAGGGCGAGTTCGACCACGGCACGGGCGAATTGTCGGATGCCGCCGCGGCGCTCGACTGGGTCCAGTCGCTGCATCCGGATTCCAAGAGCTGCTGGGTCGCGGGCTATTCGTTCGGCTCGTGGATCGGCATGCAGCTTCTGATGCGCCGGCCGGAGATCGAAGGCTTCATCTCGATCGCACCGCAGCCCAACACCTACGACTTCTCGTTCCTGGCGCCCTGCCCCTCGTCCGGCCTCATCATCCATGGCGATGCCGACAAGGTGGCGCCGCCAAAGGATGTCCAGGGCCTGGTCGACAAGCTGCACACGCAAAAGGGCATCACCATCACCCAGAAGACGTTGCCGGGAGCGAACCATTTCTTCGCCAACGACGCCGATCTTCTGCTGGAGGAATGCGCTGATTATCTCGACCGCCGGCTTGCCGGCGAATTGTCGGATCCACGGCCGAAGCGGCTGAGGTAAGAAAGGTCAAGGGATCGCGATGTACGAGCCCCCTCTTTTCCAGGAAATACGGCCGGACGTGCTGCGCGGGCTGATAAGAGCACACCCGCTCGGCATGCTGATTTCCAATGGATCGGAGGGGCCGGTCGCGAACCTGCTCCCGTTCCTGCTCGACGCCGACGTGCCGCCAAACGGCCGGCTGCGCGCGCATCTTGCCCGGGCCAATCCGCAATGGCGTCTTCTGGCGGACAATCCGGCATCGCCCGTGCTCATCGTTTTCCAGGGCGTGGACAGCTATGTGACGCCGTCCTGGTACGAGACCAAGCGCGAGACCGGCAAGGTCGTGCCGACGTGGAACTACGCCATGGTCCAGGTGCGCGGCATGGTCAGGGTGATCGAGGACCAGGACTGGCTGGCGCAGCAGATCACGGAGTTGACCGCGTCCCAGGAAGGCCGTCGCGAAGCTCCCTGGGCAGTCACCGATGCTCCAGCCTCGTTCATCCAATCGCAGATCAAGGGCATTGTCGGGCTGGAGATCGAGATCACGGACATGCGCGGCAAGTGGAAAGTCAGCCAGAACCGTCCGGTCGCCGACCGCGTCGGCGTTGCCGAGGGCATGGAAAACGAAGAGCCCAACTCGCCCGACATGGCCAAATTGGTAAGATCCTACGGCGGGCTGGACAACACCTGAAATCGGGGCTTCTGCCAGCCAGGCTCAGAGCCTGGCGAATGCTCTACCTATTCCGCTTCGCTTCATCGAACCATGCCAGCCGAAACGTCTTCTTGCGGACCGGAAGCCCAGACCGCATCTGACGAAATATGAAACCAAGGCGGGCAAAGACCAGTGCGGAAGCCACCGCAAAGGCGAAGCCAAGCCCGAAGCCGGCGACCGTGTCGCTCGGATAGTGTGCGCCGACGAAAACCCGCGTCGACGTTATGCATGCGGTCACCGCCAAGGCGATGTACCAGCGCTTGGGAAACAGCAGAAGAGCGACACCAAAGACGGCGCCCATGGTGGTGGCGTGGCCGGATGGGAATCCGGCAAAGCTTGCATCCATTGCGAAGGGGTGCAGGGACAGAACGCCAAACTCTTGAAAATGCGACGGGCGTGCCCGGCCGATTGCATATTTCAGCACATTGACGGCCAGGCCGGACAGGCCAACCGAACACAGCACCAGGAAGGCCAGCGAAGTCCAATTGTAGGCGAGCATCAGCGCTCGTCGTGAAAGGCTTCGCCAATCGGCGAGGTTGGCGACGACGAGCAAAAGTGCAGCGGGTATGAGGTACCAGCCACCAAGCGCGAATTGTGTGAGAAAATCCGCAAGCCGGACAAAACCCGGCGACCATTGATCCCGAAGCATTCCCGCGGGCAGATCGAGGCGAACGAACGCAGCCGCCGTCAGCAGGACCCAGACCAGCAGCCAAACCGGCCACTTGATGTGCGGATACGTGGCCGGACGCGCGACAAAGCGCTTTTTCGCGATGCGGAGTGTGTCGCGAAAATTATCGACGGATCGGCGCGGCATCGCAAGCAGCGCGGCGGAAATGGGCGGGCGCGATTTCACCAGCATTTGGAGCCGGACTCTATCATCGAAGAGCCGTCATTGGACCACCCGGTAAAGGCCGAGAGACATCTTTTCTCCTGACGAATAGTTGATGCCGTCGATCATGGCGACGCGGTTCGCCGACTTGCCCTGCCTCGCCAAGACGCCATTCAGTTCCTGTTCTTGTTTCACCGGCGCCAGCGCCAGTGCACAGGCAGGATCGGCAAGCAGATGTCGGGCGACACCATTCACATCGGTCAGCACCGTGTTCGTGCCGACCAGGAACACCAGGCTGGGTTCCTGGAAGCCGGCCGAAGCCAGCACCGTCGTGTCGCAAAGGCGATTGGCTTTGACGGCGGCTTCGATCGCCGGGCTCAGCCAGATGGGTTTCAGGGACGGCGCGATGACGCCGAACAACAGGGCATAGCCAATGCCGGCACAGACGGCGGCGGCGCCGATGCGGCTGACCGGAACCTGCAGCTTGCGCGAGAACGCCAGATAGCCGGCCGCAAGCATCGCGGCGGCCGCCGGAATGCTCCACCAGGAAAAGGTATGAGAGAGATAGATAGGCGCGCCAATGCACAGCACGGCGAGGCCGATCGTGACCGTGCCCAGGCCAAAGGCGGTCGCCCACCAGAGCCATACCTGCCAGCGTTTCAGCGGCGCATTCGCGTCCTGTGGCGACAGGGTCAGGAGCCAGCCGACCAGCAGAGCCATGGCGGGATAGGCCGGCAAGATATAGTGCGGCAGCTTTGTCGGGATCAGCTCGAAGACAAGCCAGAACGGAATGTACCAGGCGATGCAGAAGCGGACCCGAGGATCGTCGCGCAGCCGATTGATCCCCTGGAGCCCGGCGCCCACCGCGATCAGGCCGAATGGCCACATGAACAGGGAATAGGTCAGCATATAGAAGCCGGGCGGCACGCCATGCGATTCCGCGCCCTGCGAGACCTTGCCCATCAGATCCTTGCCGACGGCCTGCTGCAGGAAAGCGCCACCGCTTTTCCAGGTGATGAGCGCGAGCCAGGGCAGAACGATGAGGAGAACGAGTGCGAGACCGCGCCCAGCCTTCAGCTTCGACAGCCACCGCCAGTCGCGCTCGAAGGCGAATAGCGCGGCGACGGTCAACAGCGATATCAGCGGCGTGATCGGCCCCTTGATCAGGATCCCCGCGCCCTGCGCGATCCAGAACAGCCATCGCAGACGACTGGGCACGGCTTCGCTCCTGCGCGAAGCCATATAGATCTGCGCCAGCGCGCCTTGCGCCACAACACAGCAGGCCAGAAGCATGGCATCGGTCTTGGCGTCCCGCCCCTCGAAGGCGGTCGCGAAAACCGCGGCCATGATAAGGCCGGCGGCGACACCGGCATTGGCGCCGAAGAGATTGGCACCCGTCCAGGCGGTCGCGACAACGGCGATTGCGATACCCAGGACCGAAACCAGGCGATACACCCAGATCGGCGCCTCGGCTCCCTGGCCACTGAGGACCACGGCCGCTGATTGCAGCCAGTAGATTCCGATCGGCTTCTGGTAGCGCGTGCCTTCCTGGAACCGGATATCGACATAATTGCCGGTCTCGGCCATCTGCTTGGTGGCCTGGACGAAGCGAGGCTCATCGCGGTCGAGCGGCGGCATCGCCGCCAATCCCGAAACGGTCATCAGCACGCTGAACAGGAAGAGAAAGATGTAGTTCCTGTTCATGGCGTTGTCCCAGCCTCTCGAACCGTTTGCTTCAAGACGACGGCCGTTCAGTCGACTTTCGTCATCGCTGCCGCCCGCCGCTCGTTGGCGATCAGCCAGAGATTGCGGATGTAGATGAACATGCCCATGGCCTGGCCCGCGATGAAAACCGGGTCCTTGCGCTGGATGGCATAGATGAGCAGCAGGCCGCCGCCGAACAGCGAAAAGAACCAGAAAGCGATCGGCACCACGCTGCGCTTCGCCTTCTCCGATGCGACCCATTGCACCACGAAGCGCATGGTGAAGAAGAACTGCGCGACGAAGCCGAGCAGGACCCAGCCATCGAACTGCAGCACGAAAACCTGGTGTATCCAGCTCGCCAGTCCCTCAAGCACGTTAGCCATGGCTGACTTCCTCTACCTTTGGCATTCTGCGGCGCCTGCGGCGCAGCCACCAGACGCCACCGAGATCAAGCGCGCCCTGCAGGCCGCGGTCGAAAATTCCGTAGTTCGAACTGCCGTGCCGGCGTGATCGATCGACGACGTCGCAATGAACAACACGGAAGCCCTCCTGGATGACAAGCGCCGGAACAAACCGGTGCGTGCCATCGAAGAACGGTAGTTTGCGGATGATGTCGGTATGAACAGCCTTCAGGCCGCAACCTGTATCGCGCGTCTCGTCATGCAGGATGGCATTTCTCAACCAGTTGGCGAAACGGGAGGCCAGTTGCTTGACCTTGCTGTCGCGGCGCTTCAGGCGTTGCCCTTGAGCCGCGCCGAAACCCGGCCCGGCCTGCCGTAGCGCATCGACCAGCACCGGAATGTACTTTGGGTCATTCTGGCAGTCGCCATCGATGGTCGCGACGATATCGCCCCGTGCCGCCCATGCGCCGGAGCGCAGGGACAGGGACTGCCCGGCTGATTTCTCATGCCTGAGGTGGCGAAGCGGAAATGGGCGCAGCGCCGCTTGCGCGGCAAGCACGTCGGCCGTTTCGTCGGTCGATCCGTCGTTGACGACGATCACCTCGAAGGCGCGCCCGGTCATGGCCGTGCCGATCTCATCCAGCAAAAGCGGCAGGTTCGCCGCTTCGTTCCGGCATGGAATGACAATGGATATCAGTGCGTCCGGCATGTCATGTGAGGCTCTGTCGCGGGATATGGCATTCGATGGGTGCCGTGCGGTGCCATTCCAGACTTTGAGCTGCAAGAACCTGGCGGCGCGGCGCCTCATTACGCCAGCGGAAACGATGACGCAAGCATCCGCGCCCTATGCTGCATCGTTTCAGGGATCGTTGATATGTGCTCACAACCGTTGCAAATCCGGTCGTGCAACGCCATTCGCTGTCTGACGTGTTGGACAGTGCGCAAAACCGGATTGTCACTTTTTGCTGATCAGGAATGCATCCCTTGAAGCACGATCTTCTGCAAAACCGGATTCCGCTTTTGCTGATCGCCGATTCCGCCACCAAGCGCGATCGGACGCAAAACCGGATTCCACTTTTGCTGATCGCGCTTGGATGCTAAACGCGCGCGTTCAAGC
Source organism: Mesorhizobium shangrilense (assembly GCF_040537815.1). Classification (NCBI taxonomy): domain Bacteria; kingdom Pseudomonadati; phylum Pseudomonadota; class Alphaproteobacteria; order Hyphomicrobiales; family Phyllobacteriaceae; genus Mesorhizobium; species Mesorhizobium shangrilense. Next base: position 1,859,249 of record NZ_JBEWSZ010000001.1, read on the forward strand.
ACGCCACGGTCAACAGCATCGGCCGGAGCCTTCGGGAAAGAAAACATGTCCGCCTTCAAATCCGACTTCCTGCGCACGATGAGCGAGCGCGGTTTCATCCACCAGACCTCGGATGATGCCGGCCTCGACCAGCTTTTCGCCAAGGAGACGGTCACCGCCTATATCGGGTTCGACGCGACGGCAAAGAGCCTGCATGCCGGTTCGCTGATCCAGATCATGATGCTGCACTGGCTGCAGCAGACCGGCCACAGGCCGATCGCGCTGATGGGCGGCGGCACCTCGATGATCGGCGATCCGTCCTTCAAGGACGAAGCGCGCAAGCTTCTGACCCCTCAGGATATCGACGACAATCTCGCCGGCATCCGCCGCAACTTCATTCCCTACCTCAAATTCGGCGGCGGTCCGAAGGACGCGGTCATGATCAACAACGCCGACTGGCTGATGGAGATCAACTACGTCAATTTCCTGCGCGATGTCGGCCGGCACTTTTCCGTCAACCGCATGCTGGCCTTCGATTCGGTCAAGCTCCGGCTCGACCGCGAACAGTCGCTGTCGTTCCTCGAATTCAACTACATGATCCTGCAGGCCTATGACTTCGTCGAGCTGTACAAGCGTCTCGGCTGCCGGTTGCAGATGGGCGGCTCCGACCAGTGGGGCAACATCATCAACGGCATCGACCTTGGCCGCCGCATGGAGGACGCGCAGCTCTACGCGCTGACCACGCCGCTGCTGACCACATCATCCGGCGCCAAGATGGGCAAGTCCGCCTCGGGCGCAGTGTGGCTCGATGCGGAGATGCTGAGCCCTTATGAGTTCTGGCAGTACTGGCGCAACACCGAGGACGCCGATGTCGGCCGTTTCCTGAAGCTCTACACGACGTTGCCGCTGGACGAAGTCGCACGGCTGCAGAAGCTCGGCGGATCGGAGATCAACGAGGCCAAGAAAATCCTCGCCACCGAAATCACCGCCTTGCTGCATGGCCGCGAAGCTGCGGGCGCGGCCAGCGAAACCGCGCGCAAGACGTTCGAGGAAGGTGCGCTTGCTGAATCCCTGCCGACCATCGAGATCGCCAAGGCGTCGCTGGAAGCCGGCGTCGGCATTCTGTCCTTGTTCGTCAGCGCGGGGCTCGCAGCCTCCAACGGCGAGGCGCGACGGCATATCCAGGGTGGCGCGGTGCGCCTCAACGACCAGCCGGTTTCGGATGATCGCCGTGTGGTGACGCTTCAGGATCTGAGTCCGGAAAACGTCCTAAAGCTCTCACTGGGCAGGAAAAAACACATCCTGGTGCGGCCAGTCTGATCGGGACTGATCCATCCCGATGAGCGGGATGGAATTCGCGGCTTCGGGGTCATCAAGGTCTAGAGCCTATTCCATCCCGATGGAATAAATAGGCTCTATCTTCTAGTTTGAGCATGATCTTTTCCGAAAACCCGTTCCCACTTTTCGGGATCATGCTCTAGCGATACTCGAAGATCGACCGAAAAATTCCGGGCGCGATCACCGACAGTGGATTGATGTCGAGGACCGGCTTGTTGGCATTGCCCTTCAGCCGGTAGGTGACGCCGATCAGGCCGCGATCGCGGCCGTTGCCGAGCAAAACGCCGACAAGCGGCAGTTCACCGAATATCCGGTTGAGGCCATAGGCCGGCATGAACGTCCCGGTCATGTCCATGTTGTTGTTCTGGTCATAAAGCGTGCCCTGAAAAGTGGTGCCGATACGCGGGCCACGCAACACGCCGTTTGCCAGTTTCAGATAGCCGCTACCCTTTTCGATCTCGGCAAAGCCACGTTCGAACTTGACCCGCGACGTATCAAGATTGCCTTTGACCGCCTCGTTCAGGCTGCGCTTGTCCCCAGCCGGCGTGGTCGAGACGATCGATGCAAGCTTGGGCTCGTTCACCACGAAGAAATCGCTGGTATCCACCTGGCCCTTCATCGGGCCGTCGCTCGCACCGGCCAGCGCCAAGGTGATTGAGCCACCTTCCATATGCTCGTAGATGTTGAGGAACCGCAATATGGCCCCGGCGTCAGCCGACTTCACGTTGAGGGCGCGCCTGCCATCCCCGGTCGTGTTGCTGATGGCTATGGCGGCACCGGAACTCGCCGTGGCGCTGACCTTCAGCCCGTTCACCCTGGAGCCCGCGGCACTGTAGTCCAACTTCAGATTCGAGAGTTTCTCGTCGTGGAAGCCGGTCAGGGAATCCACATTGGCGCTGACGGAAATCGCATCGGTACCAGTGGCCTTGGTGGCGGTATCCACATCCGAGGTGAATTGCTTGATCAGCGAGCGCGCATCCAGCGCGCTGCCTGATATGTCGACCGCATAGGACTTGCCCGACCGCTTGACCGACACGGCAACATCATCGTCCCTGTTCAACGTGACCTTGCTGAACCGCGCCGACGACAAGCCGTTGTTGACCAGCACCACGGTGCCGTCGATGGAGAAGGTCTTTCCGCCCAGGTCAAAATTGGACAGCGTGGTGGTGTCGCCGGATTTCGTCATCACGAAGGTGACGTTCGCAGGAATGCCAGCTCCCTTGCTCCAACCCGCCCAGGGGATGTCCAGCTTGGCATTGGTCAGGTCCGCCGAGACGTTCTGGTTGCCATCGCCGCTCTTGTCGATCGCCACCTTGATCGTGCCTGAAAGCAATGGCGAGAGGCCAGGCATGGCGCTTGCCCGCGTCTTGTCGTCGAGCACAAGCGCGACTTTCCTGCTGCGCGGCGGACCGTCATCCTTGAGCGGTTCGATCAGGTCGAGTTCAGCCGGGATGCCGTTCAGCAGCGCCTTGGCGGAAATGACGGCCTTGTCGGGCGCCACCGTGATGCTGCCGTCGGCGTTGGTGACCGTCTGGCCTTCGAACGGCTTGGCGAGCGAAAGCCCCGTGTAATCAAGCGACACCAGCCAATCGAGTTTCGAGGTGTCGACCCCGGACGTAAGCGGGATATCCGCCCTTACGTGCCCCGTCACCGAACCTGACAGGTCTTCCGCCGCGAAACCGACGTGGCGCATGGCGTTGATCGGCTCGTAAGACGCGAGTTCGGCAATCGCCGGGGCCTCGCCGGCAACATCGATGTCAAGCGAACCAATGACAGGCGGCAGGTTCGCCGCCTTCACTGTCAGCGTGCCATTGCTGGCCGCCACGGTACGGCCGCTGGGCATAAAGACGGTGCCCGAAGACAGCGCGATATCGACATCGTTGCCATGGAACGAAACCACGCCAACAGCATCGCGTATCGGTGGAATGCGGCCGGCAGTGTCGAAGCGTGATCCTTCAATCTGGAAGCGCCCAAATACTTCGTCGGGACCTAGCGGGACACCATTGCCAAGCCGCCCTGGAACCACCTGGAACTGCAGATTTGCATTGACTACGCGCCCCCCGAACAGGTTCTCCAGCACCCAGAGCCTCGCGCCACGCGCGGAAAACCAAGGCCACAACTGCTTGACGTGGGAAACCGGCATATCGTGGATGTTGACGGACATCGACACGCCCGGCGCCTTTCCGTCGACGAATTGGACGGACGCGGTACCCAACGCCTCGCTTGTGGGACCGGACCTGATCCCGATCTGCTCCGCCAGGAGCTTGTGGCTTTTGGTCTGATAGACACCGGCGATCCGGGCGATGAAGCTAAGAGCGGGTTCGGGCGATTCCGAAGGCGACAGCGTCGAACCGTCACTGGTCAGATCATAGCGATAGGATGGTTCGTCACCGGCTGCTACGGTGGCTGGTTTCGGGCCGATCGAGCCCGCGAAATCAAATGTCGAGCGGCCGGTCTTCAGCAGCAACTTGTCCACCTGGATCTTGTTGCTGCCGGACACGAGGGTGGCATCGAGACCTACATCGGACGCAAGCAACCCACGTGGACCCAGATCGAGCACCGCCCCGGTCAATGACAGGGAGGCCGTCAGCCGCGACGTGTTGTCACCTGTGCCCTGTGCCCCCCTCAGCCTCAACACAACAGCACCGATCCTGCCGCCCGTCACTGCGGTGACGTCGGCGGAGTCAGCCATTTCAACGTTTGCATCGAGCGCTGTTACGCGCCGCGTCGCTGCATTATGTGTGGCTGAGGCGGCAATCGTCAGCGCCCTGCCATCGATATTGAGGCTGGACGAGAACTCCATGCCTGCGGATCCGGACTGCTGAACTGTGGCGTCCGCAACCACGACCGATTTAACTGGGTCTGCGGCCGGCAGCACGAACTCGACATTGTGAAGATCGATCCGGCGCATCGAATCCTCGCGCACCGCGTCCAGCACGAGGTTGACGTTTTCAAAAGTCGTCGCGGACAGCTTGTCTGGATCGATGAGGCCGTCCGCATTGCGCAAAGCGCTTGTCCAGTCGCCACCTGACGGCATCGACGCCACAACGATGTGGGCGTCGGAAATCCTGGCACTGGTAAGCCGCACTTCGCCCCAAAGCAGCGGTATCAGGCGCACACCGAAACGAACACGCCCGGCGTCGGCCATCGGCTTGCCATCGGCCGTCTTCAGGCTGACATCACTCACCTGCAGCGCAACGAAGCTCGATCCGTCAAGCGTGATGCGAGCAGGCCCGATCGCCGCATGGACATCGAGACCGGCCAGTTTTTCGATCGCTGTCTCCGCTTCGGCTCGCAGCCGTTCAGAGCCAATCCCAGACACGCCGATCAGATAAACGATAGCGGCCGCCAGCAGGACGACAGCCGAAAGCCCCGCGACCAAGCGCTCGAGAATACGAAAGCCGCGACCGATCGACGCCTGGCCGAGCGGCGGCACGCGGCATGCAGACGGGAGAGCGCCCAGATCTGTGATCTCGTCACGCCTGAACTTGATCTTCTCGTGTTGCAGTTGCTCCTGATCCAAGGAATCTTCCGTTGTATGAACTCGTATATGAACTCGACGTGGACGAATCCCCGGCTGACACTATATCGGTGCGGCTTCGCGCGTAACCTTAAACAAGGGCATCGATATGGCTGATCTGGACGTAGGCGATCTTGCGCCGCAATTCGACCTTCCACGCGACGGCGGAGGAACGCTCAGCCTTGCCGCATTGTCCGGAAAGCCCGTGGTGCTCTATTTCTATCCACAGGATGACACCACAAGCTGCACGCAAGAGGCGATAAGCTTTTCGCAACTGAAGCCTGAATTCGAAAAAGCAGGCGCCGTCGTGATCGGCCTGTCGCCGGACAGCACGAAGAAACACGACAAATTCAAATCCAAATACAGCCTCACCATCGACCTGGCGGCCGATGAAGAGCGCAAGGTGATCGAGGCCTACCATCTGTGGGTCGAGAAATCGATGTATGGCCGAAAATACATGGGCGTCGAACGCGCAACATTCCTGATCGGCAGCGATGGCCGCATTGCCAGGGTATGGCGCAAGGTCCGCGTAAAGGGTCATGCCGAAGAGGTCCTCGAGGCCGTCCGCGCTCTTTGAAGCCGCTTTCACGCGGCTGAAAAAGCAGGGAGTTGGCCCCGTTGCTTGTTCGAGCGGCGGGGCTTTTTGCTTGGCTGGGGCGCTCGCCTACAACCAACCACCCGTTTTGCGGGCAATCCCTGCCGGCGGCCTCGTTCGAGAAGGCTTTGTTAACCTTAATAATGTGTACTTCGGGACTGTCGTTGGTGTCGTAAACGAAAGCTTGGTCCCGTGAACGTAACCGGTCAGTCAGCGGTCTTCGGCAGGCGCAAAGAGCCCCACACGATCATCATCGCCCGGGGCGATCAAATCCGGCATTTTACCGTACGCCCGTGGATTGCCGCATTCCTCGGCTCCGCGCTGGCCGCGATGGCCATAGGTTATCTGTTGGCGACCTCATACCTCGTGCTGCGCGACGATCTGATCGGCGCCACGACGGCCCGGCAGGCCCGCATGCAGCAGGCTTACGAAGATCGCATATCGGCGCTTCGCGCCCAGGTCGACCGCATCACCAGCCGGCAGCTTCTCGACCAGCAGCTCATGGAAACCAAGGTCAGCGAGTTGTTGGAACGGCAGACCCAGCTCAGTCAGCGTCATGGCCGCCTTGGGCCCCTCATCGAACGTGCGGAGAGCGAAGTCGGAACGCCGCCAGCCGCGGCTCCCGCACCGGTCGAAAAGCCTGACCAGCATGCCGACGCGACCGGCAGCATCGGCCAGATAGCCCAGACCTATTCCGTCGCAAGCCTCGGCGCCGGCGACACAAGGCCCTTCTCGCTGTGGTCGACGCGCTCGGATCCGCTGCCCAGCGAATCGTCGGCCGACCGCGCCGACAAGCTGTTCGTGTCGATCAACCAGTCGCTCAAAAACATCGAGAGCGAACAGCTCACGCGTGTCACCACGCTTGCCGACAATGCCTACAAGAGTGCCGACGCGATCACCCAGGCGCTTGAAGCGGCCGGGCTGCCGGTCGACAGCGATTTCGGCAAGAGCGACAGCGATGTCGGTGGACCGCTGATACCGCTCGACAGTTCGATGATCTTCGACAGCAAGGTCAAGGAACTGGACGAGGCACTGGACACGCTCGACCAGCTCAAGAAGGAAGCCCGCCGGCTGCCACTCGCCAACCCCGCGCCTGGCCATTCCGTCACCAGCCCGTTCGGCGTGCGCACCGACCCTATCCTCGGCTCCGCCGCGCTGCATTCGGGCATGGACTTCAGGGCTCCGATCGGCATGCAGGCCAAGGTCACGGCGCCGGGTGTCGTCACCAAGGCCGGATGGAACGGCGGTTATGGCCGCATGGTGGAAGTCGATCACGGCAACGGTTTCGCCACGCGATACGGGCATCTGAGCGAGATCGATGTGACGGTCGGCCAGAAACTCAATGCCGGCGATGTCATCGGCAAGACCGGCAGCAGCGGCCGCTCGACCGGCCCGCATCTGCACTATGAGGTCCGCCACAATGGCGAAGCGATCGACCCCCTGCGGTTCCTGACCGTAGGCAAGAAGGTCGAACAGTACCTTTGAGGCAGGTAGGCCCTGGCCTGATCGGACAGGGCCAGTCGTCCCTTCTTGATCCGCGGACAATCCCGCCGGTGCTGACCGCAGTCACGCCGGCGTCGCTCGGCGCCAGGCAGCCCCTTTGCCCTCGCCGCGCCTCATAGCGGCGGCAAGCTCACTGCATCTCCCCGAATACCTGTAAGTGCCCTCCTCGCCTTTTGCCCGTTGACTCAATTCAAGTTGTAGGATGATATGTATAAGCATACTCCCTAACATGAGCACTGCCTCGAAAAATGACCATCCACGGCATCTCGCCTGAAGTTCTCGCTGCCCTGGAAGGCGTCTTGGGACGGAACGGTGTGGCAGCCGACAGCGATGGTATGGCGAAGTACCTCGGAGACTGGTCCGGCGATCATCATGGCGGAGCCCTTGCCGTGCTGAAGCCTGCTTCGGTCGCGGATGTCCAGGCCGCTGTCCGGCTGTGCGGCACGCTCGGGCTGGCGATGATACCACAAGGTGGCAACACCGGGCTGGTGGCAGGTGCGATCGACATCGGCACGGACCGAGGCATGGTCATCATCAACACGGAGCGCTTGAACAAGGTGCGCCTTGTCGACGCCGACAATTTCACCCTGCAGGCTGATGCGGGCTGCATCCTCCAACACATCAAGGATGCCGCGGAGAACCAGGACTGCCTGTTTCCGCTGGCGCTCGGCGCTCAAGGTAGCTGCCAGATCGGCGGCAACGCCGCAAGCAATGCCGGCGGCGTCAACGTGTTGCGCTACGGAATGGCTCGCGACCTCATTGTCGGCCTGGAGGTGGTGCTGCCGGACGGCGAATTGTGGAGCGGCTTTTCCGGCCTGCGCAAAGATAATCGCGGCTACGATCTGAAGCAGCTTTTCATCGGCTCGGAGGGAACGCTGGGCATCATCACCGGTGTCGAGGTCAAGCTGTTTCCGAAGCCCGGCCGGATCGAGACGGCGTATCTGGGCCTTCCCTCATTCGAAGCGGCCATAGCGTTGTTCAGGCAAGCCCGGCGCGAATGCTCGGACCTGATGTCGGCCTTCGAGATCATCGGCTCGGAATGCATGGAGCTTGCGCGTCTGGCCGACCCGAAGATCACCGCGCCGGTGACCGCGCCTGTTCATGTGCTGATAGAACTGTCGTCGAGCGGCGCTATAGACCTGCGCACCCTGCTGGTCGAATTTCTGGCCGGCGTCATGGAACAGCACCTCGTCACCGACGCCGTCCTGGCCGAGAGCAGCGCACAGGCCAGGGCGTTCTGGGCCATTCGCGAAGGGCTGGTCGAAGGCCAAGCCAAGCGCGGCTACCACGTGCGCACCGATCTTTCAGTGCGCATCTCCGACATTCCCGTGCTGATCGCTCGTGCCCGCCATCTTGTCTCAACGGAGCACCCGGGCTGGATCTCCCAGGCCTATGGGCACGCGGGCGACGGCAACATCCATTTCAATGTGCTGCCACCGCGCGGCCTTGGAGAGACCGAGGCGCGCACCAGGGGCAGCGCCATCACGACCAAGCTGTACGACATCGTCAACGCACTCGGCGGCTCGATCAGCGCCGAGCATGGCATCGGGCGCACGCGCCAGCGCGTCTACTGGGACGGGATGTCTTCCGTTCAGCGTCGGCTTGTCGGCACGCTCAAGAATGCGCTCGATCCGAATGGATTGATGAATCCCGGCTGCCTCTTTCCTCCGGCGGAGACTGTTTCATGAAACAACGACTGGCTGCCATCGGCACTGTCGAGGCGCTGCCGCACCGGGTCGCGGCGTTCCTCAGCCGCGAGATCGAGTCCGGCGACCTCAATCCTGGCAGCTTGCTGCCGACGGAGCAGCAGCTGTCCGAAAAATTCGGCGTCAGCCGGAACGTGGTGCGCGAGGCGATCGCGCAATTGCGGGCCGACGGCATGGTGGAGGCGCGCCAAGGCATCGGCTCCTTCGTCCTGGCACCAGAGCAGCGCGCGGCGATCCGCATTGACCGCGAAACGCTGAAGGAAGGCCAGAACATGGAGCGGCTCTTCGAGCTGCGCTGCATCCTCGAGGCCGAGTCAGCTGCACTTGCCGCCGAACGGCGCGACCAGGAGCATCTCGACGCGATCAAGGCGGCGCTCGACCGCATGAGTGGCGAGGAGCGCTGGGAAGACGGCAGCATCGACGCCGACCTTCTGTTCCATCGCGAAATCGCCCGAGCGACCGGCAACGCCTACATCCACACCTTCATTTCCTTCGTCTGCGAGCAGATCCGCCGCTCGATCTATTACGCACGCCAGACCAACCCGTTGCACGACCTGGTCGAAGTCAATGTCGGCGAGCATGTGCGCATCTACGAGGCGCTGGTCGCCGGCGATCCGGCGGAAGCCGAGGCGGCGATGAGCGCTCACATCATCGGCGCTGCCAACCGGGTCGGCGTCAAGCTGCCGGCGTCGCGCACTCGGCATACCGACGGAGGAAAATAACCATGTCGATCGGAACCACCTACCGGATTTCGGACGTCTGCCTGCTTGTCGACAACATCGAGCGGACGGTGGCGTTCTATGTCGACAAACTCGGCCTCCGCTTGCGCCGGCGCGCCGAGGGGTTTGCCGACTTCCATGGCGAGGGCGTGACGTTGGCCGCCTGGGAGATCGACCACATCAACCGGCACACTGGCGTGTCGAAGCTGCGTTCGCCGCGTCACGCACACAAGGTCTGCGTCGCGGTCATGCTCGACTCGCCCGGTGAGATCGACCGGCTCTACATCGAACTGACCGCCAAAGGCGTACCCTTCCAGGGGCCACCGGAGGATTATGTCTGGAACGCGCGCTGCGCCTATTTCACCGACCCGGACGACACGCTCTGGGAACTCTACGCCTGGCTCGACGGCGGCCCCGGCGACTACCACGACGAGCAGCCGTAGACGACACCGCGCCAAGGGAACGGCGCGCAATGAAGAGACAGCAAGTCTTGCAACAGGAGCGAAAAATGAGTGGGAACCAGAATTGGAATTTGAATCGCCGTACCTTCGTGAAAGGTGGCTTGGCGGCTGTCGCGGCCGCATCGGCGGGCATGCAGCTCGTGCTGACTCCCGGTGCAAAGGCGGCGGGAAAAGTCGTCATCCAGTATGACTGGCTGACGTCCAACGGCCAGATCGGCGATATCGCGGCCGCCGCCAACGGCTATTTCAACGATGCCGGGCTCGAGGTGGAATTCAGTCCGGGCGGCCCCAACGCCTCGACGGTGCCGCCAGTGATCTCCGGCGCGGCCCAGCTCGGCCAGTTCTCCGAAACGCCGCAGCTTTTCGCGGCGCGGGCCAGCGGCGTGCCGGTGAAGATGATCGCCTGCGGCTTCCGTACCGGCCCCTACGCCCTCACCTCGAAAGCAGCGAACCCGATCCGCGGCATCGCCGACCTCAAGGGCAAGAAGATCGGCATCCAGCCGACCGCGCGTTTCGTCATGGACGAGATCCTGGCCAAGAACGGCATGAGCGCGTCCGACGTCACCGTCATCAATGTCGGCTTCGACAAGGGGCCGCTGGTGCGAGGCGACGTCGACGCCATCGGCGGCTGGATCACCAACACGCAAGCGCTGAGCGTCGTCGGCGATGACCGTATCGACCTTCTGGTGCGCGATCTCGGCTTGAGCTCCTACGCCGATGTCTATTTCGCCACCGACGCCGCGATCGAAAAGGATCCGGACACGCTGGCGAAGTTCATCGGCGCGGTCGCCAAGGGCTGGGGCTGGGTGCACACCCACCCGCAGGAAGCCGTGAAGAAAATGGTCGCCGCCTACCCCGAAATGGACCTTAGCTGGGAAGAGAAGACCGTCGACCTCGTGCTCAAGCTTTCCTTTGACGCGACAACGGCCAGGGATGGCTGGGGCACGTTCGATCCGGCTTCCATAGAGGAACAATTGGCGCTGCTAGACAAGGTCGGCCAGTACCCGAACGGCCGCCCTGCGGCCGCTGACGTCTACACCACCAAGATCCTCGAACTTTCGGCCGCCAACCGTCCGAAGCTCGACGCCCCCGCCGCCTGATGGCGACCGCGATCGAAGCCAGCAGGCTGGATGTCGGCTATGGCGGCCGCCAAGCGGCCGTCAAAGTGCTTTCCGGCCTCGACCTCTCCGTCGAGACCGGATCCTTCCTGTCGATCCTGGGACCTTCAGGCTGCGGCAAGTCGACCTTGCTCAGGGTGATCGCCGACCTGCTTGATCCGCTGGGCGGTACGATCAGCGTGCTTGGCGACACGCCTCATGCGGTGCGATCGCGCCGCGATGTCGGCTTCGTCTTCCAGGACTCGACCTTGCTGCCCTGGCGCACCGTGCGTGACAATGTGCGCCTGCCGCTTGGCGTCGGGCAAGGCAGCCTGACCCGCAAGATCGAGGATCGCAGCGAGGAATTGCTGGAGCTGATGGGGCTTGCCGGGTTCGGTGAGCGCCTGCCGCACCAGCTTTCCGGCGGCCAGCGCCAACGCGTGGCAATCGCCAGGGCGCTGCTTGGTCAACCAAAACTGCTGCTCATGGACGAACCGTTCGGGGCCCTCGACGAGATCACCCGCGACCGCCTCAACGACGAGTTGCTCGCCCTGTGGCGGCGCACCGGCGCCACGATCCTCTTCGTCACCCACTCGATCGCCGAGGCCGCCTATCTCGGCGAAAGGGTCATCGTTCTCGCCGCCAATCCAGGACGACTTGCCAAGGATATCGACATGCGGCCGTTCAAGCAGGAAGGCAACCGCTGCTCGCGCGAAGACCCTGCAATCGTCGCCGCCATGGCGGAATTGCGCACCGCGCTGGAGCGCGCGTCGTGAGGCCGGCGCCAATGTCTCCGCAGCTTGCCATCGCCCTGCCCGTTCTCGGCGCGGCCTCGCTGCTTCTTGCCTGGCAGTATCTCCTGCCCCTTCTCGGCGTGCCCGCCTATATCGTGCCGACACCAACGGCGATATTCGGCGTCTTCCAGAAGAACTTTTCCCTGCTCATCGGCAATCTCAGGCCGACGGCGATCGAGGCCCTGGCCGGCTTCGTCATCGGCAATCTTGCCGCCGTGCTGCTGGCCGTGGTGTTCGTGCACAGCCGTATCCTCCAGGCAGCCTATTTTCCGATCGTGCTGTTCTTCAACACCATCCCGATCCTGGCGCTGTCGCCGATCATCATCCTGATCTTTGGGCTCGGCATGACACCGAAGATCGTCATCGCGGCGGTGATCTGCTTCTTCCCGACGCTGGTGAACATGATCCGCGGGTTGGATTCAGCCAGCCACAATGAGCACGAACTGTTCCGGGTGCTGTCGGCGACACGCTGGGAGATCTTCTGGGGCCTGCGCCTGCCGCGCGCGTTGCCGATGCTGTTCTCCTCGCTCAGGATCGCATCGGCAACAGCGGTGATCGGTGCCATCGTGGGCGAATGGATCGGCTCGGACAAAGGCCTCGGCGCACTCATTATCCAGGCGACCTTCAACTACCAGTCGGACCGGCTTTACGCGGCGATCGTGCTGTCGTCCTGTCTTTCGATCGCGCTGTTCTGCGCCGTGGTGATGGTCGAGCGCCGGGTCATCAAATACTGAACAGGCATTTCAACGGCTCGCGCAGGCCGTGCACGAGCCGTCTTGGATCGCTTTTGGTCAGCCCGAATTTTCCGGTTGCATCGACAGAAATCCGGTCGCCGCTGAAACCAGGGTGGCCGCGCCAACTTTCAAGGCGGCCTCGTCGACACGAAATCTGGCATGGTGAAGCGGGAAGATCGATCCGACGTCCTCATTGCGGATACCGAGCCGAAAGTAGACCGATGGGCGTTTTTCGCTGTAGTAGCCAAAGTCGTCGGCAATGGTCCATCCAGGGGTGTTGAGAACATTGCCGGCTCCGACGCAAGCCCTGGCACTGGCGACAATCAGCTGGGTCATCTCGACGTCGTTGACGACCCCCGGCTCGCCCTTGTGGATGTCGACTTCAACACGCGCGCCGTGGCTTGCGGCCATTCCCTCGGCAATCGCACGAACGCGGCGCCAGGCCCGCTCGCGGGTTGCATCGCTGCCGCTGCGGATAGTGCCTTTCAGCGTGACCTTGCCCGCGGTCACATTGTAGGCGTTGCCGCCATTGATGGCCGTCACGGAAATGACCAGGGGGTTGTAAGGGTCGATCTCGCGCGAGACGATCTTCTGCAATTCCGTCACCATGGAGCAGGCCACGGCCAACGCATCGACACCTTCATGCGGTTTTGCCGCGTGTGCCGCCGAGCCGATGACGGCCACATCGAACGTATCGCACGCCAAAGTGTAGGGACCTGGGCCGACGGCGATCTTGCCCGAGGGCGTATAGGGATCGACATGAACGCAGATCGCGGCATCGACATCGTCGAGAAGCCCCTCTTCCACCACTCGCTTCCCGCCCGAAGGTTCATCCTCCTCGGCGGGCTGGAATATAAGGCGCACCGTCCCGCCAAAATCACTTCTTGATTGATGAAGGTGCGCAGCAACCGCGAAGGCCATCGACGCGTGGGCGTCGTGACCGCACGCATGCATCACGCCTGGATTTGTCGATGAAAAATCGACGCCGGACTCCTCCTCGATCGGCAAGGCATCGATATCTGCCCGAATGGCCACCTTTCGATTTGACGGTTTGCCCGTGCCGACAATATCGACCGCCAGACCAAAGCCCGCAACGTCGCGAATGTCGGTAATTCCCTGCCCTTCCAACATCTGTCGCAGATAACGCTGCGTGCTCGCTTCGTGGTTCGAAAGCTCCGGGTTGCGGTGCAGATGGCGGCGGATCTCGATCATCCGATCGAGAATTCCAGCATCGATATCTGCCGCGACGGCATTCACGACACAACCGGCCATGGTCGCATTCTCAGGATTTGACATGGATCTCTCGTGGGAACTTGGTCAGGGTCTCATTGCCGGTTTCAGTGACCAGGATGGTCTCGCTGATCTCGATGCCCCAGCCATCCATCCACATGCCAAGGATGGAATGAACGACATTGCCGGATTCAAGCACCGTCTTGTCACCGGGCCTGAGGCTGATCGTGTGTTCACCCCAATCCGGCGGATAGGCGACGCCAATGGAATAGCCGATGCGCGACTCCTTTTTCAGTCCGTGGCGCTGGATGACCTTGCGCCATGCACCCTCGACGGTTTCGGCTGATATTCCCGGCCTGACCGCATCGAGCACCGCGTCCATGCCCTCGATCACCGCCTTTGCCGTGTCCGAGACACGTGTCGGTGTTTTGCCAAGCTGCAGGGTTCTTGCCAACCCGGCGGCATAGCGACGACAGACGCCGGCAAGTTCCAGGGCAATCGTCTCGTTTTCTCCGAACCGCCGGTCGCTCCACATGATGTGCGGAGCCGAGGCGTTCTCGCCGCCGAGAATTGTCGGTGGAAGAGCGGTGATATCACCCGCGAAGTCGGGGCTGCCTGCGATCTGCGCCGCCTGGATGGAGGCAATGGCATCGCACTCGCGAACACCCGGCGCGATCACCTCGAAGGCCCGCGTGACCGCCGCTTCGGCCAAGGTTGACGCCTTGCGCAAATAGGCGATCTCGGGCGTCGATTTGACCGCGCGAATCCAGTTCACCAGGAGATCGGCATCATGCCATTTCGCATTGGGAAGGCCGGCGACAAGCCGGGTATGGCCTTTCGGCGAGAAATAGTAGGCTTCGAGCTCGATGCCGATATGGCGGTTTCCCCAACCTTTGGCGACAATCCAGTTCGCGATCCAGTCCATGGGATGGCGATCGACACGCTGAACGTGGTCCTCGGGAAAACCAACCACATTCTCGGGCTTCATCCAGGCCGTCAGAAGCCCCCCGGCCGCATCCATGGCGCGTCCTATCCAGACAGGCTCGAGCTCTTCCAAGGGAACCAGCACCACCTGCGGCGTGTAGAATGACCAGCCATCATAGCCGGTAATGTAATGCTGGTTGGCAACGTCGTTGACGACAAGAAGCTCTAGACCGCGCTTGGCCATCTCGGTGCGGATCTTTCGTAGCCGCTGCTGATACTCGTCGCGCGTAAATGGCAATTCGATCATTTCTTCTCCATCCTTTGCTGGATCAACGTTTGCGCGCTTCGCTCACCATTGAAGCGGCTTCGACATCAGCAGCCCGTGCCGCCCACCGCGTGCCTGTTCTCCACAGATGCGAAGACAGGCCCAAGCGGTCGCCTGATTGCTCGTGACGACGGGAATTCCCATCCGATCCTCGATGGCCGCTGCAATGCTTGCCGCCCGCACAGACGTGCAGGACACGAACAACGCCTGCGATTGCGGTGCCGTCGCCCGAACGGCGAGGTCGACCAGTGTCGGCAATTCGATCCTCGCCATCTCCCGATCATCGGTCAGGCCAAGACAGGTGAAGCGGTCCAGGACGAAGCCGTGGCGCTCGAAATATCGTGCCATCGGCTCACTGGTTTCCACGGTGTAGGGCGTGAGGACCGAAATGGCGGTGGCGCCAAGGGCCTTGAGGCCACGAACCGCTGAGGCCGAAGGCGTCACCACCTTGGCATCCGGCTTGGCAACCCGAACGGCCGTCTCGACCGCATCGTCGCCGATGACCACTGATGCCGACGTGCAGCAGAATGCGATCGCATCGAGTTCTTCGCCTGGAAGGATCAGCGCCGCGGCTTCAGTCAATCGCGGCTTCATCGCGCGGAGATTTTCCGGAGTCGTCGGGTTCGCATACGGAATTCGCGCCACATGGATGCCTACGCGCTCACTTGCCGCGATCCGCTGAAAATCCACCTCCGGCGTATGGTCGGTGGCAAGGACGATCAAGCCTATGCGTTTGGCGATCGGCCTCGCATCGAATCGCAAAGCCCGTCCGTCGAAAAGTTCCATTGCACAGCCACGCCTCACCAGAGCCGCAACGATGCGTCAGACTCTCAAACCGTGTCAATAAAGGAATAAAACCGTGACAATTTTCGGTGACATCAGACTCCGCGAAGGAGCATCTCGGGTTCACCGCGCAGCATCGACCCGACAATGCCAAGACCGCTTCCGAGATCGTCTTCCGTCGAGGATCCCAGCGATATCCTGACCGCTGGCTGCCAGGGCCCAGTGGACGTTCGAAACGAAGCCCCCGGCGCAATTGCAACGCCGCGCAGGCGTGCCTGCGAAACGAAGGCCTCTTCAGTATGTCCTTCAGGCAAGGGCAGCCAGATATGCAGCCCCTGGGGGTGGGCGTTGTACGTCAAGCCGTCGAGCAGCATGTTGGCGAGGGAATTGCGCCGCTCCAGCGCCTGACGCTGCCATTCGACGAGTTTCCAGGCCGAGCCGTCCGTGATCCACAGCGTGGCCAACTCCGCCATGGCAGGCGTTGCCATCCAGTTCGAAACCAGATGCCGGTTCGCCACGGCCGCGGCAAAGCGGTCCGAAGCAGCGAGATAGCCAATGCGCAGGCCAGGCACCGTTATCTTGGTGAAACTCGTCACGTAGAGCGTTCGCTCGGGGGCATAGGACGCCATCGGCATGGGACGCGGCTCGATCAGCGGCCCGAGGATGTCGTTCTCGATGATGGCAAGGTCATGACGCCGCGCCACCTCGGCGATCTCGTATCGCCTCTGCGCCGACATCAGGCTGACCGTTGGGTTCACCACCGTCGGCTGCAGGAAAACAGCGCGAATCTCGCTCTTACGGCAAGCGTTCTCAAGGGCCGCGGGCAGCAATCCTTCACCATCGATCTCCAGGCTTTCAACGTGGATGCCGAGATAATTGGAGAGCGGCAGGAGCGTATGGTAGCTGATCGCCTCGACGGCAAGCGTGGCTCCAGGCGTCACCGTGGCCATCAGCGCGACGGTCATTGCCGACGTTGCACCATTGGTGACGGTGACGTTCGCGGCGGCAATATCGACGCCGCATTTCTTGAGCCATTCCCTGCCAACCTCCCGGTGGCGCGGGAAAACCATGTTCGGACGGAATGACAGCGCCGCACTTGCCGGAAGGTTCTTGCCGAGCCACGCAAACCCATCGCGCATCTTCTGCAGATGCATGTCGCCGCAGACCGGTTTCAGAATTGAAAGATCGATGACGTCGCCAAAGCGCTCCGGCAAGTAAGGCGGCATTGTCTCCTTCGGCTGCGCCAGCACGAAGGTGCCGCGGCCGACCTCGCCGGAAATCAGCCCTCGACGAATGAGGAGTTCGTAAGCACGGCTGACGGTGTGAATGGAAATCCGCAGCTGATGCGCAAGTTCACGATGCGTGGACAGTCGACTGCGGGGTTTCAGATCGCCCCGGCTGATGGCGTCCGCAAACTGGTCCGCCAGGGACGCGTATGCGGGGCGAGGCAGCTTGCTTGGGTCGGGTCGCCACATTGTCATGCTACAAATATGCTCTGACGCATCGACAAGTAAATGACAATCTGGAAGTGCGCGGGCTCGCATCGCGGTTCGCAATCATCAGCTGATTTATTTTTGAATTCCATTTGACTGAATAAATATCCGGTGCGAAACTGTTGGCTCTTGAGGGCGCAAGTCATGGCACTGCGGGGGACCAATCAGGAATTCGGCCGGCCCTACAACCGGCGCATCGTGCTTGAGTCGATCCGCCTCCACGGCCCCGTTGCCCGCGGCGACATCTCCAGTCGCGTCGGGCTCACCGTCCAGACAGTCTCGACCATCGTTCGCGAGTTGGAAGAGCAAGGCTATATCCTGTCCGTGCGCGAGGAGCCGAAAGGCCGTGGGCTTCCTCCGACAACCCTTCGCATCAATCCCGAAGGTGGCTACGCGGTCGGTATCCACATCACCCCCCTGGGCATCAATGCCGCGCTGATCAACCTCAGCGGCGATGTCATCGAAAGCATGCACCGCGAGGCCCCCAATGCGACGCCCGATCATGCCTTCGAGCTGATCGGCGCCATGGTGAGAGAGTTGACCGGACTGAGACCTGGAGGACGCGTTCTGGGCATTGGCATGGCCCTGCCCGGCCCCTTTGGCGTCGAATCCATGAGTTTCGTCGGCCCGACCACGATGGCGGGCTGGAAGGACGTGGCGCTGCGGGAGCGGCTGACGGCATCGACTGGACTGCCCGCCTTCTTCGAGACCGACATGGCGGCAGCCGCCATGGGCGAGCGCCTTTACGGCCTCGGTGCGCAGCACTCCGAATACTACTACCTCTATTTCGGCGTTGGGCTTGGCGGCGTCATGGTGCACGAGGGAAGCGTCTTGCGCGGTGCGTGGGGAAATGCCGGCGAGATCGGACACATTCCCGCGGTTCCCAATGGCGAGCTTTGCCCCTGCGGCAATCGCGGCTGTCTCGAAAGATACCTTTCGCTCGAGGCGCTGGGGCGCTGGGGCGGCAACGAGGCCGATTGGGTGAGGGAGATCAGCCCCATCTTCCACAATGCCGTCGCCGTCATCGAAAATCTGTTCGATCCCGAAACCATCATACTGGGCGGACTGGCATCCAATGACTTGCTCGAACGTCTGGCGGGTTCAACGGTCAGCCTTCCCAACTCGGTCTCGGCCCGACGGGACCGCGTGACACCTCGTGTCATCGTCGCCAGCGGTGGGCAGCATGCGGTGTTGCGCGGTGCGGCTGCCCTTGCCGTCTCCGGAGTGCTCTCGCCACGCTTCGGCCAGATGTTCGCAGCCGAACGAGAACGCGGGCGCGATCTCGCGAGAAGCGGAGGGATGGCGGCATGACCGACCCCTTGCTGGTCCTCGATAACGTCACCAAGAACTATGGCGCCATCGAAGCGCTCAAGGGCATCAGCTTTTCGATCGGCAAGGGCGAGGTCGTGGCGCTGCTGGGCGACAATGGCGCCGGCAAATCCACGCTGGTCAAGATCATCGCCGGCGGACTGGAGCCGACCTCGGGCCGCATGCTGTTCGAAGGCAAGGAATTCCTCGCCAGGTCCCCGGCCGAGGCCAAGGCAGCAGGCATCGAAACCGTCTACCAGGACCTGTCGCTGTGCACCAATGTCGACGTGGTCGCCAATTTCTTCATGGGCCGCGAGATCACCAGGAAGGTGCTTGGCATCCCAGTGCTCGATGAACGCGCGATGGAGACCGTCGTCGAAAAGGCGCTTGCCAGCGCCGGTACCCGCATCCCTTCGCTGCGCACCAATGTCGAGCATCTTTCAGGCGGCCAGCGCCAAGCCATCGAGCTCAACCGGTTCGTGCACTGGGGCGGCAAGCTGGTGCTGCTCGATGAGCCGTTCGCGGCCCTTGGCGTCGAGCAGACGCGGCGCGGTCTCGACATGATCCGACAGGTGGCAAGCCAAGGCATCGGCGTCGTCATCATCACTCACATCATGCAGCAGGCCTTCCAGGTCGCCGACCGGATCGTGGTGATCCGGCAAGGCGTCGTGGCGGGCGATGTCGCACGCAACAAGACAAGTCCCGACGCGGTGATCAACATGATCACCGGAGAGACGCTTGCCGGTGCCGGACCGGCAGGCTGAGGGACAAAGAGGGGTCCGGCTCAACAGGGAGCGAAAGACATGAAGCGAATACTTCTTGCTGTCTTCGGTATCCTGGCACTGGCCTTTGCCACGCTCACGCCGGCATTCGCGCAGTCCAAGGGGACCGTCTACTACATGGTGCCGACATTGCTCGACGAATTCCAGACCGGCTCGGTGAGCGCGCTGGAGCTGTTCCTGAAACAGGTCGGCTATGAAATGAAGACGCTGAACGCCGACAACAAGACCGACGCCCAGCAGTCACAGATGAACGATGTCATCGCGCTGAAGCCAACGGCGATCATCCTGGCCGCGGTCGATTTCAATGCGTTGAAGCCGTCCATCGAGGCGGCACGCGCCGCAGGCATCCCGGTGATCGAGTTCGACCGCCAGATCACCTCGACCCCGTCCGACTTCACTTCAGTCGCGGGCACTATCGAGATCGGCTACGTCGCGGCCGACCAGGCCGAGAAGCTGTTGAAGGCGAAGAACGGTGCGGTGAAGGGCAAGGTGCTGCAGGTGCTGGGCGACCCCGGCGATCCCTACACGCTCGATATCCAGAAAGGCTTCGAGGACAAGATGAAAGCGTTTCCGGACGTCAAGATCATCTCGCTTCCGGCCATGCAGTGGGAAGCCAGCAATGCCGGCACGATCGTCGCCGACCAGATGCTGGCAAACCCGGACATCGACCTGATCTTCAGCCATGCCGCGCACCTCTCGGTCGCCGCCGTCGCCTCGCTCGAGGCCGCCGGCAAGAAGCCGGGCGACGTCATGCTGATGAGCTCGAACGGCGCACCGGTCGGCCTCGACCTGATCCGCAAGGGCTGGCTCAACGTCGAGGTCGAACAACCGCTGTATGCGCAGGCGGCGGCCGTCGCCATGTTCATGGACAAGGTCGCCAAGAAGCAGGATATCAAGCCCGGCGAATACGACGTGCTTGGCTTGAAATCGACCGTGACCAAGGAAACCTGGGGTCCGAACATCAAGATCCCGGGTGCCGCCATCACCAAGGAAAATGTCGACAACCCGGCCTTCTGGGGCAACCAGAAGCCTCCGACGGACACCGTCAAGCCGGTCGAATAGGCACATCGCATAGAATGCTCCGGGCCAGCTCGGCCCGGAGCCGTTCTCGCGCAATTCCAATCCGCGTACGATCCTTACCGAAAATCGAACCGAGTTTCGGGTCGTGCGCCAGCCGGATCACCCCATGAACCCCCGCACACGCCGCGCCCTGGAGTTCGTCCTCGATAACCTCGTCTGGTTCATGCTGCTGTTCGTGCTGGTGGTCTTTTCCATCTTCGTTCCGAACTATTTCCAACTCGGCATCTTCGCCAACATCATCGAGGCCTCCAGCGTGCTCGGCGTCATGTCGATCGGCCTGGCGCTCGTCATCATCGCCGGCCATATGGACCTGTCGGTCGAATCCGTGGCTGCACTCAGCGCCATGGCCGTCGGCATCCTGTTCTGCTCGTCTGGCATTGGCCTTGGCGTGCAACTGCACCCCGAATGGCTGATGGTTCCGGTTTCGCTGGTGTTGGCGCTGGCCGTGGGCGGCCTGATCGGCGCCTTCAACGGCTATCTGGTGGTGAGAGTGAAGATGAGCGCCTTCATCATCACGCTGGCGTCCTACATCTGGGTGCGCGGCCTGGTGCTCGTCATTTCGGGCGGCCGCTCGGCGCAGGACCTTGCACCGGCAATCCGCTGGTTCGGCATTCAGCGTCTGATCGGCCTGCCGCTCACCGCCTGGATCGCAATCGGGTGTTTTGTGGTCTTCTCGCTGATCATGGCCAAGACGCCGTTCGGCCGGCACCTGGTGATGATCGGCGGCAATGAGACGGCGACCTTCCGCGCCGGTATTCGCGTCAACCGCAACCTGATCATCGCCTTCGTTCTCGCCGGCGCCATCGCCGGCCTCGCCGGCTGGCTGCTGGCGATTCGCACTTCGGGCGCCACCGCCAATCTCGGCGTCGGCCTGCTGTTCAACGCCTTCGCCGCCGTCGTCATCGGCGGCGTCAGCCTCAAGGGCGGCGTCGGCACCCTGCCCGGCGTCTATGCCGGCGTGCTCCTGCTTTCGGCCATCAACACGGCGATCAACCTTATGGGCCTGCCGGCCAACTTCACACAGGTCATCCACGGCCTGCTGGTGTTGGCCGCCGTGCTGCTCGACGCTTTCAAGCAAACCATTCGACAGAGGCTGGCATGACTGGACGACTGAAGGACAAGGTGGCGCTGATCATCGGCAGCGCGCGCGGCATTGGCAAAGGCATCGCGCTGCGCTTCGCCGAAGAAGGTGCGAGGCTCGTGCTGGCCGACACAGAGATCGAGGCCGGGCAAGCGACGTCGGATGAACTTGACGTCCCCTTCATCCGCACTGACATCTCGCTGATGTCCGACGCCGAAGCGGCCGTGGACCTGGCGTTGAAACACCATGGCCGCCTCGACATCATCGTGCAGAATGCCGGCATCTATCCCTGGCAGTTGATCGAAAACACCAGCGCCGATGACTGGGACCGCGTGATGGCAGTCAACCTGCGCGGCACCTTCAACGCCACCCGCGCCGCACTTGTGCCGATGAAGGCACAACGCTCTGGGCGCATGCTCTACACCTCATCCATCACCGGCCCGCACGTCACCAGCCCGGGCCACGGTCACTATTCCGCCAGCAAGGCCGGCATCAACGGTTTCATCCGTGCCGCCGCGCTCGAATTCTCCGGCTATGGCATTACTGTCAATGGCGTCGAACCCGGCAATATCCTGACCGAGGCTATCGAGCTTCATCGCGGTCCGGCCTATATCAAGAACATGGAGGACTCCATACCGCTTGGCCGGCTCGGCAGCCCTCGCGACGTCGCCAATGCCTTCCTGTTCCTGGCGTCGGACGACGCCAGCTATATCACCGGCACGACCATCATCGTCGACGGCGGACAGCTGCTGCCGGAGGGCAACGATTTTCGACTCTTGCCGCCGTGATCCTTATTTCTGCGATGGTTTCTCCTTGCGTCGCAAAGCTTGCCTCCCACAGCGAGTCCGAGCTGAGATGCAATCCGCGGGGCTCGACTGATCGTTGCCTGCTGTGCGTTATATTGAACATGTGAGCGGTGACGACCGTTCGAACAGACGAACGGTTAAACTGCGAAATAGTAAGTGACCCGCTGCGTTGTAGTGTACTCGCACACTCGCCGGGCGCAGTATCAACGCGTTTCAAACGCGCCCAGTCCTTCGGCGATCAGGTTGGTCGCCACGACCAGCGAAATGATCGCCAGCCCGTTGAAGGTCACGACCCACCAGAGCCTCCCGAGAGGAAGACATAGCCATCGGCGATGGCCAGCCCTCAGTCGGCCGAAGGCGGTTGAATGCCAAGCCCCAGAAAGCTCAACGTCGCGACGGTGAAGAACGCATACCCCAGGCGTACGATGCCCTCGATCAGGATCGGCTGCCGGACATTGGGCAAGATCTCTAGGAACATGACGGCGAGCGGACTGCATTGCCGCCGCCCAGTGATCTGCATTCTTTCGCCGCGGGCAATCTTGCAGCGACAGGCTAAGGAATCGCCGAGCAGTTCCGGCTTCCCGGTCGATATCCGCGGAGCCTGAAAAAGCATGAACTTCTTCGCGCCACCGCCGCCTTTCTTTCGAAGGCCGCAGGCGGCGGAAACTTGGTGGGTCCCGGCTAAATCATTGAAATCATGGTGGGCGATGACGGACTCGAACCGCCGACATCTTCGGTGTAAACGAAGCGCTCTACCAACTGAGCTAATCGCCCGCTCGCGCGGACCTTTAAGCAGTTAGGACGAGCTCCGCAAGGCCAAATGCGTGCGTCGTCCACTGACTTCACGTCGGTTTTGCGAACAAAACGATGCCTGTCAAAAAACCTTCTCATGTTTGCATTTATGGTGTCCCGGCACGCTTGACACCCGCGGGCGAACCCCTTATCCACCGCCCCAACGACGAACACGGCTGACACGTGCTCGTCAAATGCGCGGGTGTAGCTCAGTTGGTTAGAGTGCCGGCCTGTCACGCCGGAGGTCGCGGGTTCGAGCCCCGTCACTCGCGCCATTTCTCTCAAGGGTAACAAGCCCTTGGCTTCGGAGAAATGTCGACATTGATTGTCAAATAGTCTCCATACATGAGGAAACTTAGGTTCTTTTGGATCTGAGTTTCATTTTGTATGCATGGACTTGCGCGCCTGCTTGCGGATCGGTCCAAAAGACAAAACGTCCCGGCAGAATTGAGTTTACGCATCGACTCCCGTTAAGTTTATCTCGCGCGCTGCAGCATTTTACGTTGCGAGCAGCGCCTTCCTACTGGCCGAAGCGCCGGTGACAGGCGAAGCACAATCCAAATCGCGATCGAAGGCACATAAATTGATAGCCAGATCAGGACAACCGTAGAAAACTGTGAGAGTTAAGCTCGATCAGAATCGGCCAGATGGGGGCTTTATTTATGAGCGATCATACGGGGATTGGCCCAAACCTTCTTGAATCCATGCTCGCTGCCGCTGTGCGGGACCAACGTACGGTGGATGAACAACGTCAAAGCGTCGCACCTCTCGTCGACGGCATGTCCTTTTTCGACAGCGTTCGACACAATGACGACCGTGGGAGTGTCACCGAGATCTATGACCCACGATGGGGTTGGCATCCCGACCCACTGGTTTTTTCCTATATCTTCACAATTCGCCCGGGCATCGTGAAGGGTTGGGGTCTGCACAAGCTACACGAAGATCGTTATTTCGTGGTGAGTGGCGAGCTGGAGCTCGTCCTTTACGACCCTCGGCCGGAATCCAGCACCTATGGCAAGATTTCCAAGGTCTACCTTTCCGGCAGTCGTCCCCGGCTTGTCAATGTCCCGAAATTTGTCTGGCACGCGGACCGGAACATCGGAACGTCCGACGTGGTCGTCGTCAATTTTCCAACCATACAATACGACCATTCAAATCCGGACAAGTATCGCTTGCCGATCGACACCGATCTCATCCCCCATGACTTCGGAAGCGCGAAGGGATGGTGAGTAGGCCTCGATTTTCCATCCTGATGCCGACCCACTCGCGCGTGGATGTTATCGGCCTGGCCATCCAATCAGTGTTGGATCAAACCGTCGAGGACTTCGAATTGCTGGTCGTCGGCGACGGCTGCGCGCCTGGCACGGCCGAGATCGTAGAAGCCTTTCACGATACCCGCATTCGTTTCTTCGATCTTCCCAAGGCGCCGAGCTTTGGCTACGCCAACCGCAACATCGCGCTGCGCGAGGCGCGCGGAGATTTGATCGGCTTTGCGGCCGACGATGATCTCTTGTTCCCGGACCATTTTGAAGTTCTGGCGGATGGCCTCAAAAATGGAGCTGCCATAGCGTATAGTCAGGCACTGTGGATTTCCACCGACGGCGTCGCCGCCCCCTTCCTGACCAATCTCGAACTGGCCGACGAGCTCCGGTTCTTCATGGAAAATGGGAACACCATACCCGCCAGTTGCTTTCTGTATCGGGCCGGGTGCTTGCCCTCTCGGGACGTTTGGCCGGAGGATATCGCATCGGCCGCGGACTGGCGACTATGGCAGCGGATCATACGCGAAAACCCGCACAATCCTCCCAGCTATTGCCGTGTTCCAACTGTCCTGCATTTCAGCGCCACATGGAAAAATTCTCGGCACTCCGCAGTACCCCAGCTCGCCACGCTTCTTGACATCGCGGATAGCGCAGCCTGGTGGCCTTCGACATTGCGCGTCAGCGTACCGAAGGCCAGCAACGAGCAGTACGAGTATTCACGCCTCATGCACATGGACCGCACGACGTGGAGCGAGCAAACGCGCCGGGCAGTCAGCGATCTGGTGGCACGGCTTGCGTGGGAGGATGTGCAGGCGACTCAGCCTACACGTGCAAAGGTCGAAGCAGAAAACATTGCGCTGCAACTGGAAATCGCAGCTTTGCACCAGTCCACGAGTTGGCGTGTCACAGCCCCTTTTCGCAAGATCGCCACAAGCCTGCGTCGTAAAAACCCTCAAAACTGAAGCTCGCTCTCATTTTCGAGGCTAGCGAACACCTGCAAAGCGCATTACGTCGGCCACCGGTGAGGGAGCCGAGCGGAAACGTTGCGTTGAGGCTGATCGAACGGCAGGCGAGTTCGGCACACAGCGCAAACACCCGCTCGCGCGGCATGTCGACCGTTGAGACAACGCGCGGGGCATCAGCGGGGCACCCCAGCCGGCAATGCGTACCGCCTCGAACTTTTCCGCAAGCGGCAGCTGGGTGAGGTTCAGGCTCTGGCGAGCAAGGCCTCCACCTCCAGCAGTGCCGGCATGGATGGCGCCGTGCCAGGCCGCGTGACCGAAATGCCGGCGACCGCGCAAGCAAAGCGGACAGCCTGTAGCGGCTCCATTCCTCTCGACAGTGCGGCGGCCAGTCCGCCATTGAAGGCATCGCCAGCACCGGTGGTTTCGACCACGGGGCCGGCGTTGACAGCGGCGACATGATCGGAACGATCGGCTGTGTGCAACAGCGCGCCCTTTTCACCGAGCGTGATGATTACCGTGCCGACGCCTTTTTCGAGCAGCTTGTCGGCGGCACGGCGGGCATCGTCGACGGACGAGACCTTGATGCCGGTTAGCTCCTCGGCTTCGGTCTCGTTGGGCGTGACATAATCGCAAAGCGTGTAGATGCGATCGGGAAGTTTTGCCGCCGGCGCCGGATTGAGGATCGTCGTCACCCCTGCCCTGTCAGCGATCTCAAGCGCCCGCACCGCCGCGTCGATCGGCTGTTCGAGCTGCGTGACAAACACGCCGGCCGAACGGATCAGGCCCTCATTGGCTTCGATGTCACCAGGCGAAATCAGCATGGCCGCACCGGGGCTGACGATGATGGCATTGTTGCCGGTCGTTTCCTCGACGAAGATATAGGCGGCGCCCGTATAGCTTTCCGGAGTGTCGATGACAGCGCTTTTCACGCCCGCCAGCGCCCAGGTTTGCCTGGCCATATCCGCGAAGGGATCGACCCCGAGGCGCGTGAGGAAGGTGACATCGGAGCCAAGCTTTCCTGCTGCGACGGCCTGGTTCGACCCCTTGCCACCCGGGCCAAGCTTGAAGGATGTGCCGAGGATGGTCTCGCCCATGCGGGGCTGGCGCTGCGCCCGGTAGGCGGTATCGGCGACAAAGACGCCCAATATGACGATCGGCTTGCCCGAAGCCATGCTCCTACTCCGCATCCGGCGGGACGACGCCCTTGCGGAAGGCGAAGCAGCCATAGAAGCGACGCTCGCCGGTCTGGATGACGCAGTAGGCCTGCTTGGAACGTTCGTAGAAGGCATAGCGCTCGACCGGCACCATCGGCCAGGGCTTGCCTTCCGCTGCGTCGATTTCCTTTTGCACCTCCCTCTGCACCGGCGGAATCTCCTCCGGCTTGCCGACGATCTCCATGCGGGCGGCGGAATCGTCGACAAAAGTGTCCAGCGGGTAGAGCGACAGCACCGCCTTGACCACCTCGGCCGCCGAGGCGTCGATGCGCAGCAGCCGGCCCAACACGGTCTGGCGCGCCACGGAATCCGAAGGGAAATTGGTGTCGGCGATGATCAGGTCGTCGCCGTGCCCCATCGCCCGCAACGCCTGAAGCACATCGGCGTTGAGCAGCGGATTGATCCCTTTGAGCATGATACTCCCTCGAACGGCGTGTTTGACTTGAGCCCGGCGGCTGATCCTGGAGAATGACGTCGACTTCGGATAGATCAAGCGGGAAATCAGGATGTTGGAGCGTTCTGTGCACCTGTATAGGGCGCGTCCTTCCCTTCTAAAGGCGCTGGCCAGTCCCCGCGTCGAACAGGTGAACCTGATCGAGCCTTGGTTTCAGATGCAGCGTGTCGCCCGGCTTGAAGTCGTGGCGTTCGCGGAACAGCGCCACCATCTCGCCATCGCCGAAGCGCAGGAAGACCAGTGTTTCGGAACCGGTGGGCTCGACCACTGAAATCCTCGCCGGCACGCCGTCGGGATGAATCTCGAGATGCTCCGGGCGCACGCCGTAGACCACGGCCCGCCCCTCCTGCACCGCATTGTTCGCGGCAATCGGGAACAGGGTGCCGGCGATGTCGACACCAGTCTTGCGCATGACGCCCTTGAGCAGGTTCATCGAGGGCGAGCCGATGAAGCCGGCAACGAAGAGATTGGCCGGCCTGTCGAAAAGCTCCAGCGGCGCACCGACCTGTTCGATACGGCCATCGCGCATCACGACGATCTTGTCGGCCATGGTCATGGCTTCGATCTGGTCGTGGGTAACGTAGATGGTGGTGGTCTTCAGCCGCTGGTGCAGTTCCTTGATCTCGGTACGCATCTGGACGCGCAGTTTGGCGTCGAGGTTGGAGAGCGGCTCGTCGAACAGGAAGACCTGGGGATTGCGCACGATGGCCCGCCCCATGGCCACGCGCTGGCGCTGGCCGCCCGACAATTGCCTTGGATAGCGCTTGAGATAGGGGGCGAGATCAAGGATCTCCGCCGCGCGATTGACCCGCTCCGTAACGACAGCCGGATCAGTGTTACGCAGCTTGAGCGCGAAGGCCATGTTCTGCTCGACCGTCTTGTGGGGATAGAGCGCGTAGTTCTGGAACACCATGGCGATGTCGCGCTTGGCCGGCGGCAGATGGTTGACCACGCGGTCCCCGATGGAGATCGTGCCACCGGAGACGGTTTCCAGCCCCGCCACCATCCGGAGCAGCGTGGACTTGCCACAGCCCGACGGGCCGACCAGCACCACGAACTGGCCGTCGGCGATATCGACGCTGACATCGTGCAGGACCTTTACGGTCCCGAACGCCTTGGCTGCATTGCGGATTGCGACTTGAGCCATACACTCCCCTTCCGGCCCCAGATGCCGTTTGCGCAGAAGCTAACCAACGCGCCCTGCCAGGGCAAGTCAGTCTCTTATAGATAAAAACCCGTTTTCGTTGACACGGCGCTTCGTTCTGAGAATAGTGGCAGGCGCCAGTCCGAATGCCGACAATCTATCCGGTGGTCGGAACTCGAAGCGACGCAGTGTGGGGGCTTGCTTTTCCGCTTTGATCACGGGCCGTCATCCGGAGGGGATAGGCGTTGCGATTCACAACTCATGTTCTGGGAGGAATAGGAAATGAAAGTCGGTATTTATGAACAGTTGATCCGAGCCGGCGCGAGCCGACGCGACATTTTGAAGGGAGCGGCCAGCATGGCCGCCATCGCGGCCGCCTCAAGCGCCGGTCTTGGCGCCTTCACCCGTCCAGCTTCCGCAGCAAGCGAGCTGCGCACGAAAATCCTGCAGATTCCCGGTGTCGGCAAGGGTCAGCCAACGGACGCTGACTTCCAGAAGGTCGGTGAACTCTGCCTCGACGCAACCAAGGCCAACGTCAAGCAAGGCGAGTTCGCCGGTGTCGAACTCACATTCATGGGCCTCAACAACCAGAACCTGCACAATGTGCTGTTCCGCGGCTTCCTGAAGCCCTGGGAGACATATACCGGCGCCAAGATCAACTGGATCGATCTTGCACAGGCCGACTACAATGCCCGCCTGCAGCAGTCGATCGCCACCGGAACCGTCGACTTCGACATTGCCGAGATGGGCGCGCCTTTCGAAGGCGACGTCTGCGGCAAGGGTCTCACGTCCGAGATGCCCGACTGGGTCAAGAAGCAGATCGATATCGACGACCTCGTCAACTACCTGAAGCCGCCAGTCGGCACCTGGGACGGTAAGCAGTATCGCGTCACCATCGATGGCGACACGCACAATTTCAACTATCGCACCGACGTGTTCGCCGATGCGGATCTCGCCAAGCAGTGGAAGGACGGCGGCGGTGCCGGCGAATGGGGCGTGCCGAGGACCTGGCAACAGGTGCAGGCGGTGACCAAATTCCTCAAGGGCAAGAAATTCAAAGGTCAGGACGTCTATGGGTATCTCGACGCGCCCAAGCCCTGGGGCGGATTCGGCTTCTACTTCCTCGGCAGCCGCGCCACCGCCTATGCCAAGCATCCCGACGACAAGGCCTGGCTGTTCGACGCCGACACGATGAAGCCGCGTGTCAACAACCCGGCCTGGGTGCGGGCCATCCAGGACGTGATCGACGCGCTGCCGTCCGAACCCGCCGACCAGATCAACGCCGACCCGAACACCACCGGTTTCCAGCAGTTCCTGGCCGGAACCGGTTCAATGATCCCCTGGTGGGGTGATATCGGCTCCAACGCCAAAACCAACGATTCCTCCGTGGTCGGCGACCTTTGCGGCTTCGACATCCTGCCGGGCTCGGATGACGTCTACAATTCCAAAACCGGCAAATGGGAAAAGCTTGCCAGCGGGCCGAACTACGCGCCCAACCTCGCCTATCTCGGTTGGGGCATCTATGTCATGGCCCGCGTCGACAGCGATTCGAAGAAGCACAAGGCCGCCTGGAGCGCAGCGGCGCATCTCGGTGGCAAGGATCTGGCGATCTGGACGGCCATGTATCCGTCCGGCTTCCAGTGCTATCGCAACAGCCAGCACGATATCGATGAATGGGTGGCCGCCGGCTACGACAAGGCATTCATCTCGAACTACCTTGACTCCCAGTTCAACTCTTACAACCATCCGAATGGCGCGATCGAGCCACGTATCCCCGGCATCTTCCAGTACTACAGCGCTGCCGAGGACATCTTGGCCAACACCTTTGCCGGCAAGATGAAAGCCCAGGAAGGCGCCGACGCGATAGCAGCGGCCTGGGAAAAGCTCACCGACCAGATCGGCCGGGAGAAGCAGATCAAGCTCTACAAGGCCTCGCTCGGTATCAGCTGATGCTGCAATGAACCTGGGTCCGGCGACGTAAGTCGCCGGACCCGTCCTGACCGGCCAGGTCGGTCGAGGATCCCCTTGCTAGCGGACGAGATGCGTGGCTGACCAGACTTTGTCGAAGAATGCATGGCCGGCAAACGCCGCCCCCTCGGATCTGATCCCGCCCGGCCGCAAGCGGTTCGGCTGGGGGCTGATGGCCCTTGCGACGATCGGCCTGCTGGCAACCATCGGACTGCAAATCCTCTACAAGACCGATGTCGACGCCATCGGTTTCGAGACCTGGCGACCCGTCGTCTATGCCTATGTATTGTGGGGGATCGCGATCGGCGTGGGACAGGTGTTGACGCGCGGCGAAGACGGCCAGCGCGCGCTGTTCCTGTTGCCGGCGTTGCTCTTCACCATCGCCATGGTGATCTTCCCGACCCTGTTCGGTTTCTACATAGCGCTGACCGACTGGAACCTCAGTTCGTTCGCTGGCAGAAAATTCAACGGGCTCGACAATTTCTGGCAGATGCTGGGCGACCCCTACTATCGCAACGCGCTGCTCAACATGGTGCTCTACGTGCTTGCGGTTCTGGTCGAATACGTCATCGCGTTCGGCCTGGCATTGCTGCTCAACGCGCAGATCCGCGCAAGAAAATTCTTCCGTGTCGTCTTCCTGATGCCCTTGATGCTGTCGCCGGTAGCGGTGTCATGGATGATCGGCAAGTCGCTGATGGAATACAGGTTCGGACCGGCGGCGACGCTGGCGCGCTATCTCGGCTGGGAAAACCCGGCCTTCTTCTCGAACCCGATCACCGCCCGCATCTCGATCATGGTGCTGGATGCCTGGACCTTCATCCCGTTCATGATGATCATGTTGCTCGCCGGCCTGCAGGCGATGTCACGTGAGATCCTCGAAGCCGCACGGGTTGACGGCGCCAATGCGTGGCAGACCTTCTGGCAGATCACATTTCCCCTGATGTTGCCGGTGTCGGTGACCGCGGTCGTGTTGCGCATCATCTTCAAGCTGAAGCTCGCCGACATCATCATCACTGTCACCTCAGGCGGCCCCGGCGGTGCCACCGATTCCGTTTCAAGCTTCATCTACCGCGAATATCGCGACCGATCGAATGTCGGCTATGGCACGATGCTGGCGATGGTCTACCTGGTCATCATCGTCGTGTTCGTGACCTGGCTGCTGAAGATCGCCAGCCGCTTCGTCCGCAACGTCAACTAGAGCAGAATGATGAGCGTCCAGACCACCGAGTATGTCGCTTCCGAAATCCGCTCTCCGGCCAGCTTCATTGCAAGCCGCGCCTTCATCTACGGCGCGCTGGTTTTCTGGGGTTTCATCTGCCTGTTCCCGATCTACTGGACGATAACGACCTCGTTCAAGGTCGCGGTCGATGTCACCCAAGGCCATCTCATCCCCTTTGTCGACTTCCAACCGGACTGGAAGGGCTGGCGTTCGCTCGGCCTGTCGCCGGATTCGATCTTCCAGACCTCCACGGTGCGCGATGAGTTCTTCAAGCGCTTCATGAACTCCGTCATCATCTCCGTTGGTGCGTCGAGCCTCGCAATCGTCATCGGCAGTCTGGCGGCCTACGGCCTCACACGGTATCGCTATCAGTTTGCATGGTTCCGGAACGAGGACATCTCGTTCTTCTTCCTGTCGCAGCTGATCCTGCCGCCGGTGGTGCTCGCCCTGCCCTTTCTCGTGCTCTACCGCGAGGTTGGCCTGCTCGATACGCGCATCGGCCTGATCCTGCTCTACACGCTGATGGTACTGCCGATCGTCATCTGGATCATGCGCGACCAGTTCAATTCGATCCCGGTGGAACTGGAGGAAGCAGCGCTTGTCGACGGCCTCTCGATCTGGGGCGCGTTCTTCCGAATCGTCATGCCGATCGCACTGCCCGGCATGGTCGCCGCCTTCATCCTGGCGATGGTGCTGTGCTGGAATGAATATTTCTTCGCCGCGCTTTTGACCTCGACCGATGCCAAGACGATCCCGGTCATGCTGGCGAGCCAGACCGGCTCGCAAGGCATCAACTGGTGGTCGATGGCGGCCCTCGCGACAGCGGCAATAGCGCCGCTCGCCGTCATCGGCATCGCGCTGGAGCGCTACCTGATCATGGGCATGACGGCCGGTGCGGTGAAGTAGGCTGCACCATGGCCCATCAGGCCGTGAGGGTCCTCCGCAGATGATCAAGGATCATCGCCACACCTTGATTGCCGAGGTCTGCCGAAGCCTCGGCAGCGGTCTTCGTGTACCAGCTGTCGTTGTCGGCGAAATGCGCGGCGTCGACCGCTTCGGGGCATAGCGCCAGCATCAGCGAGGTTTCGCCGATCCCTGCATGATCGAACGGATACTTGCCGTTCATGTCAGCCGGCATCAGTGGATGCACCTGCACCCAGTTGAAGAAATTGCCGCCCTCGGCATGCTCGGCATAGTAGTCGGCCATGGCGTTGGAACCCCACCAGCCCTCGCCGCGCTCCTTTTCAAGAAAGCGGAAGATCGCCTGCCGTCCCGCCGTCTTGAACGCGAGATCGGTCGGCATGCCCGCGGCAAAATTCTCGGTCTGGTGGTGGATGATGGCGTGAATGTTGCGAAAGCCGATGCGCAACAGGCCGAAGAACAATTCCTCCGCGAACGGCGCCAGCGCATTGCCACCGACCTGCACCGAGCCGTTGCCTTCCGGCGGCGCCACGGCGTAGCTGGCGGCGCCGTAGTAGAAGGGTGGCAGGATGACGACGTCCCCTTCCTTCTCGAACAGCTCCAGTGTCTTGATGACAGCCAGCGTATCCATGCCGACAGCCATGTGTTCACCATGGTATTCGAGAACACCGAGCGGCAGGGCGACCGGCCATTTCTCGGCGATCGCCTTGCGGATCTGATGCGGCAGCATGAGTTCGTAGCGCATGATCTATTCCATATTGGTGTGGCGGGAGCGCATGGCCTCGGGCGACTGGCCGGTCATGGTCTTCAGCTTCAGCACCATCACCTCGAACACCAGGAACAGCGCGCCTTCGAACACCGATCCCATCGGCAGGACCGATGTTTTTTCCGGCCCCTGATCATCAGCCATGGTTTGCGCAGGGATCGGCAGTGTGAAGTCCGACAGGGCCGCCGCGCTGCTTTGCGGTTGCGCGGTCAGCAGCAGGACGGTCGCTCCCGCTGCGCGGGCGACCCGCATCAGGGTGAGCACCGTGGAGGTTTCGCCGGGTCCCGAACTTAAGAGGAAGATGTCGCCTGAGCCGAGCGGCGGCGTGGTCATGTCGCCGACCACCGACACAGGCAAGCCAAGATGGTGGAGCCGCATGGCAAAACCCTTGACCTGCAGTGCCTCACGGCCGCAGCCATAGGTGACGATCTGCTTCGCCTCGGCCAGCATCTTGCAAGCGGCATCAATGCGGTCTTCGTCGACCCGCGCCAGCACGTCGCCGAGTTCGCGCAAAGCAATGCCGAACAGATCCGCGCCGGCATTGGTCATGATTGTACCGCCAGCCTCCCGGAGCCCGAAAATGGTTGGGATTTCCTGATCACGTTTCCCCCGAACGGCTTGTTTTCATTCATGCTATCACCGCGAAAATCCGTGTCCAACGGTTCGCGGCGCTTTTGCAGCGCCACGGGCATGATAGTGTGGTGTCAAACCGGAAAATCAGGAATTCGCAGGACATGAAGACACGGCATTTCGACCGCATCGGCAATGGCGGCATCACCTTTACGGAACTCGGCTTCGGCACGGCGCCGATCGGGAATCTCTACCGCGCCGTCTCCGACCAGGACGCCAATGCCACGCTGGAGGCGGCGCGGCGGACTGGTTGCCGGTACTACGACACCGCGCCGCTGTATGGCCTCGGCCTTTCGGAAACACGGCTCAATCCCTTCCTGCGCTCGAAGAAGCGCGACGACTATGTGCTGTCGAGCAAGGTCGGCCGCATCATGCGCGCCTGCCCGCCGGAACAGCGCACCGGCATCGGCAAGTTCTTCGATACGCCGTCGCGTCGCGAGGTCTACGACTACAGCTATGACGGCGTCATGCGTTCGTTCGAGGCCTCGCTGGAGCGTCTCGGCGTCGACCGCATCGACATACTTTTCGTCCATGACGTCGACATTTTCACGCACGGCAGCAAGGAGGCGTCCGACCAGCGCATCGAGGAGTTCATGCGCTCCGGCTATTACGGGTTGCTCTCGCTGCGCGACCAGGGCGTGATCAAGGCGTTCGGCGGCGGCATCAATGAATGGCAGGTTGCCCAGACGCTCGCAGAACGCGGCGATTTCGACCTTTTCCTACTTGCCGGCCGCTACACGCTGCTGGAACAGGAGGCGCTGACATCCTTCCTGCCGCTATGCCAGGCACGCGGCATCGGCATCGTTCTCGGTGGCCCCTACAATTCAGGCATCCTGGCAACCGGGCCGAAGCCCGGCGCCTACTATAATTATTCCGAGGCGTCGCAGGATATACTCGACCGTGTCGCGCGCATCGAGGCCGTCTGCAAGCGTCACGGTGTGCGGCTGATCGAGGCAGCGCTCCAGTTTCCGTTGCTGCATCCTTCGGTCGTCTCAGTGATCCCCGGCGGCCAGAGGCCGGCCGAAGTCGAAAGCAACCGTTCGCTCCTCGATGCAAAACTGCCCGAGGCACTCTGGTCCGATCTCAAGAAGGAAGGCCTGATGCGCACGGATGCGCCCACGGCCTGACGCAGCCTCAAATCGCACAGCGATTTTGGAAGCACAAAAAAGAAAAGCCGGGCAAGCCCGGCTTTTCTGATCTCTAAAAAGAAATGGTCTTAGTTGACCGCGTCCTTGAGGCCCTTGCCGGCCGAGAACTTCGGCACGGTGCGCGCCGGGATCTGCACTTCCGCGCCCGTCTGCGGGTTGCGACCGGTCGATGCGGCGCGCTTTGACACGGTGAAATTTCCGAAGCCGACAAGCCGGACATCGCCGCCCTTCTTCAGTTCACCGGTGATCACGGAAAATACCGCATCCACGGCCGACTGCGCGTCACCCTTCGAAATGCTCGCGGCGTCGGCGACAGCGGACACCAGTTCGTTCTTGTTCATAAAAATTCCCTTCCATGAGAAAACCGGAACTTACGACTCATCCGGCAGGAAACGGACTTTAGAAAGAAGCGTTCCGGCAACCAAGTCGAAAAGGCCTAGAGAAAGCGAAAAAAGCCCGGAAATCCGGGGTTTTTCACATGAAAAAGCCGGGCTCGAGGCCCGGCTCTCTCTTTTTGCACCGCAACTTTAGCTCAAGCTAATGAGCAAGCGACTTGCCGGCCTCATCGACGGTATCCGTCGCGGCCGGTGCGTTGACCGGCTCAACCCATTGGATCGGGTCCGGCATACGCACCAGCGCGTGGCGCAACACTTCGCCAACCCGTGAGACCGGAATGATTTCCATGCCGTTCTTCACGTTGTCCGGAATCTCCGCCAGGTCCTTGGCGTTTTCCTCCGGGATCAGCACCTTCTTGATGCCGCCGCGAAGTGCGGCAAGCAACTTCTCCTTGAGGCCGCCAATCGGCAAGATGCGGCCGCGAAGCGTTATCTCGCCAGTCATCGCCACATCGGCCCGGACTGGAATACCCGTCAGCACCGACACAATGGCTGTCGCCATGGCAGCACCTGCAGACGGGCCGTCCTTCGGTGTGGCGCCTTCCGGCAAGTGCACGTGGATGTCGCGCTTGTCGAACAGCGGCGGCTCGATGCCGAAATCGATGGCCCGCGAGCGGACATAAGACGCCGCCGCCGAGATCGATTCCTTCATCACGTCGCGCAGATTGCCGGTCACCGTCATGCGGCCCTTGCCGGGCATCATGACACCTTCGACCGTCAGCAATTCGCCGCCGACTTCCGTCCATGCCAGACCAGTGACGACACCGACCTGATCGTCGGACTCGACCTGACCGAAGCGATAGCGCGCAACACCAAGATAGTCGGCGAGGTTGTCCGCCGTGATGTTCACCGTCTTCTTCTTCGTCTTCAGGATCTCGGTCACAGCCTTGCGCCCGAGCTTCATCAGCTCGCGCTCCAGGCTCCTGACGCCCGCTTCACGGGTGTAGGTCTGAACGATGCCGCGGATCGCGTCCTCAGCGACGGAAAACTCCTTCGGCTGCAGCGCGTGATCGCGGATCACCTTCGGCATCAGGTGCCGCTTGGCGATCTCGATCTTCTCGTCCTCGGTATAGCCGGCGATACGGATGATCTCCATGCGGTCCATCAAGGGCGCCGGGATATTCAGCGTATTGGCCGTCGTCACGAACATCACGCTCGACAGGTCATATTCGACCTCGAGATAGTGGTCCATGAACGTCGAGTTCTGCTCGGGATCGAGCACCTCGAGCAACGCCGATGACGGGTCGCCACGGAAGTCCTGGCCCATCTTGTCGATCTCGTCGAGCAGGAAGAGCGGATTGGACTTCTTCGCCTTCTTCATCGACTGGATGACCTTGCCGGGCATCGAGCCGATATAGGTGCGACGGTGGCCACGGATCTCGGCCTCGTCACGCACGCCGCCCAGCGCCATGCGGATGAACTCACGTCCAGTCGCCTTGGCGATCGACTTGCCGAGCGAGGTCTTGCCGACGCCGGGAGGGCCGACGAGGCACAGGATCGGCCCCTTCAGCTTCTTCTGGCGGCTTTGCACGGCGAGATACTCGACGATGCGCTCCTTGACCTTGTCGAGACCAAAGTGGTCGGTGTCGAGCACGTTCTGCGCGAAGGCCAGGTCCTGCTTGACCTTGGAGTTCTTGCCCCACGGTATCGACAGGATCCAGTCGAGATAGTTGCGCACCACGGTCGATTCAGCCGACATCGGCGACATCGTCCGCAGCTTCTTCAATTCGGCTTCCGCCTTTTCGCGGGCCTCCTTGGAGAGCTTGGTTTTCTTGATGCGTGCCTCGATCTCGGCGGCCTCGTCGCGGCCATCCTCGCCCTCGCCGAGCTCCTTCTGGATCGCCTTCATCTGCTCGTTGAGGTAGTATTCGCGCTGCGTCTTCTCCATCTGGCGCTTGACGCGCGAGCGGATGCGCTTCTCCACCTGCAGGACGGAGATTTCGGCTTCCATGAAGCCCATCGCCTTCTCAAGCCGCTCCTTGACGGAGAGCGTGGCAAGCATTTCCTGCTTCTCGGGGATCTTGATGGCAAGATGCGAAGCGACCGTATCGGCGAGCTTGGAATAGTCGTCGATCTGGCTGGCCGCACCGACCACCTCGGGCGAGATCTTCTTGTTCAGCTTGACGTAATTTTCGAAGTCGGTGACGACCGAGCGCGCCAGCGCCTCGACCTCGACCTCTTCCTCCTCCGGCTCGACCAGCGCCGTGGCGTGGGCCTCGTGGAAGTCGGGACGGTCGGTGAACGAAACGATTTTCGCGCGCGAAGCGCCTTCGACCAGCACCTTCACGGTGCCGTCCGGCAGTTTCAGCAGCTGCAGCACATTGGCGAGCGTGCCGATGTCGAAGATGGCATCGGGCTCGGGTTCGTCATCGGCGGCATTCATCTGGGTGGCAAGCAGGATCTGCTTTTCCTGCCCCATCACCTCTTCCAGCGCCTTGATCGACTTTTCACGCCCGACGAAGAGCGGAACGATCATGTGCGGAAACACCACGATGTCTCGCAGTGGGAGGACTGCGAAGACGCCGTCGCTGGGAGCCTTGGATACTTTGGCCATTGTCCAACCTTTCATATCGCGGCCGCCAATCGGCCAACCGCGAATCTCATATTAACGACCGAGGATCGTTCCGCCTATCACCGATTGTTACCGGAGTTTTACAGCACAGAATTCGGGCACCTCGGCCTTCTTTGGTTAGTTGGATGCACGAGGGGCAAAGATCAAGGGCTAACACAATCCGTTCATCCAACTCATTGCCAGGCTAACGTCCACGAAAGCAAAACGGCGCCTCGCGGCGCCGTTTCAAAATCCGCTTTGAGGGGCACGTCAGGCGCTGACGTTGCCCTTCTTTTCCTTCTGTTCGGAATAGATGTAGAGCGGCCGGGCGCTGCCGGTCACCACGTCTTCCGAAATAACCACTTCGCGCACGCCTTCCAGCGCCGGAAGTTCGAACATCGTGTCGAGCAGGATCGCTTCCATGATCGAGCGCAGGCCGCGCGCGCCGGTCTTGCGCTCGATGGCGCGCTTGGCGATCGCCGACAATGCGTTCTCATGGAACGTCAGGTCGACATTCTCCATCTCGAACAGCCGCTGATACTGCTTGACCAGCGCGTTCTTCGGCTCGGTCAGGATCTGGATCAGCGCCGGCTCGTCAAGGTCCTCGAGCGTTGCCAGAACCGGGAGACGGCCGACGAATTCCGGGATGAGACCAAACTTCAACAGATCCTCGGGCTCGACCAGGCGGAACACATCGCCGGTGCGGCGATCCTCGGGCGAGGCGACGATGGCGCCAAAACCGATCGAGGTCTTCCTGCCGCGATCCGAGATGATCTTGTCCAGTCCGGCGAAGGCGCCGCCGCAGATGAACAGGATGTTTGCCGTGTCAACCTGCAGGAACTCCTGCTGCGGATGCTTCCTGCCGCCCTGCGGCGGCACGGAGGCGACCGTTCCTTCCATGATCTTCAAGAGCGCCTGCTGCACGCCCTCGCCCGACACGTCGCGGGTGATCGAGGGATTGTCGGACTTGCGCGAAATCTTGTCGATCTCGTCGATGTAGACGATGCCACGCTGGGCCCGCTCGACATTGTAGTCGGCCGACTGAAGCAGCTTCAGGATGATGTTCTCGACATCCTCGCCGACATAGCCTGCTTCGGTCAGCGTCGTCGCGTCCGCCATGGTGAAAGGCACGTCGATGATGCGGGCCAGCGTCTGCGCAAGCAGCGTCTTGCCGCAACCGGTCGGACCGATCAGCAGGATGTTGGACTTCGCCAGCTCGACATCGTTGTTCTTGCCGGCATGCGCGAGGCGCTTGTAGTGATTGTGGACCGCCACCGACAGCACGCGCTTGGCGTAGGGCTGACCGATGACATAGTCGTCGAGAACCTTGAGGATCTCCTGCGGTGTCGGCACGCCTTCGCGCGACTTCACCATCGAGGTCTTGTTCTCCTCGC
The DNA here is from genome assembly GCF_040537815.1 of Mesorhizobium shangrilense. Lineage (NCBI taxonomy): Bacteria > Pseudomonadati > Pseudomonadota > Alphaproteobacteria > Hyphomicrobiales > Phyllobacteriaceae > Mesorhizobium > Mesorhizobium shangrilense. The sequence continues at coordinate 1,898,330 of NZ_JBEWSZ010000001.1, forward strand.
GGATGATGTCCATGCACAGCTCGACGCATTCGTCGCAGATGAAGACCGTTGGACCGGCGATCAGCTTGCGCACCTCGTGCTGGCTTTTGCCGCAAAACGAGCAATAGAGCGTGTTCTTGGAATCACCGCTGTTGTTGCCGACCTTGCTCATTTTCATGTCCTTTCATGGCCGCCCGCCGATGGTCTGGCTGAAAGGGCGCATACTCTATCTATCGCGAGAATCCGCCGCCGCCAGTGACCCAGCTCACACAACGCATTCCGTACGAAACACAAATCAGAAAACGTGGCAATGATTCGCGACAACCCCGCATAAAGCTAAGCCGCCGAAACTCAATAGAGCCTTAACGTAGGCAATCCTGTCCCCCGAGGGAACAGCCAATTGTGGCCGAAATGCCGCAAGACGCGCCAAAAGCGCGTGATGCGGCGTTTCCAGCCGCCATACAACTGCCAGTGCGCGCTTATGCAGCAACACCTTCGGCCGGCTCGCGCGACGAAATGACCTTGTCGATGAGGCCGAAATCCTTGGCTTCGTCCGCGGTCATGAAATGGTCGCGGTCTAGCGTCCGTTCGATCTCTTCGTAGGTCTTGCCGGTGTGTTTGACATAGACCTCATTGAGACGGCGCTTCAGCTTGACGATGTCCATGGCGTGCCGCTCGATGTCGGAAGCCTGGCCCTGGAAGCCGCCGGAAGGCTGGTGAACCATGATACGGGCGTTCGGCGTGGCAAAACGCATATCCTTGTGGCCGGCGGTCAAGAGCAGCGAGCCCATCGACGCCGCCTGCCCGATGCAGAGCGTCGAGACGGCCGGCTTGATGAACTGCATGGTGTCGTAGATCGCCATGCCGGACGTGACCACGCCGCCGGGCGAATTGATGTAAAGGTTGATTTCCTTCTTCGGATTCTCGGCTTCGAGGAACAGGAGCTGCGCGCAGACCAGCGTCGCCATGCCGTCCTCGACCGGACCGGTGATGAAAATGATGCGCTCTTTGAGGAGGCGCGAGAAAATGTCGTAGGCCCGCTCGCCGCGATTGGTCTGCTCGACCACCATCGGAACGAGGTTCATGTAGGTTTCGACAGGGTTCTTCATGGACTATCCCTTTTTGGAGATGGGATTCCGGCGCCGGGAGATGTTTGCAGGTCGGGCAGAATCGGTTCTGGATCGTTGTGCAGTAAATAGGATGCCGGCTCACCCTTGCGCAAGGCCGGGAGGCCTAGCCATCCGGTTAAGTCGCATTAAGGTTGCCGCCAAGGGAACTGTTATATGCCCTTAGCATCGTCTCCGCCGTTTCGTCGAGCTTGACGAGCCGAAAGCGTGCGATCATCGCCGCGTAGCGATTTTTTAACCGCGTCGCTTAACGAAATGCGGCGAATCCACTTCCCCTCGACACCGCTTCCCCTACAATTCAACGTTGAACCACCCCGCACGGTTCAACAGGGGGAGTGCCATGTTCATGAAAACTGCATCCTTCATTATTGCCGGACTGACCGTTTGCGGCACAATTTCAGAGACGGCGGCGGGAGGCCGCGCCGTCGAATGCTACGAACCGGTCAACCGGCCGGCCGTCTACGATACAGTCTATGAAAATGTGCTGGTGCGTCCCGCCGGCCAGTTGGTGGACTACGATCCGCCGATCTATGGGACGCGCGAGCGCGTGGTGCAGACCGTGCCGGCACAGGTCAGATACGAGATCGTGCCGGCCATCACTCGTACCGTCTACCACACGGTGAAGGTCGATGATGGCGGCTATGCCTGGGAATGGCGCGTCATCCACGGCCGCAGGGTGCTGTGCAAGGTCTGGCGCAAGGCGCGCTATCAGCGGGTCGCCGAGACCGTGGTTGTAGAGCCTGAGCGGACGCGCCGCGTCGTCATCCCCGCCGAGTATGACAGTATCGCGGAGGAGGTGCTGGTGCGCCCCGAACAGAGGCGCGTCACCGACATTCCGCCGTCGTACCAAACGGTGGCGCGGCGCGTCGTGGTCAGAGAAGGATCAACCCGCTGGCGCCGCGTGCATATTCCCAGGCATTGCCAGGACTAGAGGTCACTCAGACCGCCTCGGCTCTGAGCCATGTCTTCAGGCCGACGATGTCGCCGTCACCGACAGCCGCTGCGACGCGCCGGCCGACCGCCGCGCCGAACTTGTAGCCATGGCCGGAGCAGGCCGAGACGACCACGCATTTGCCTTTCTCATGCGCCAGGAATTTCTCGTCGGCGGTGAACGTGTAGGCGCAGGTGACCACCTCGGTGATCCGATATTCCTCTATCCGTGCGATCGGCGGTGAGAACAGGTTGCGGATCGCCTCGCCCTCACCCGCAACCGGCTCGCGGTTCCAGTCGGCATCGCTGGTCGGCACCTTGTGCAGGCCCGAGCCGAACTTCATGTCGGTGCCACGTGTTGGCGGGATCATGTAGCCATCGGTCTTGCCGCCGACGTCGAGAATGACCGGCGCCGTCTCCTAGGTCGCCTTGAGATCGGCCGGCGGCTCGGCATAGGCGAGCGCGGTGCGATAGGTCTTCAACTCGCCGTCGAGTTCCGGGAACAGTTTCAGGACCCAGGCGCCGGCCGTGACGACGATGCGATCGGCCTGCATCGTCTCGCCACTCTCCAGCACGATATGGCCGGCCTCGGCATCTATCTCAGTAACCTTGCTGCGTTCGTAGACATTGGCGCCATTGGCGCGCAGCCATTTTGCCAGTCCCGCCGCAATCTTGCGGCAATGCAGCGCGCCGCCTTCCGGAGAAAAATAGGCGTAGCGAAACGAGCCGGCCTCAAGGAACGGCCAACGCTTGACCGCCGCGTCGGGTTCGAACAGCTCGAACGGAAAATTCCCCTCCTCCAGACCCTCGCGATATTCCTCGGCCTCGTCGCCCAGTTCGCGCGAGATACAAAGGAAACCCCTGGCATCGAGGTGGTTCTCGCCGAGGTCGGCCCACATCTCGTCCCAGGCCTGATAGGCCTCGGTGATCAACCGGCCATAGCCGGTTCCGGCCCGATAGGCGCGGCGGATGACGCGGTGATGGTCGCCCGATGCAGCGAGCGGATTGGGAATCGGCCCTTGCTCGACAATGGAAACATTATGGCCCGACTTGACCAGCGACCACGCCGTCGAGAGGCCGGCAATGCCAGCGCCAACCACGATCACATTCATCAGAACCGTCTTCCCGCGCCCGCACGGCTGGCACAATTCATTCGACTTTGGAGCACCAGAGCATGATCCCGAAAGGTGGAAACCGGCTTTCGGAAAAGATCATGCTCGAACAAAGAGATAGATCAGGATGACGACTAAACCGAACGTCATCGTCATCCAGCACCGCGTCAACATACGGTCTGGCACCAGGCTGGCAAGCCGGGCTAATGATCCAGCATGACCGATTTGATGCCGCCACCGTCCTATCTGACCTTCGATCGAACTGCCCGCCGCCTGCGGCTCGACCCGCATGAGCCGGCTTTTTTCCGGGATCCCTACGAAGCCTATGCCTGGCTGCACGACGCATCGAACGCATTCTTCTGGGAAGAGTTCGGCTTCTGGTGTTTTGGCGGCTTCGACGACGTCAACCGGCTGCTGCGCGATCGCCGCTTCGGCCGGCAGAACCCGGCCGGTATTCCAGACAGCCGTGGCATCGGCCAGGACCGCACGCATCTCAAGGCATTTGACGGCATCGAGGCCAATTCGATGCTTGAACTGGAGCCGCCGGTGCATACGCGGCTCAGAACGCTGGTCAATCGTGCCTTCGTCTCGCGGCAGGTCGAGCGGCTGCGGCCGCGTGTCGAGGCGCTCGCCAACGAATTGATCGACCGCTTCGATCCGGCGAGTCCTGTCGATCTTCTGCCCGCTTTCGCAGCGCCACTGCCGATCACCATCATTGCCGAAATGCTCGGCGTTCCCGTCGAAATGGGACCGCAACTGCTCGACTGGTCGCACCAGATGGTCGCCATGTACATGCATGGCCGCACGCGCGAGACTGAGGACACCGCCAACCGCGCCTCGCGCGAATTCTCTGATTTCCTGCGCGGCTACGTCACTGAGCGACGCAAGAAGCCGGGTGACGACCTGCTGTCCCCGCTGATCTCGGCGCAGGAGGATGGCCAGAAGCTCTCCGAGGACGAGTTGGTCTCCTCTGCCATCCTGCTGCTCAATGCCGGCCATGAGGCGACGGTCCACCAGACCGGCAACGCCGTGCGCTCGATCCTGGCGCAAGGCGGCGACCCTAGACGCTTCTTCACCTCGCCCGAGGCAACCGCGGCGACGGTCGAGGAATGCCTGCGCTTCGACGCGCCGCTGCACATGTTCACGCGCTACGCCTATCAGGAGATCGAACTCGCCCCGGGCATCGTCGTACAGCCTGGCCAGACGATCGGGCTGCTGCTCGGCATGGCCAACCATGACCCAAAGGCCTTCGCCAATCCATCGGCGTTCAGCCCCGGCCGCGAGGACCAGAAGAACGTCTCGTTCGGCGCCGGCATCCATTTTTGTATCGGTGCGCCGCTCGCCCGGCTCGAACTGCAGGTGTCGCTGAAAACCCTGTTCGGGCGGCATCCGAGGCTGCATCTTGCCGAACAGCCACGCTTCCGCGACACCTATCATTTCCACGGGCTGGAAGCGCTCTTCGTCCAATTTTGAGCTTGCGGGCTTGGGTTGGTGTGGTGGCAAAAACAGATTTCAGCGACGGAGCCTCGCCATGACCATCGCCGAAGATGCAACCGCCAAACACTGGTCGAAGGTGGAGTATCTGCACGAGACCGTGAAGAACCCGAACATCCATGTTCGGGGCACGCACAGCTACTATAGCGACGCATGGTCGGGGTCGTTCGAGGACAGCGTGGTGCGCTACCTCCATGGCGACGATTACAGTCTGAAAGCCTGGCAACCCGCCTGGCCGATCGATCAACTGCATATTGGCGACTATGTATGCATCGGCGCGGAAGCAGTGATCCTGCTCGGCGGCAACCATACCCACCGGATGGACTGGTTCAGCCTCTATCCATTTGCCGAATTCATCGTCGACGCCTATGTCGGCAAGGGTGACACCACCATTGGTGACGGTGTCTGGATCGGCATGCGCGCCATGGTCATGCCCGGCGTCAGCATCGGCGAAGGTGCGGTCATCGCCTCGGGAGCGATCGTGACCAAGGATGTGGCGCCCTACACAATCGTCGCGGGAAACCCGGCAAAGCCGATCAAGTCGCGATTTGCCGAGGCAACGACGAAGACGCTGCTCGCGCTCAAGGTCTACGACTGGCCGACGGACAAATTCGAAGCGCTTAAGCACTTGGTTTGCGCTGATGATATCGACGCCCTTGCCGCGGCTTCGCAGCAATACAACGCGGGTTGATGCCGCGTCGTCAAAGCTTGATCACGTATTCCTTGCGAGTCGTTTCAAGCACTTCCCAGCTTCCCTTGAAGCCAGGCCTCAGGAGGAAGCTGTCGCCTGCGCGGACGGTGCGCGCCTCGCCGCCCTCCTCCGTGATCACCGAAACGCCGGACAGGATGTGGCAGAACTCCCACTCGTCATATTCGACCCGCCATTTGCCCGGCGTCGATTCCCAGATGCCGGCATAGAGCCCGCCGTCGCGTTCCTCGACGTTCCAGGTGCGGAATTTCGGATCGCCTGAAATCAGGCGCTCCTCGGCCGGCGCTCCAGCCTCGGCCTCGACGCTGTTGGCGTCGAGGGGCAGGAAATTCGATGCACTCATGATCAGACCTTGGCCAGCGCCTGCTCGAGATCGGCGACGATGTCGTTGACGTCCTCGATGCCGACCGAGAGCCGCACCGTGTCCGGGCCAGCCCCGGCTTTCACCTTCTGCTCGTCGGAAAGCTGGCGATGCGTTGTCGATGCCGGGTGGATGACCAGCGACTTGGTGTCGCCGACATTGGCAAGATGCGAGAACAGTTCCAGCGCTTCCACGAACTTCACGCCTGCCGCGTAGCCGCCCTTCAGGCCGAAGGTGAAGACAGCGCCGGCGCCGAGCGGCGAGTATTTCTTCTGTAGCGCGTTGTTCTTGTCGCTGGGCAGGCCGGGGTAATTCACCCAGGCAACCTTGGGATGGTTGGACAGCCAGGCGGCCACCGTGACCGCATTGTCGCAATGGCGCTGCATGCGCAGCGGCAGGGTTTCGAGGCCGGTCAGAATGAGAAACGCATTGAAAGGCGAAATGGCAGGGCCAAGGTCGCGCAGGCCGAGAACACGCGCGGCGATGGCGAAGGCGAAATTGCCGAAGGTCTCATGCAGGACAAGGCCGCCATATTCGGGACGCGGCTCCGACAGCATCGGGTATTTTCCCGACTTCGACCAGTCGAAGGTGCCGCCATCGACGATGACGCCGCCGATCGAATTGCCGTGACCGCCGATGAACTTGGTCAGCGAATGGACGACGATATCGGCGCCATGTTCGATCGGCCGGATCAGGTAAGGCGAGGCCAGCGTGTTGTCGACGATCAGCGGCAGCCCATGCTTGCGCGCGATCTCACCGATCTTCTCGATATCGACGAAGGTGCCGCCCGGATTGGCAAGGCTCTCGATGAAGATGGCCTTGGTCTTGTCGTCGATCTGGCTTTCAAAGGTCGACAGGTCGTTAGTGTCGGCCCAGCGGACCTCCCAGCCATAGTTCTTGAAAGCATGACCGAACTGGTTGATCGAACCGCCATAGAGCTTATTGGCAGCAATGAAATTCTCGCCGGGCCGCATCAGATTGTGGAACACAATCACCTGCGCCGCATGGCCGGAGGCGACCGCAAGCGCTGCCGTTCCGCCTTCGAGCGCGGCGACACGCTCTTCCAGCACTGCCTGGGTCGGGTTCATGATGCGGGTGTAGATGTTGCCGAAGGCCTTCAGCCCGAACAGCGAGGCGGCATGGTCGGCATCATCGAAGACGAAGGAGGTGGTCTGGTAGATCGGCGTGGCGCGCGCGCCCGTTGCCGGATCCGGCTTGGCGCCGGCATGGACGGCGAGCGTGTTGAAACCAGGCGTGCGGGTCATGGAAAACCTCCCTTTTTGAAACTCTCAAATCGCGGGGCATTCTTGGCGAAGCCCAGGCGTGAATGCAAAGAAGAAAATACCTTTCGGCGAACGATCTGCGATGAACGCGCGAGAAAACCTGTTTCTTCCCGGAATAATTTTTCGTCTAGGGCCACGTCGCAGTTAAAGCGATTTGTGCGACGCGCCTTAGTCATCTTTTTTGCTCATGCCGTGATCCCAAAACTGCTGCGCACTTTTGGGCGACATGCATCATTTCTGTCGCACGCCAAAACTCTGAAAACCAGACCGCATCAACGGCTTCTTCGATGACAACACGCCGGAATTGACGCCGGTCCAGCCGATCTCGCCTGACAGCTTGCCATATTCGATCTTGGGGCAACGATTCATCACCACCTTGATGCCGGCGGCTTCGGCGCGCGCGGCCGCCTCATCATGACGCACGCCAAGCTGCATCCAGATCACCTTGGGCAGCGGATAGAGCTTCATGACCTCGTCGACGATCCCGGGAACCGCCGCGGCGTTGCGGAAAACATCAACCATGTCGATCGGTTCGGGAACATCCGCCAGGCTCGCATAGGTCATGCGGCCGAGGATTTCCTTGCCGGCATGGCCGGGATTGATCGGGAACACCGAAAATCCCTTGGCCAACAGATATTTCAGCACGAAATAGCTTGGGCGAACATCGTTGGCGGACGCACCAACCATGGCGACGGTCTTTACCGAATTCAGGATGCCGCCGATGTAGGCGTTGTCGTAGGCGTCGTGGTTCATGCCGAAATGGCCTTCCTGCGGTAGTGGTATCGGTAAAGTTCCCGGTTGAAGCCGAGCGAAGCATAGAGCGCCCTACCCGCGGCGTTGTCCGCGACCACCTGCAGGCATGCCGCCGACGCGCCCTTGCGCCGCGCCCAGCCGATCAGGCCGCCGACAGTCCTGCGGCCCAACCCCTGCTGCCTGAAGCGGCCATCGGTTTCAACCGATTCGACGACAAGCAGTCCATCCCGGATCACGCCGTAAGCCACCGCCGCGACTTCGCCGTCGCGTTCGGTCGACACGAATGCCTTGTTGCCCGTGATCAATCCGGTCATATCGCGAAAGACACGGCCATCCGTGGCACTATAAGATCCCATTCGAAACCGCGCCTCGAACCAATCCTCGCCCGGCGTCGGCGACACCACGACCTGAGGGTCTGGCGCATCCTTCAATTCGTCCATGCCAGCATAGAGATGGATGGTCCCGCCTTCGAAGCTGTAGCCACGGCTGTCGAGGACTGCATCCATTTCGGCGGCGATGTCGGGAATCCTGAACAAGGTCGTCTGTTGATGCTCGCCATAGAATGCCTCGACCATGGCAAGCACGGTTTCCGGTGCTGCGGTCCTGCCTCGCAGAGGGTTGGCCGAGTTGGTGCGCCGCGTCTTGCCGCCGGACTGGCGCAGAAGCCAGCCGTCAACCATCACCTCCCTGGCCGCCGGGCAGCCTTCCAGGCAGGTCTGTTCAACCTGCCAATCGAGATCATCCGCGCCCGCCGTCATTCGCCATCCTCCTGGAGCGCTTCCGCCATAAAGGACTGCGGGTCGATGCAGAAGTCTTTGAACATGCGAAAATGGTCGGTATCCTGAAAATCCGCGGGATCGAGCCCGAACCGGCTGATGCGAAACAGCCGTGCGCCGGGACAGGCCATCAGCAGCGGCGAGTGCGTGGCCATGATCACTTGCGCGGTACCCGAACGGTCCATGCGACCAAGCATTTTCAGCAGTTCGATCTGGCGCGACGGTGACAGCGCGCTCTCGGGTTCGTCGAGGATGTAGATGCCTTGCCTGCTGCAGCGTTCCTCGAAGAAGCGGATGAAGCCCTCGCCATGCGACCAGGACAGGAAGTCCGGTGGGGGCCCGCCAGAGTCCAGCGCCGCCTGATCGAGATAGCGGGCGACCGAGTAGAAAGATTCGGCGCGGAAGAACCAGCCGGCGGTGACCTTCGGCAGCCAGTGCGCACGCAGCGTATCAGCCAGCGCCGCGCCACTCTTGTCGATGGCGCTGGAATGGTCGACCGGCCTGTAGCCCTTGCCGCCGCCGGCCTCGTCATAGCCAGCCAGCGCGCCGATCGCCTCGAGCAAGGTGGATTTGCCGGTGCCGTTCTCACCGACGATGATGGTGATCGGCGTCGTGAATTCGAGTTCGAACGCCTGGCCGCGAAACAGCGGCAGGTTCCAGGGGTATTTTTCCCAGTCCGCAACGCGCGCCGGCTCCAAAAGGATTCGCTTGAGATAAGGCGCCTTGAGCCGCGTCAGTTGCTTGCGATAGGCCATGGGGCGGCGTCAATCCGGCAGCGAAATCGTGCCGTCTTCCGCGATCGGAAAGGCCGGATTGTGCGCCACTTCCCAGATATGCCCGTCCGCATCGGCGAAATAACCGTACCAGCCACCCCAGAAGGCGCGCCCCGCTGGCTTGACGATACGACCGCCAGCCCTCTCGGCCTGCGCCAGAACCTCATCGACCTCGGCGTCGGAGCGGGTGTTGTAGGCGAGATAGACAGCGGACGGCGCCTTGGCGAAGGCAATGCCCGAATCCTCCTCCGCGCTTTCGCGTGGAAACAGGCCAAGAATGGCGCCACCCATCTGGAAGAAGGCGACGCCGTCTGTGATCCCCGCGTGGCGGGTCAGACCCATGGCCTCGTAGAAGCGCACGGCGCGGTCGAGATTGTCGGTAGCGATGGTGATGATGGAGATGCGGGGCTCCATCCTATTCCTCTGGCCATTCAGGCTTGCGCTTGCCGATGAAGGCGCCGATGCCTTCTTCCGCGTCGCGCGCCAGCATGTTTTCGACCATGACGCGTCCCGTATAGGCGTAGGCGTCCGCGAGCCCCATTTCGGCCTGCTCGTAGAACGCCTCCTTGCCGGTCTTCACGACCAAAGACGATTTGGACGCAATGGTTTGCGCGTATTTGGTGACAATCTGATTCAGATATTCGCGCGGCACGACGCGGTTGACCAGGCCGAACTCCTTGGCCGTCGCCGCATCGATGGTCTCGCCGGTCAAGAGCATTTCCATCGCATGCTTGCGCGACACGTTGCGCGACAGCGCCACCATCGGCGTCGAGCAGAACAGGCCGATGTTGACGCCCGGCGTGCAGAACGTCGCCTCATGCGAGGCGATGGCGAGATCGCAACTCGCGACCAGTTGCAAGCCAGCCGCCGTCGCCAGCCCGTCGACTTCGGCGATCACCGGTTTCGGCAGGCGCACGATCGCCTGCATCAGGACGGCGCAAGCCGCAAATGTTTTTTCGAAGAACGCCCTGCCCCGGTCGGCATCGGCGCGATGGGCGGTCATTTCCTTGAGGTCGTGCCCGGCACAGAACACCCTTTCGGACGACGACAAGATGACGACGCGGATGGATTTGTCGTCACGTGCTCGGTCGAGTTCCGCCGTCAAGGCCTCCATCACCGCCAACGACAAGGCGTTGGCGGGCGGATTGGCCAGCGTCAGACGCAGCACGCCCATGTCCAGGCGGGCAACGATGGGACCCTCGGCGACAGCCGGCTTGATGGCAACGATTTCCGCCACGGTCGTTCTCCGCGATTCTGGATCATGGTTGGATGGCTACAATCTAGTATGCCATGACGCTTCGTCCAACACCCTCAAACCGATTGCTGGCACAAGCGACAAGGCTGCCCTGTATTTGTCCTGATGGCATGGGGTGTCACCAATGACGGCTGAACGGTGTTGCCAGAGATAGCCGGCTGCGTTCAAACAGGCACAACACGAGGGAGACCGTCATGCCCGCCCAGAGCAATCTCAAGCCGGTGCTGACCGCGGCGCAAGTCAACGCGCTGATGGAAACCGTCTATCCGCAGCTCAACGAACAGTTCAAATATTATGAGGCGATCGACGTGTTCCCGGGCGGCTGCATTGTGCGGCTCAATGCCGGCGAGCGGCACCTGCGTCCCGGCGGAACCGTGTCCGGCCCATCGCTGTTCACACTGGCCGACATTGGCGGTTACGTCTGCGTGCTGTCTCATGCCGGACCAGACGCGCTTTCGGTCACCGTCAACCTCGACATCAATTTCGTGCGCAAGGCCGAGGCCGGCCCGATCGATGGCCATTGCCGCATCCTGAAGCTGGGCAAGAGCCTGATGGTGTTCGATATCGACATCGTCGCCGGGCCGGATCAACATACGATAGCCCACGCCACCGGCACCTATTCGATCCCGCCGAAGCGCAATAATGATGTGGTAAAATAATACCTTTTACCTAGCACTTTGTTTTTGCTATTCTTTCTTCGCTAAAGAGCTTTTCGGCTGCCTTGACGCGCCGTTTCCCCTCGCCTATAAGCCCTCACGAAGCAGCGGCCCGCAAAGGCCGCCGTTTTGTTATTGGCGGCGGGCACGCTCTTCGCCAATCCAAGCAACAAGAAACGCCTTCATTCGTGAAGGTCCGAACCGAAAGCAGAAAACACATGACAACCTTTTCGCAGAAGCCTGCGGATGTGGTGAAGAAGTGGATCCTGATTGACGCCGAGGGTCTCGTCGTCGGTCGTCTCGCCACTGTCATCGCCAATCATCTTCGCGGCAAGCACAAGCCAACCTTCACCCCTCACGTCGACGACGGCGACAATGTCATCGTCATCAATGCCGACAAGGTGGTGTTCACCGGCAAGAAATTCACCGACAAGGTCTATTACTGGCACACCGGGCATCCCGGCGGCATCAAGGAGCGCACCGCGCGCCAGTTGCTTGAGGGACGTTTCCCCGAGCGCGTCGTCGAAAAGGCCGTGGAGCGCATGGTTCCGCGTGGTCCGCTCGGCCGTCGCCAGATGAAGAACCTGCGCGTTTATGCAGGCGCCGAGCATCCGCATGTCGCCCAGCAGCCCGAAGTTCTCGACGTGGCCAAGCTGAATTCCAAGAACAAGAAGGTCGCATAAGATGGCTGAGCTTTCCTCGCTCGCAGAACTGGGCGCCGCCACCGGCAACACCAACACCCAGCCGGCGGCACCCGTCCACGTCCAGAAGCTCGACAAGTCGGGCCGCGCCTATGCCACGGGCAAGCGCAAGAACGCCATCGCGCGCGTCTGGGTGAAGCCGGGTTCCGGCAAGATCGTCGTCAACGACAAGGAATTCGCTGCATATTTCGCGCGCCCTGTCCTGCAGATGATCCTCAACCAGCCGATCGTGGCCTCCAACCGCGCCGGCCAGTACGACATCGTCGCGACGGTTGTCGGCGGCGGTCTCTCCGGCCAGGCCGGCGCTGTCCGTCACGGCATCTCCAAGGCGTTGACATACTACGAGCCGGCGCTGCGCGCCGTACTCAAGAAGGGTGGCTTCCTGACCCGCGACAGCCGCGTCGTCGAGCGTAAGAAGTACGGCAAGGCGAAGGCCCGTCGTTCGTTCCAGTTCTCGAAGCGCTAAGCGCTACGCATCTGCATGCAACCGAAAGGCCGCCTCCGGGCGGCCTTTTTGCATGAATCGCTTCGATCATCCCGACGTATCGGCATCCCGGATGAACAAGAAGGCGCAGATCGCCGAGCCCGCCACGGCAATCGCGGATGCCAGGAAGGCAAGCCGCATGCCGTCGATCGTGCCCAATGCCAGCGCCGAGCCAAACAGCGCCACCCCGATCGCACCGCCCGACTGCCTGACGGTGTTGAGCATGCCCGAGGCAGTGCCGGACTTTGCTGTCGGCACGGACTGCAGCAACGCCGTGGTCATGGCGGGAACCGCAAGCCCGATGCCAACCGGGAATAACATGAGGCGCTAGATCATCGAGGCATAGGATGTGTCGGACTGCACAAGAGCCATCAAGGCGAAACCAACCGCTCCAATCAGCAGGCCGGTGGCCATCGGGATACGCGATCCATATTTCGCGACGATCCGCCCGGCTGCGACATTCGACACGGTGACGGCCGCCATGAACGGCAGGAATGCCAAGCCGGTCATTTGCGGCGAATAGTGTCTTTCCTGCTGAAAATAGAAGCTGAGCATGAAGATCGTGCCGTAGAGCGTCATGTTCACCGTAAGCCCGACGATGCTCGTGACCGCCGGAACACGACGCGCGAACAGATCGAGGGAGAACATCGGCGCCTTTGTCCTGCTTTCAACCAGGAGAAAAATTGCGCCCGCGGCTACGGCAAGCACCATTCCACCGATGACAGGCAACGAGGTCCAGCCGAACGGCTTCGATAAAGACGCCGGTCAGCGCAAACAACATCAGGACGGCAAGTCCCTGCCCTGCCCAGTCGATCGGCGTTTTCTCGTCCTTGGGGGGTGTCTCGTCGAGAAACCGATTCGCCATCCATATGGCAAGGAGACCGATGGGAAGGTTGATCAGAAAAATGCTTCTCCAGCCCAAGGATGTAACCATGAACCCGCCCAGCACCGGCCCGGCTGAAAGGGCGATACCGCCGGACGCGGTCCACAGACCTACGGCCCGGGCGCGCTGGCCCTTGTCGGACGCATAGGCGCGATTGAGCAGCGCCAGCGAGCACGGCATCAGCATGGCGGCGCCCGCGCCTTGCACCGCACGTGCCGCGATCAACACTCAGGCGCTCTCGGCCAGCCCGCAGAATAGGGATGCAATGCTGAACAGCGCCAAGCCACCGACGAAAACGCGGCGCGCGCCGGTCCTGTCGCCAAGCGCCCCGCCGGCAAGCAGCAGCGATGCGAAGGAAAGCGTGTAGGCATCGACAACCCATTGCAGCCCGTCGATACCGATCGAGAGGGCGGCCCCTATCCTTGTCAGGGCAACGTTCACGATCGAGACGTCGAGCTGCACCACCACGAAGCCGAGACTCGTCGCGGCTATTGTGGCGGCATACGCGAAATTGGCGGGGCGGTTGAAAACCAGGGTGCTCGACATACCCTCGGGTAACGCTTGCGTCCTGACACCGTTCCGTCAGGAGAGACCGGCCTGCGGCGATTGGCGCCGGGCTCCCTCGGTGCGTGTCCTCAGTTGATGCTGGCAGTGGTGGCGGGCTCGACACGCCCGGCATAAGGCACACGGTAGCCATGCGCCGCCAGCCAGCCGATCGCCGCCTTCGGCTCGTCGGTCTGGATTATGGTTGCGCCACGCTCGGCCCAGAAGCCATAGGTCTCGCGCGGCAGGCTTGCCTCTACTGCCAGCTCATCGCCACGCCCACCGGAAAGGAAGCCGCCTGGCTTGTTGACGATGGCGTAGGTGTCCGCCCAGATGTGCCAATCGCCCCTGACAGCCGCGGCGCGCATGCGCGGGCTGAAGAGCGGGCCGCCGGTCTCGGTCAGCGTTTCCGCGCCGGCCCGCCAGTTGATGAGTTCGGCCGCGCGCATCGAGAAGGCGCGGTCTACCGTCTCGGCGAAGGCAGCGTCACGAACTGCATCATCCGCAATGATCGGCATGAACTGGAAGCCGCCGCCGAGCGCCTCCATGGCGGCCTTGACAGTGGCGATCCGCTCGGCATTCCACAAGTTCTCCTTGACGATGACCTGTTCGGCCATGCCGAGGTCGCGGGCCACCGCGATCATACCCAAGAGGTCCCCAACTTCTAGCTTGTTGTCGAGGTTGATGAGGATCCGGTCCTTTGTCGCGGCCAGCATGTCGCGCAGCGTCGATACCGTTTCATTGGTGACGGCGCCGGTCCCCTCTATCACCAGCCTGCAGGTCTTGAGCTCGGCGAGCGTGTATTTGATCACCTCGCCCCTGCATGTCGTGGTGCGGTCGAGCCAGCTGTCGTGCATCACCACGAACTCGCCATCCTTCGAGCGCCTGATGTCGACCTCGACGATTTCGGCACCCATGGCGATCGAGCCTTCCACGGCCGCAATCGAATTTTCTGCATAGAGCGTCTTGCCGGCCTGCATGCTGCCGGCGCGATGCGCGGCCACCATGACGTGGTCCCGCCACTGATTGGCATGTTCGAATCGGTCGAGGATCTCCCTGGCCCGCGTTTCGCCTGCCGATGACTGGCTGACAGAGGCCGCCAGTGCGGCGGAAAGCAGAAGGCTCAGCCAAAGGGTCCGCATCGAGAATCGCTCCTTGCCGGATCGAGATCCGGATAGGCGATGCCAGTGACAGGCCGGTGAACGAAGCCGGCTAGCGGATACTGGTGATACGTCCGCGTCAGATGCGTTTGGCGAGCCGGCGGAACCAGGCCATGGCCGGCATTTCAACAAAACGCCAGGTAAACCAGGAGACGGTGATGGTCGCGACAAGCATCACGACGATCGCGACAAACCCGATCCATGGCGAGCCGGTCCCAAACCCTGTTGCATCCTCGCCGCGCAGCCAGATGTCGCCGACAAGTCCCATGCCGAGCTTGCGCTCGATCAACCCGCCGACATTGATCATGCGCGCCTGCACGAAGATGTGGACCATGTAGATGGAATAAGACAGTGCGCCCAGCATCAGCATGGCGGGAGCACGCAGCATGATGCTGATCCAGCCGCCTTCATGTGCAAAGAGATAAAGCGCCAGCGCGAAGACAAAGGGGGCAGCGATCCCTGCATCATTGTCGCCGGCCAACGAGACGAAGGCAATGATCACGGCAACCATCACGACTTCGGCGACGGTCCAGGCAAGTCTGGCGCGGCCTTCGGCCAATGCCTGTCGCGCCTCTGCAATGGAATCATGCTGAAACCATGCCAGCAGTGCGCCCAGCGAGAAACCGTACAGACAGCGGATGAAGCCGAAATCGAAGGATACATCCATGTGATTGGTGGAGAAGGCGAGCAGGAACAGCGGCGCTGTTACAGCGGCTGCGACGAACCACACCCAGGCACGGGTACCGGCAATGAAGACGGTGCCCGCGAAGAGAAGATAGGCGAAGAATTCCGCCGAAATGCTCCAGCTTGGCGCGTTCCAGGTGAGCTGGCTCTCGAAGCCGACACCCTGCAGCAGGAAGAGATTGGCAACGAAGCTTTTCAGATCGAAACCGCCGGTAAAGGGGGCAGCCCCGGTGCCGTGCAACTGCGGCAGCATCAGCCGCAGCGTCTCGAAGGCGGCGAAGGCAAGCAGCATGACAAGATGCAGTGGATAGATGCGGCCAAGGCGCACCAACGCAAACCGGGCGATATCGTCCGGCTCATTCAGCCGGTTGCCGTAGCTGGAGGCGATGACGAAGCCGGACAGCACAAAGAAGAAATCAACGAAGAGGTAGGACGAGCCGATGAAGGCGCTTTGCGAAATCATCGAGCTGGTCGGGAAATGGAACAGAGCGACCAGCAGCGCGCAGATGCCGCGCCAGGAGTCGAGAACCAGGAAACGCGTGCCCGCCTTCGTGCCTGTCTGGGCCAGCACCGGGGCATGGGTGGGATTGAGGAATGCGGCCTGCGTCATGATGATACAAATCCTGTCTCGCCACGGCACCCCCGCGGTGCCATTTCGTTTCCCCAAGCTTTGACTGGCATGTTCTGTGCCGGTTCTGTAGTTGTTGCTCCCCGATGAAACCTGAGGACCCGCGATGCCGAACAGAAACATCGACAATGCCTTCACCGCCCGTTCCAAGACGGGCGCATCGCTCGAGCCTACCTATGCCGGCGCGCTGTCGTTCATGCGGCGCAAATACACGAAAGACGTGAAGGGCGCGGACGCGGTGGTGTGGGGCATTCCCTTCGACGCAGCGGTAACCAACCGGCCAGGCGCTCGATTCGGGCCGCAGGCGATCCGCCGCGCCTCCGCCATCCTCGACAACGACCCGCAATATCCGTTTTCGCGCGACCTGTTCGAGCACCTCGCGGTGGTCGACTATGGCGATTGCCTGCTGGATTCAGGCAACCATCAGAAGACACCCGGCACGATCGAACGCGAGGCGGCGAAGATCCTGAAGTCCGGCGCCTTCCTGCTGACGCTGGGCGGCGACCATTTCGTCACCTGGCCGCTGCTCAAGGCGCATGCGGCCATCCATGGACCGTTGGCCCTGGTGCAGTTCGACGCCCACCAGGACACCTGGGAAGATGACGGCAAACGCATCGACCATGGCTCGTTTGTCGGACGCGCGGTGAAGGAAGGCATCATCGACCCCGACCGTTCCATCCAGATCGGCATCCGCACCCATGCGCCCGACACGTTCGGCATCAAGATCCTGTACGGCCACGAGATCGAGGAAATGCGGGCGTCGGACATCGCCTATGCCATCGTCGACCGCACCGGCGGCAAGAAGACTTACCTCACCTTCGATATCGATTGCCTCGATCCGGCCTTCGCGCCCGGTACTGGCACGCCCGTCGCCGGCGGACCGTCTTCGGCAAAAATCCTGTCGACGCTGCGCCAGCTTACCCAGGTCGATATTGTCGGCGCCGACGTTGTCGAGGTTGCGCCGGCCTATGATCACGCCGATATAACGGCAATCGCCGGCTCGATGGTGGCGATGCAGTATCTCGGGCTGCTGGCCGAACGAAAGGCCCGGCTTGTGGAGATGAACAATGGTGGCCACGGTGCCGCGGTGAATCACGGCCACGGCATATAGTGCCACGGCATATAGTATTGAAATAGCAGGACATTCAGGCGGAACGATTGGCAATGAAACCGAAAATCTTCATCGACGGCGAACACGGCACTACCGGCCTCCAGATCAGGGCGCTGCTTGCCGAGCGCGGCGACCTTGAGATCATTTCCATTCCGACCGAGCGCCGCAAGGAAACGGCGGCGCGCGCTGAATTCCTCAATGCCGCCGATGTGGCGATCCTGTGCCTGCCCGACGATGCGGCGAAGGAAAGTGTCTCGCTCATCACCAACGCCACCACCAAGGTCATCGATGCCTCGACCGCGCATCGCGTGGCCGAGGGCTGGGAATACGGCTTCGCCGAGATGGACAAGGACCAGGCGAAGAGGATCGCCTCGGCGAAACGCGTCGCCAATCCGGGTTGCTGGCCGCAAGGGCCGATCGCGACATTGCGGCCGCTGGTTGCAGCCGGCCTGCTGCCGGCCGATTTTCCGATCACCGTCAACGGCATCTCCGGTTATTCGGGCGGCGGCCGCCCGATGATCGAGGATTATGTCGCCAAGGGCGAGGATGCGTCGGAATTCCTGCCCTATGGCCTGACGCTTCAGCACAAGCACGTGCCGGAGCTCCGCGCCTATGCGAAGCTGTCGCATGATCCGATCATGCAGCCGGCTGTCGGCAATTTCGCCCAGGGCATGATCACCGTCGTGCCGCTGCAACTGGGCGGCCTTAGCCATGTGCCGACCGGCGCCGAACTGCACGCCGCCATAGCCGATCATTTCGCGGCAATAGACGGCGGCGTGGTCGAGGTGGCGCCCTATGCGCATCTGGAACGCATGCCGGAGATCAATCCGGAGATCTACAACGGCACCAACCGCATGAAGGTCTACGTCTTCGCCAATGACAAACGGGCCCAGGCGCTGCTGCTGGCTGTCTACGACAATCTCGGAAAGGGCGCATCGGGCGCCGCCGTCCAGAACATGGACCTGATGCTTCGGCGCTGATGGAATCGCCTGTCCTCCCAAAGCGCTGGAAGGTCAGCGCGCCCGAGCTCATTGCCGAAACCTTTTCCAGCCGCATCTGGAAGGTTGTTCGCGAGGACGGCTCGCCGGCCATCGTCAAGGCGCTGAAACCCTTCGACGACGTCGAGGACGAGTTGCGCGGCGAGCACTACCTGTCTTGGCGGCGTGGCGAGGGGGCGGTGCGGCTGCTTGGCCGCGACGGCCACAGCATGCTGCTCGAATATGCCGGCGACAGACTGCTGTCGCACGAACTCGCAGATGAGGGCGACAATGCTGCCGCCGCTATCGCCGCCGATGTGATGGCAAAGCTGTTTGCCCCGTCCAAGCACCCTTTTCCGCCGGAGCTTCAGCCGCTGCGAACACGCTTTGCCAGCCTGTTCAAGAAGGCCAGAGCCGACCTCGATGCCGGAGCGGACAGCCTCTACGTCGAGGCTGCGGCCACCGCCGAACGACTGCTTGCCGATCCGCATGACATCAAGCCGCTGCACGGCGACCTGCATCACGACAACATCATTCACGGGCCACGCGGCTGGCTGGCGATCGATCCCAAGGGCGTGCTCGGTGATCCCGGCTTCGACGCGGCGAATATTCTGTACAACCCGCTCGAACGAGACGACCTGTGCAGCGATGCCGAACGGATCGCCCACATGGCCGAGCTCTTCGCCAAAACGCTGGGTCAAACGCCACGCGCCATACTGGACCACGCCATCGCTTATGGCTGCCTGTCAGCTTCGTGGCACCATGAGGACGCCAATGCAGATGACGAAAGCCGTGAATTGTCCATCGCCACGGCGATCCAGGCGGTGCGACTGGGCTTCTGATCCCGCGAGCAAACAACAATGGTAACCAACTGTTAACCATGTTGGGCTACTGGGGGGCCCTGCTCTACAAGGGATTTGTCATGGTCAGCGCGATTTCCGGCTCTTCTCAAGCGGCGCATTATTCCTCGTCCAGCTCATCGAGCAATGCGGCCCAAGAGGCAGCGCTCGAAAAGCAGATCCAGGACATGGAGGACCAGGCCAAGGCGATCAAGGATCAGGTTCAGGCAGCCCAGCTCCAGCAGAATATCTCAGTGGCCCAGGCCAAGCTTGACGCGCTCAGAGCCGCCGACGCCGACAAGGCTGCCAAGGCCGCTCAGAGCCAATCCGCACCGTCCGCCGCCGCGTTGCGCCAGGCGGAATTCGATGGCGAGAAGATGACGTCTTCAAACACTTTCTGGATGTGACCGGCGGAGCGGCTTGGGATCAGGTCCTGAGCGCGATTTCATGCGGTAACGGGTAAGCACCTTTGGTGCCGCGCCAGTGCGCTGCGGCAAAACCCAGCACGACGAGCGCAAATCCCTGATGGGTCAGCGCCATGTGCAAGGGCACATGCATCAGCAGCGTGCCGATGCCGATCGAAGCCTGTACCAGCACCAGCAGGAACAGCACTGTTGCGCGACGGGCATGCGTGGTGCCCGGCTGACGCCGGCGCGTTGCAATCATGTGCCACAGCGCCACGACGAAGACCGTATAGGCGCCGAGTCGATGCACAAATTGCACCGTCTTGGGGCTCTCGAAGAAGTTGCGCCATGCCGGCTCAAGGATCAGCAGGTCGCTCGGGATGACCTTGCCGTCCATCAGCGGCCAGGTGTTGTAGCTTAGGCCGGCATCCAGCCCGGCAACCAGCCCGCCAAGATAGATCTGGATCAGCGCCAGCAGCACGATAACTCCGGCCAGACGCTGCGTCGAGCGGTCGGCAGCGGGTTCCGAGTGAGGCGCCAACCCGCGCGCGACGACCATCGTAGCGGTGAAGATCAAAGCAGCAAGTGTCAGATGCGTCGCAAGCCGGTACTGGCTGACGGACACCCGATCGACCAACCCCGAAGCCACCATCCACCAACCGATCGCGCCTTGCAGGCCACCGAGCAGAAGAATGCCGACAAGCTTCGGTCCGAGACCACGTTCCACGCGGCGCGTCGCCCAGAAGAACAGCAGCGGCAAGGCGAAGACCAGGCCGACACTGCGCGCCAGGATACGATGCGCCCATTCCCACCAGAAAATCGACTTGAATGCCTCGATGCTCATGCCCTTGTTGAGCTCGGCATATTGCGGAATCTGCTGGTAGAGCTGGAATTCCTCTTGCCACTCGGCGTCATTGAGCGGCGGTATCACGCCGTGGATCGGCTTCCATTGCGTGATCGACAGGCCGGAATCGGTGAGCCTTGTCGCGCCGCCGACCAACACCAGCGCAAACAGCACCAGAAGCACCACATAGAGCCAGCCGCGAACCAGCGCCCGATTGTGGAGGTCGCGGTCGCGGGCCATGAAAGGTGCGGCGTCGGTGATGGCAGCCATGGTCTTTGTTCCGGCGGTTCGAATTGGCGGATTGGTGAACCATCGCAACCTTGCTGGCAAGACCGAGCGGCGCGGCACGCCGTCGCGCCGCGTCTGCCGGGTTGCACAGCTTCGCGCCAAGGCCTATGCGAGGCGAATACTTTGAGCCTGCCGGACCTTGCACGGATTCCGGCGTGCTTGCCCCGGAGGCCAACCATGCCCTTGCGCCTGAAAAAACTGATCGGAACGTTCCTGCTGGTCGCGCTGGTGATCATCTACGCGCTGCTCGCATCGATCTTCGCGGTCGCCCGACTGTCGGAGTCGAGCCCGTTGGTGCATTTCCTCTTCTTCCTGCTGAGCGGCCTGCTCTGGGTGCTGCCGGCGATGGGCATCATCAAGTGGCTGATGCTGGAGCCACGGGCCAAGCGCTGACTTGCCGCCGGCTTCAGCGTTAGATGGTGACAACCATCTTGCCGGCATTGGCCAGAGGCGTCGTCACGCCTGACAGCATCGTGCGGATGTGGGCCACGCTCTGATAGCGGCCGTTGACGGAGATGCGCGGCAATGCATGCAGGAAACCGGCGTGCTCGGCGCGCAGCACACCGTGGCGCGTCGTCACAGCCGATACATAGCCGGCGTCGCGCGCGAAACCCACTTCACGGCAACCGACCGCGCTGACATCGCCGTAGGGATAGGCAAAGTGGAGTGGGTCCCGACCCAGTTCAGCCTGCAATATACGCCTGGCATTCTCGACCTCGTGCCGTGCATCGGCTTCGGAAAGTCGCTTCAGGCTGCGATGGTTCACCGTATGCGAGCCAATCGTGACCAGCGGATGCGCGGCCATGGTGCGGATTTCGTCCCAGTTCATCAATGTCCTGAGACGCAGTCCATCCGCGTCAACACCACTCGTGTCGGCCAGTTCGCGCAGCACGGCACGCTGGTCTTCCTCGCGGACCTCTGTGGTGAGATGCGCGTGCAGGCGCGCAATAGCCTGGAGCTTTCTGGCCGGGGTCGAACAATCGATCGTCTCCGGCCCAGCGGACGTCTCCAGGGGCAACCGATCGGACGCATCGACGATATCCTCCACCAGTTCCCACCACAGATCGGCAGTGCCGCTGATCAACCCCGGCGCGACATAGATGGTGATTGGCGCACCGTGCTTTTCCAGGACTGGCAACGCCTCTGTCATGTTGTCGCGATAGGCATCGTCGGCGGTGATGGCGGCGAACCGGCCACCCTTGCCGCCGGACTTGATGCGCTCGATCGCTTCGTCCAGCGTGACGAAAATATAGCCATTCGCCTTCATGTCGGCGACGACCGCGTCCAGGAACTCGGGCGCGATGTTCAGGTGACGGTTGACACTATGGGGCTTTTCCAGCCTGGCCGTGACGCGATGCAGCATCAGGATAGCGCCAATGCCGCCGATGAACGGCTTCGCCAGCGGAGCGAGACCGGTATAGCGGGCGACGTTGAGCGCCAGTTTCCGGATTGCCACGCCTCCGTCGATCATTCATTCACCTTTTGCGCCTAGGCTCATCCAGCACGGAACGCGCCTGCGCGAACCCCCAAATCGCGATGAATACGCCTTAAGGATTGAGGGATGGTTGACGCAGCTGCGTCATTTGACGGCAATCGGCTTGCGGCAACCGAAGCGTCGCCGCGTGCATTGCCGGGGGCGTCCGCAGTGTCCGTATCAGCCGCTTCCGGCGAAGCGCTTGCTGATTACGTGGAGTTCTGTCGTTCCGCCCTCTTCGCTCCCGCGCAGAGTTCGGGATGGGTCCGCCACTGGACAGCGCAGATTGCGCCCGACTGGCTCATTGCGACCCTGACCGCCGAAGGCAGGCCGGTGTTCGTGCTTGCGCTGGAGATTGGCCGCAGAGGTCCTCTCCGCATTGCCCGCTTCATGGGTGGCCGCCATGCCAACGGCAATTTCGTCGCTGGTGATCCACGCTGGCTGCTCAAGCCGGATGTCACGTCGATCCGATCGATGCTATCAGCGGTCCGCAGGGCGCGGCCGGATATAGACCTGATCGTGCTGGAGCGGTTACTGCCCGATCTCGATGGCGTTGCCAATCCGCTTGCCTGCCTTCCCCATTTTCCGAGCCCCAACCTGTCGCTGGCCGTCGATCTGGCGGGAGGGTTCGATGCACTGCTGGCGCGCGCCAGCGGCAAACGCAAGCGTAAAAAGCACCGCGCCCAGATGCGCAAGTTCGATGCCGTCGGCAGCCATCGCCGCATCGAGGCAAAGACCGCGGACGAGGTGAACCGGCTGCTCGACGCCTTTTTCGAGATGAAGGAATTCCGCTTCCGCAGGATGGGCATCGCCAATGTATTCGGCGACAATGAGGTGCGTGCTTTTTTCCGCGCGTTGTTCATCGATGCGCTTGCGGAGGATAGGCCATCCTTTGTGCTGCATGGGCTCGAGGTTGCCGGCAAGCTGCGCGCCGTGACCGGCTCGAGCCGCTCGGGCAAACGTCTGATCTGCGAGTTCGGGGCGATCGCCGATGACGACCTCGGCCATACCAGTCCCGGCGACTTCCTGTTCTTCGACAATATCCAGGAAGCCTGTGAGACGGGCTTTTCTGTCTATGACTTCTCCGTCGGCGATGAGCCCTACAAACGCTTCTGGTGCGATATCGAGACCCAGCATTTCGAGGTTCTGGTCCCGCTCACACCGAAGGGCCGCGTGCTGGCGCTCGTCCTGCAACAAGGTGCGCGCCTGAAAGCCTTCGTCAAGCACAACCCGACGATCTGGAAGCTGACCAAGTCGCTGCGCAAGAAGACTGCGGGGCAGACTGCACCCACCGCCGCTGAAGACAACAGCTAGCGCGATCCATCGTTTCACGGAAACGAACCGCTCTATCTCTTTGCTTTTTGGCGCAATTCCGGACGGAAAACCGCTACGCACTTTTCCTGTAATTGCTCCAGCGGGGCTTTCCGTCAGGCGGCTGAACGCCGGCCCGGCACCGGCGTGCCCGGTGTTTCATGGCCGACTGGCGTCACCAGGGTGAGATCGGGATAGCCGCTCTCGATCAGGCTGACCGTGGCCTTTGCCACCTCATCATCCGGTTCCAGCATGGACACGAAGATCTCCGTGGCATCGCCGACCAGCCGGCTGATGCCTTGCGCGTCGGCCGGGCCGCACTCGACCACGACCAGGTCATAGGCGGTGGTCAGCGACTGCATGATGATCGGCAGGCGATCCGCAGCGCGCATGGCGCGAACCGGATCGGCGGTGCCAACCGGAATCACATGGCAATCCGAATAATGATCGGCATGGATCACGTCGCTGAACTGGGCTTCGGACGCCAGCAGATTGGTGATTCCCGGGAACAGCGCGCTGTCCAGCACTGGCCGCGAAGCGGCTCCGGAGGCGGTGAGATCGAGCAGCAGCACCCGCAAGCCGGCATCGGAGACTTCGCGCGCCACCAGGATGGCCGACGCGGCGGCCTCGTCGCCTTCCGGCGACACGAAGATGGCGCGCGCCGCACCGCTCGCGATCAGTTTTTCGGCCGCTTTCTCGACGTCGATCTCGCCGAAGCTTGAACGCTTCAGCCCAACATCCGCAAGAGGCAGTTCGGCCGCGGCAACATCGAGTGGTGCCGCGGCTGTTTCAGCATCCGCCGCCGCCTCAGTCGCACGATCCCCCTCGGGCTCGATGTTGGCCGGCGCCTCGATGTCGGCCGGTTCGTGCCGGATGACAGGCATGGCGACCTGCTCGATCCGATCGAAACGGGCACCGGCGGCCGGACGCATGGCGCGCCCCGAGAACAATTCCCGCAGAAGCGTGATGATCGCCATGATCAACAGCGACGCCGCGAAGGCCGCACCGACGATCGGCACGACCTTGGGGAAATAAGGTTCGGACGGCACCTGGGCTTCGGAAACCAGCCGCGCGTCGACCGGCAGATAGTTGCGGTCCTTGCGCGACGCCGCTGCCAGGTAGTTGGCCTGGTATGATTCCAATTGCTGGCGCCGGGCGGCAGCGTCGCGCTGCAGGGCATCCAGCTCGACCTGCTCTTCGCCAGCGCGTGCCGATGCGGCCTTGAGCGTGTTGACGTCCGCAACGAGCTGGCTCTCACGAGCCTGCGCGGTCTGCGCCTGGGTCATCAGCCCTTTCATCAATTTTTCCGCTTCGTTGCGGATCTGGCTGTCGAGGTCGGCGAGTTGCGACTTCAGCGCGCGGATGCGCGGATGGTTGTCGAGCAAGGTGGTGGAAAGATCGGCTATGTTGGTCTTCAGCTCGACCTGGCGCTCGCGCAGGCGCTGTATCAGTTCCGACGACAAGACCTCAGGTACGGCATCCAGTGAACCGCCGCCCTGCAACGCCTTGCGCACGCTGTCGGCAGTCGCCTCCGCTGACGCACGGTTGGCGCGCACCCTCGACAGTTCGCTCGCCAGTTCGGAAAGCTGCTGTGTGGCCAGCACCGAATTGTTGCCGCCCATCAAAAGATCCGACTGGGCGCGATAGGTGGCGACCCTGGCCTCGGCATCCTTCACCTGCTTCTGCAGATCGGCGATCTCCGGTCCCAGAAAGGCGGTGGCGGCGGAGTTCAATGCAACTTTCGCATTGCCCTGGGTAGCGATGTAGGCCTTGGCGATCTCAGTCGGGATGGCTGCGGCAAGGTTGGGGTCCTGCGAGGAAAACTCGATGGCAATGATGCGCGTCTTTTCAACGCTGTAGACGTTGAGATTCTCGCGCATCCTTTTCAGCACGCGCTCTTCCGGTGGAATCTCCTCCGGATCGCTCTTGAGTCCTGCAATGACAAGAAACTTGCTCAGTGCCGACATGTTGAGCGCGCTGTCGAATTCAGGCAGCCGCGCTAGATTGAGCTTCGAAGCCACCTGCTTGAGGATGTCGGTGGAGGAAACAATCTGGACCTCGGTGGCAATGCCTTCCTCGTCCAGAATCGGCTTGTCGTTGTCGTTGGCACCATTTGGCCGAGTGTAGACGGATTCGCCCGACTCGATCTTGAGCTGCGCTTCAGCCTTGTAGTGCCGCGTGGCGAGCGAAGCGAACGCAAACGCCGCGCCCGTCACCACCAGCGTAACAATGGCGATGCGCCGCCAATTCCTCGCAAGACTGGCGAAGAGTTGCCTGAGATCGACGTCGACGTCTGCGGCCGCGGATTGAACGGACATGCATCCCTGCTCCGGTACTGAGTCCGGACGCACCGTAAACAACTATGGTAACTCAGCCGTTAAGATCGCGGTAAGCACCTGTTAGGCTGTACTGATGAGCGGTAAACAAAACGCCGAAAGTGCCCCTCCTTTGCTCGATCCGCCACTGATCTTCGACATATCGGGCCTGCGCCTTTACCGGCCATTAACCCTAACAGGATGATAACGGGCCTCGATCCTTAAAGTTGCCGCGACATCGCAGCGGCCAGTCGAAGGTACGTATCCGGTCATGAAGAGCACTGCTTCTCTCTTTCGCGCACTGCTTGCCGTATCGATGCTTGCCGGCTGCTCCAGCTATCGGCCAACGCCGGCGGCTTTCCACGAGGTGCTCAACCAACCTTACCGGCTCGGCGCTGGCGACCGCGTCCGCGTCACCGTGTTTGAACAAGACGGCCTGACCAACACCTACAGTGTCGACCAGTCGGGCTATCTCTCCTTCCCACTCGTGGGCGCCGTGCCGGCGCGCGGCCACACGGCTCAGCAGCTGGAGAAGGAGATCGCCGACAAACTGCGCCAGGGCTATCTGCGCGATCCAGACGTTTCGGTCGAGGTCGACCGCTACCGGCCAATCTTCGTCATGGGCGAAGTCGGAGCGGCCGGCCAGTACTCCTATGTCCCGGGTCTCACCGTGCAAAAGGCGATCGCCATCGCGGGTGGCTTCTCGCCACGCGCCAACCAGGAAAGCGTCGACATCACCCGCGACATCAATGGCAAGGTCATGACGGGACGCGTGGTCACCTCGGACCCGCTTCTGCCCGGCGATACGGTCAGCGTTCGCGAACGCCTGTTCTGATCTGCACACGTGGCGGACAAACTCAGGATCGTCCACTGCTTTCGTTCACCGGTCGGAGGAATTTTCCGGCATGTGCGCGACCTGACCGACGCGCAGGTCTCCGCTGGGCATTCTGTCGGCATCGTCTGCGATTCGACGACCGGCGGCGATTTCGAGGAACACCTTTTCGAGCAGATGAAAGACAGCCTGGCGCTCGGCATCCATCGCACGCCAATGCAGCGCCATGTCGGCCCGGGCGACCTCGCGTCGGCCTGGCGCACTTACAGGATCATCAAGGAATTGCGGCCGGACGTGCTTCACGGGCACGGCGCCAAGGGCGGCGCCTATGCCCGTCTGTTCGGCTCATTGTTGCGGGTATCAAGGTCTCGCGTAGCCCGCCTTTATTCACCGCATGGTGGCTCACTCCACTATGACGAACACACAACCACCGGAAAGCTGTTCTTCGCGCTCGAGCGCTTCATGGCCCGCTTTACCGACTGCCTGCTGTTCGTCTCCGACTATGAGCGGCGCACCTATCGCAGGAAGGTCGGCGAGCCGCCGATCCCCAACACGCTGGTCTACAATGGCCTGCGCGCGGCCGAATTCGAACCGGTACTGACCGAGCCGAACGTGGCCGACCTGCTCTACATCGGCATGATGCGCGACCTCAAAGGCCCGGACATCTTCATCGACGCGCTTGCCGTTGCCGAAACGCGTCTCGACCGCCCGCTGACTGCTGTCATGGTCGGAGACGGCGATGACCTCCCCCGCTATCATGCCCAGGTGAAGCGGCTTGGACTGGACGGCCGCGTGCACTTCCTGCCACCGATGCCGGCAAGGAAAGCCTTCGCGCTGGCCGATCTCGTCGTCGTTCCCTCGCGCGCCGAAGCCATGCCCTATATCGTGCTGGAAACGCTGGCGGCGGGAAAGCCGATGATCGCCACCTCCGTCGGCGGCATTCCGGAGATCTTCAGTGCCGACTCCCCTGCGCTGATCCGGCCTGACCCACGCGAACTTGGCGACAAGATGTGTGAGGCGCTTGCCGACCCGGATGGTTTCAAGACCCTGATGCCCGGCGCCGCCGACCTAAAGGCACGCTTCGGCGCCGACGTCATGGCCGCCAATATCGAAAAAGCCTACTTCCTGGCCCTTCGTCGCTAACCCGTTCCAAAGCCACGCGTTGTTTCAAGGGTTTCTTAGCTCTCTTTTGCTATTCACCTGAGGGAAGCTCGCGGATAGCCCCATGAATGAGATCGACCCCGCGCGCCGCTTTTCTATGGATGCGGTGCGCAAATTCGAGGCCCCTCCCGAGGCTGACAAGCCCGGCGGCATGAACGATGTCGCCCGTCAGGTGGCGTCGCAATACCGGCGCGATACCATGTCGCCGATCATGGTCAGCGGCGTGCTGCGCATGGTCGAATTCGCGCTGCTGTTCCTCTCCGGCCTCTGCGTCTATTTCTACTATGTCGGCTTCTTCAATTATCTTGCCTGGCAATATCCGCTGACGATCGCCGCCGCTTCGTTTCTCGCCGTCGTGCTGCTTGACGTCACCGACTGCTATCAGGTCGTTTCCCTGATGCGGCCGATCGCCAATTTCGGCCGCATTCTGCTGGTCTGGGCCGGCACCTTCGCCCTGATGGCGTTGACGGCCTTCGCCATGAAGATGTCGGGCGACTATTCGCGTCTGCTTTTCGGCACATGGTTCGTCGCTGGCTTCATCCTCATCTTCGGTCTCAGGCTGGTCATTTCGAAGCTCATTCGGAGCTGGGCGCGTGATGGCCGCATGGAGCGGCGCGCCGTCATCGTCGGCGGCGGCAAGGCGGCTGAGGTGCTGATCCGCTCGGTCGAAAAGCAGCCCTACAACGATATCCGCATCTGCGGCATCTTCGACGACCGTAGCGACAAGCGCTCGCCGCCGATCGTCGCCGGCTATCCCAAGCTCGGCACCATCTCCGAGCTCATCGAGTTTGCCCGCATCGCGCGCATCGACATGCTGATCGTCTCGCTGCCACTGACCGCCGAATCGCGCGTCCTGCAGCTGCTGAAGAAACTATGGGTGCTCCCGGTCGACATACGGTTGTCGGCGCATTCCAACGCGCTGCAATTTCGTCCACGCGCCTATTCCTACATCGGTTCCGTGCCGATGCTCGACATTTTCGACAAGCCGATCAACGATTGGGATTCGGTCGCCAAGCGCGCCTTCGACATCGTCTTCTCGATCATCGGCATCATCGTGTTCTCACCGGTCATGCTGGCGACCGCGATCGCCATCAAGCTCGACAGCAAGGGGCCGGTGCTGTTTCACCAAAAGCGGCACGGCTTCAACAACGAGATCATCGAGGTCTACAAGTTCCGTTCGATGTACACGGACAAGGCCGACCCGACCGCCAAGCAGACGGTGACCAAGAACGATCCGCGCGTCACCCGCGTCGGCCGCTTCATTCGCAAGACCTCGATCGACGAATTGCCGCAGTTCTTCAATTCGCTGTTTGGTTCGCTGTCGCTGGTCGGGCCCCGTCCGCACGCCATTGCCGCCCAGTCGCACAACCTTCTCTACAATGAAGTGGTCGACGGCTATTTCGCCCGCCACAAGGTCAAGCCCGGCGTCACCGGCTGGGCGCAGATCAATGGCTGGCGCGGCGAGATGGATACCAACGAAAAAATCCGCATGCGCACGGAATACGACCTTTACTACATCGAGAACTGGTCGCTGCTGTTCGACTTGCGGATCCTGTTCCTGACACCGATCAGGCTGCTCAATACGGAAAACGCCTATTGAGCGCGATTGCCCACGAGCTGCCGCCGGCCGCAGTCAACGCCAAGCTGATTGCGCTCATCTCTTCCGGCGCGCTTTTCTTCGGCGTGTTCCTGTCGGGTTTCGTCATCCGGGAACCGGCCCCTTATGAAATCTACATGGCCGGCCTCATCTCCATATGGGCGCTGTTCGGCCTGCGCATATCGCGTGCCGTGGTGCCAATGCTGGTTCTGCTGGTGACGATGAACATCGGCGGCATGATCTCGATGACGCAGATGTCTAATCTGGCGAATACGCCGCTCTATCTTGCAGTGTCGCTGTTCCTCGCCTTCACGGCCGTGTTCTACGCCTCGGTAACCGCGGTAGACCCCAGCCGCTACCGGCTGATCTTCAGTGCCTATGTGATCGCGGCGGTTCTCACGTCGCTGCTCGGCATTGCCGGTTATTTCCACGCCTTTCCAGGCGCCGAGATGTTCACCAAATACGACCGCGCCGCCGGCGCTTTCCAGGATCCGAACGTGTTCGGTCCGTTCTTGGTGCTGCCCGGCATCTATCTGCTCTATTTGCTGCTGACCGGCCCGATCTCGCGAATGCCCTTGCTTGCGGTGCCGTTGCTGATCATCACGGCCGGCATCTTCTTTTCGTTCTCGCGCGGTGCGTGGGGCATGTTCGCCGTATCGGCGGTCCTGCTCACCGGTTGCCTGTTCCTGCAGAGCGCGAGCGGCATGTTCCGGCTGCGGGTCGTGGTGATGACGATAGCGGCGCTGTCGCTGCTGATCATCGCCATCATCGTCATCCTGCAACTGCCGGGCGTGTCGGAGATGTTCTCCAACCGCGCCCACCTCGAACAGAGCTACGACACCGCCCGCCTCGGCCGCTTTGCCCGCTATACGATCGGCTTCCAGATGGCGCTGGAACATCCGCTGGGCATCGGCCCGCTCGTCTTCGGCACCATCTTCGGCGAGGACACCCACGACATCTGGCTGAAGGCCTTGATGGACTATGGCTGGCTCGGCTTCGTATCGTTCCTAGCCCTGACGCTGTGGACGATCGCGGCCGGCTTCCGCATCCTACTGCGCGACAGGCCATGGCAACCCTACCTGCTGTGCGCCTACGTCGCCTTCATCGGCAATATCGGGCTCGGCACCTTCATCGATATCGACCACTGGCGCCATCTCTACCTGCTGCTCGGGCTTGTCTGGGGCGCAATCGCCCTTGAATACCGCCATCAGCGGGAGTTGCGACTGATGCCCTCGTCCGCAATGGCCGCACGCGCCTGAATGAGGGATCGATGGTGTTGGCGTTTTGCCAACCGAAAGCAAAGCCGTGGAAGTGTGCTTCTTTGCGGCTGGCGCGGCATTGTCGCGAATACGAAGTTCGATGGATGGGCGTCGAAGATTGGAACGGCGTACGACGACGATGAAAACGGAGGAGGCGGCATGATCTCGCGCCATTCGGCGCGCCACCGCCCAGCCTGTGGCCTGCGGATGCACCTCTTGACTCGCAGTAAATAGGGGAGGATTTTATTAAATAGAAAAAGGTCCGCCACGATGGGGGATTAGATGTCCGCCTTGAGACCAGTTCTGCTCTCCATTCTGTTGGCAACGTTTTCTGAACAAGCTTGTGCAGAAATCAAGATCTGCAATCAATTTCCTCAAACCGTTTACTTTTCCATAGCGTACGCGCAGCCGGGGTATAATGATTCATATATTTCTCGAGGTTGGCTAGCACTACAGCCGAACGGCTGCGACCAATTCGATAGCGCGCTCCATCTTTCTGTATTTTGGTACTACGCAGAGACAAACGCATACTTCGTGCGCAAGCATGTAACAAACACGAATTTCTGGGGAACTGTCAGGGCAGATAAAAAGTTTTGGGTCGCCACCAATTCTTTTAATTTTATCAACAATCTGAACAACAATCAGGCTCCAAACGATCCGGGTGCAAAATTAGTAGGTTTTACCCGTTCCATCGAAGCTAAGGATTCGGAGTTAAACGAGACACTGACCATCGAGGCCGATGGCATTAATGTCACGCAAAGCGTCGATAACCAGTAATCTTCGCTATAGCGACAAACACCAAGCACCAATAAGGCGGCAAGCCCGCAGGCCGACAAGGCGGCAAAGGGGGCATCCGAATCCCTAGGCCGATCGTCCCTAGAACCGCTGCCCAAACAAAACTTTCACATCCGCAAAATCGGAAATGGACAGGGGGCTTCCAAATCGCTGGCCGAACGACCGGATGGCAAGACCCGTATGGAGGCCATGCGCAACTAAAAATCCGGCTCTTTGAATATTAATCAAACGATTAAACGAGAGCAGAAATCAGTCGCTGGCTACAATGTGGCTAGAAATTTTATAGCCACCTCTGGGGGAAACGGCTAACTCTTTGTTTTTAATGGTCGGAGTGGCCGGATTCGAACCGACGACCCCTTGACCCCCAGTCAAGTGCGCTACCGGGCTGCGCTACACTCCGGACCGGTCGCGATGTATCTTGATATCCCCGTTCGGGTCAACCCGAATTCGACCTCTCCTTGAGATTGCCGTGAGAGGTAATTTTCCAGGCCCAACGGCGCCCATCCTGATTGCCTGCAATTGTCGGGGTCGAAGTGGTTCAGCGTTAACCTTTTATTAAACATTTAATTGACGCCGGCTGCCGTTTTCGCCTTTGCTCCCGTCAGGACAAGGGTTGGAGCCTGACGGGAAATGGTGGTGTTGCGTCGGTTGGCCGCCGGGGTTTTCTGGACATTTCTCGGGCTTGGGTCGCTGGCAAATGCCGGATCCGTCGGGCCACAGATGGCGACGCAAGCCTATCCTTCCTCCTTCAACAGCTATGCTATCGCCTTCGAGGCGACGCCGCCTCGTAGTCCCGCCATGGGTACCGCGACAGCCGCGGCCGTGGGTGGAAAGACGAGCATTCCCTATGGCTGGGTGGATTTCTGCGGCCGGCGTCCTGACCAATGCGAAGTGCAGGCGCTTCCTGCCGTGGACTTGAAACTCACGCCCAGGACATGGACCACGCTCGACCGCATCAACCGGGTGGTGAACGGCTATATCGTGCCGGAGAGCAATCTCGACCATTGGGGCACCATCCAGGATCACTGGGATTATCCAGTCGATGGCAAGGGCGACTGCAAGATCTACGCACTGTTCAAACGCAAGCTGCTTCTCGACGCCGGATTTCCACGGCAAGCCTTGCTGATGACGGTTGTGTATGACCTGCATGGCGAAGGCCATGCCATCCTGACGGTGAAGACCGACAAGGGGGATTTCATCCTCGACAACCTCGTCGACAACATCCGCTCATGGGACGCCACCGGCTACTACTTCCTCAAGCGTCAGTCGCAACAGGATCCCAACATCTGGGTATCGATCAACCTGCGCGGCGACGCCGCCTTCCCCGACAAGCTTCGCAAGGCGATCAACTGATCAGGACCGGGTTTCTGTGGGACTCAGGCGAATCCGGTCGCCTACGCCCGCCGCGACGATGACAGGACGATGCTGCTCTTCACGCAGAGCAGCTACATCAAGGCCAGGGTTCCACCTCCCCGTCACTGTCGACGCGCATGGCGAAATTGGTGGTCACGTCGAGGCAGGTCCGTCCCCCCTTCTAACATGATGATAATGCCGCGAGTATGACCCTCGGCTTGGGTGACCTTGTGCGTCAGCACTGCACTCTCCGGCTATGCGGACAAGACCGCCTCCGCCTACAGCGGCCCAAATCAAGTTCTTTTGAATGACCCATCGCCGATTTGTCGGGCGGTTTGGAGCCGCTCGTTCGTTGTGTGACTGTCGCTGGCGTTTCAGCCTGAACCGGCCAGCCCTTTCGAAGGATGGATGCAATGGACTTGAAGAGATTCGCAGCAGCGTTCGGTGCGGCTATGCTCGGCACGGCCTTTATGGGAGTCAGCCTCGCCCAGGCCGCCGACCCGATACGCTTGCGCGGCACTGTTGTCAGCCTTGATGGATCGACACTGACAATGAAAACCCGCGACGGCGCCACGGACGCCGTCACCTTGGCCGCAGGATGGAAGATTTCGGGCGTCGCCAAGGCGTCGGTCGGTGACATCAAGGCCGGTGATTTCGTCGGTGTCGTTTCCGTACCGAAGGCGGATGGCGGCGGCGGAGCCCTGGAAGTCGTGATCTTTCCGGCGGCCCTCAGAGGAACCGGCGAAGGCGACCGACCATGGGATCTGCAACCCAACAGCCGCATGACCAACGGCACCATCGACAATCCGGTGACGGGCGTGGACGGCCGTACCGTGACGCTTTCCTACAATGGCCAGCAAAAGAAGATAACGATTCCCGATCAGACCCCGATCGTGACCGTCGCCAGCGCCACCGCCGAGGACCTCAAACCAGGGGCGCCGGTGTTTGTCACCGTCCAGCGCAGCAGCGACGGCGGGTTGAGTTCCAACCGTGTCGTGGTCGGCAACAACGGCATCGCTCCGCCGATGTAATCGCGTCCAATGCCACGCCTGGTTTCGACGACCGGAGCGGAATTCTGGGCCGACTGGACTTGCTCTATCGTGCTCTAGAAATCGATTCTGATTTTTGAGGCGATGCAGTAAGCCGTCGGGATGAACGAAACCTCGCTCTACGCTCCGGTGAAACTTTTTCTCGAGGGTCTCGGTTTTGCCGTGAAAGG
The DNA here is from genome assembly GCF_040537815.1 of Mesorhizobium shangrilense. Classification (NCBI taxonomy): domain Bacteria; kingdom Pseudomonadati; phylum Pseudomonadota; class Alphaproteobacteria; order Hyphomicrobiales; family Phyllobacteriaceae; genus Mesorhizobium; species Mesorhizobium shangrilense. The sequence continues at coordinate 1,932,400 of NZ_JBEWSZ010000001.1, forward strand.
CGAGATCGGCGGCTGTGACATGGTTGGCCTGCGCCAAGGCGAGCCGCCGGTCGTGGTCATTTGCGAACTGAAACTGCAGTTCAATCTCGAACTCGTGCTGCAAGGCGTCGATCGCGCCGCCGCGAGCGACGAGGTATGGCTTGCCGCACGCATGTCGGCGCGCGGCAAGGGACGAGAGAGCGACGCGCGGTTTCGCAATCTCTGTCGTCGCCTGGGATTCGGGTTGCTGGGCGTCACCGCCCGCGACCAGGTCGAGGTGCTGCTCAGCCCGGCCGCCTTGCCACCGCGCAAGGACCCGCGCCGCCGCTCACGCCTTGTCGACGAGCACCAGCGCCGTCGCGGCGATCCGGCCGCCGGGGGCAGTACGCGCAAGCCCATCATGACCGCCTATCGCCAGGAGGCGCTGGCGTGTGCCGCAGCGATGACCGAGGGCCCGCGACGCCCGCGCGACCTCAAGCCGACCATGCCGAATGTCGTGAAAATCCTTCGCCGCAATGTCTATGGCTGGTTCGTCCGCGCCGACCACGGCGTGTATGACATCACCGATAGCGGTCGCGCCGCGCTGCTGCAGTGGCCGCAATCGACCGAAGGCAAAACGGAGTGATGGCGGGACCGGCTCCGAAACCTGGCTGCCGAGCCTCAGGCAGCGCTTCGAGCGTCAAGGAAATCGTCGCTTCTGACATCGCCTTCCATCTTGGCGCGTAAGACGAATGAAAGCACAGTCGCGACAACGATGTTGGCGATAACGGCAACGACGCCATTATAGGCGCCATATCCGAGGATCGTCGACGTCGGCACCCACGCGGTCGCGCCCCAGGACAGATAGGACCCGAGGCCGAAACCGACGACCCAGCCTGCGAGCAGCGCCTCGCCGCTATACCAGCGCGTGTAGAGGCCGAAGATCACGGCCGGAAATATCTGGATCATCCAGACGCCGCCGAGCAATTGCAGGTCGAGGGCGAATTTCGTCGGCATGAAGAAGATCACGGCCAGGGCGCCAACCTTCACGATCAGCGACATCAGCTTGGCGAGCCGCGATTCCTGGAGGGGCGACATGGCGGGGTTGACGAAGGGCCGCCAGACATTGCGCGTGAAAGTGTTGGCCGCGCCGATCGACATCACCGCGGCCGGCACCAGCGCGCCGATCGCGATTGCCGCGAAGCAGAAGCCCGCGAACCAGTCGGGAAACATTTTCAGCAGCAATTGAGGGATCGCGTCCTGCGGGTTGGCGACTTCGACACCCGCCGCGTGCGCCATCAGCCCCATCAGCGCGATGAGGCCAAGCAGCAGCGAATAGGCCGGAAGCGTCATGGCATTGCGCCGGATCGCCTTGGGTCCCGAGGCCGAGAGCACGCCGGTCAGCGAATGCGGATACATGAACAAGGCCATGGCCGAACCGATGGCGAGCGTGATGAATGGTCCGATCTGCGCCGGTGACAGCGTCAGGCCCTGGTTGGGCTTGCCGGCATAGGCCTTGGCGGCTGCGTCGAAGACCGCGCCGTAGCCACCGAGCTTCGCCGGAATGATCACCACCGCCGCGATGACGAAGATGTAGATCATGATGTCCTTGACGAAGGCTATCATGGCAGGCGCGCGCAGGCCGCTCTTGTAGGTGTAGAGCGCCAGGATGACGAAGGCGATCGTCAACGGCAGATGCGACATCATCCCCGCGCCCTGGAATCCCAGCGCCTGGATGACCTTCTCCATGCCGACGAGCTGCAGCGCGATATAGGGCATGGTGGCGAGGATGCCGGTGAAGGCGATCGCGAGTTCCAGGCCCTTGTTGCGGTAGCGGCCGAAGATGAAATCGGCTCCGGTTATGTAGCCTTTCTCGCGTGCGACATTCCACAGCCGCGGCATGGTCAGGAAGATGAAGGGATAGATCAGGATCGTGTAGGGCACGGCAAAAAAGCCGTAAGCGCCGATCGCATAGACGACCGCCGGCACCGCTATGACCGTGTAGGCGGTATAGAGGTCACCGCCGAGTAGGAACCAGGTGATCCACGCGCCAAAACGCCGGCCGCCAAGACCCCATTCATGCAGTTCATCGAGATTGCCGGATTTCCAGCGCGCGGCAACGAAGCCGATGATGGTCACCACGGCAAAGAAGAAGACAAAGACCGCTGTCGCTGTCCAGTTGAGATGATCTATCACGCGTCGTCCCCTCCGACCTTCGATGCCGCCCAAATGAAGATCGACGACACGGGGATCAGAGCCAGCAGGAACCAGAAGAAGAAGGGAATGCCCGCCAGGGTCGGCTCGATGCTGTTGTAGAGCGGAACCCACACGCACAGGACGCAAGGGATGATCAGCAAAAGGTATTTCATGCCCGATCATTCCTCCCGAAAGCATCGGCTTGCAGACGAAATGTCATCATAGCCCATTGCCATCGGCGGGCAACTCCAGTGGTGACAACCAACAGAATTCTTGAACTAAGACCAACGGCCAGGCATTCCGATGCAGCCTGCTAGCGGAGACACGGTCGCCTGTCCGGCGACCTGCCGCGCAAAAAAGGCCGCCGAGCACGCCCGGCGGCCAATCGTGCATATGGAATGAGCTGGGCTTAGAACGGGATCGCCGGCAGTTGCTGGGTGCCTTCGAGCTTTACGGACTGGAGCTCATTTGCGTCATAGCCAAGCGCGCGCAGGATGGTCGGCGCAACCTGCGCCGTCTGCACCAGGGCCGGCACCGACCTCGGCGCGAGCGAAGGGCTGCTGATCAGGAGCGCGACGTTGCGATCGTTCGCATTGGCGCCGCCGTGCTCGGCGATCTTCGAGCCGGAAGTGTAGACCACACCCGGATTGACCGTCGCGATGAAGTCCGGCGTCCGGCTGTCGGTGGCAGGGTCCTGATAGGCGAGAGCGAGGGCATTTGGCGTCTGGATCTGGGCAATGCCTTCAGCCTTGCTCGATTTCTCGAGATAATCTTGCGCCGCCTCAAGGTTCTTGGCCCTGTCCTGCGGTTTGAGCCAGATCAGCGCCGCGTCGTCGGCTATGTGGAAGGCATAGCCCGGTGTCTTCGTGTATGGATCGTCATCCAGAGGCTGGAATGTCGCCGGGTCGATGGGCGATTGTCCATGCTTCGAGGCAAGTATGATCAGGGTCGAGTCAGCGAGGTTGTTGTCCTTGAGCGCGGCGACCAGTTCGCCGAGGGCGCCGTCGACATAGGCGAGTTGCCCGGCAAGGCCGTTGCTCGGCGCGCCGCTGGCATCCACGTAGCCGCCAACCAGACCAGCCTCATCGCCAGGACCGGCCTTGGGAAGCTTCTGCCCCACGCTCACCGCCTGGAAGTTCATGCCAAAAAGCGCAGGAACCGCCGCGGGATGCGAGCCGGTGCTATCGAGACCCTTGATTTCGTTCATGACCGCCTTGACCCGAGCTTCGTCAAAGTCACGCTCGGCCTTGAAGCTGCCCGTCGTCTTGACCTTCGTGCCTGGAATCAAGCTGTCCTGTTCCAACGCATAGAGGTCATCTACGCCTTTGCCCGAAGGCCCGTTCAGCCATTCATAGGCCGGGTGCTTGTCGGACCAGGCCGTGCGGCCACCATGAGCCTTCACGATCTCGAAGACATTGTTGACCCGCACAAAATCATGCGGATAGACAGCCGAGCATTTGCCGTTGATTAGCGTCATCGGCAGCTTTGCCGGATCGATCTGGCTGTGAAAATCGCCCGGCTTGCCACCACCGTCAAGACGCGTCGAATCGACGTCGATGTTCTCGGCGAAGGCCACTTCCGAGCCTGGCTCGCCCTTGCAATCCGAAGCCGGCGCGAAATAGGTGCGGTCATAGCTGTCGTCATAGAATACGCCGGTCGATTTGGGCGTGCCGCCGGTCACCTGCGCCACGAAACCAGGGAACGAGTCGGACGGGGCACTGGTGAGAGCGTTCGGATAGAAGATACCGGTATGGGCGAGCGCGGCCATCGAACTCGCCGGATTGGCGGCGACATAATTCGCCAGGTCGAGCGCATGAAGCCCGTCGACGCTGATGAGCAGTACATGTTTGTAAGGTGCCGCGACAGCGCTGGAAGCAGACAGCGCGCCAAGCAAAGCCGCCGTCAGCGTGCTCGTGGCCAGCGCCAGAGATAGCGTTTTCATTGAAGTGTCCCTCGTCTCGCAGCCCCGCGACGGATCAAGGATAGGCACGGTGACATGACAGGTTCATGAAATTCCCCGGCAGGTGTTGCCAAGGGTGTGCCGTTGATCGCCAAAAATGATAGCAGGGACTGGCGTGACTGCGGAAACAGGTTTGGCCAGTCGGTCCAACCACCCGGTCGGGGCCGGTCGTGTCACGCTTGCACGAAAGGGTACCACGAGATGGTGCCACGACATGGTGCTTGAGAGGCGGCGCAGCCGCGGATTTCCCAGACATAATCCAGAAACAAAATTCTACGGTCGGGAAACACTGTCGAAAAATTCGAGGGGGATACTTGGTTTCGCGGCGGTCAGGTTATCGACCTGATTCAAAAACGGCCTGCGAAAAAGGAGACGACCCATGAAAAAGTCCCTCATCTCTGCCCTCGGACTCGCTGCTGCACTCGCCCTAGTGCCGGTTATCGGCGCCACCAGCGCTGATGCGGCTCCTATGCACAAGCATCATCACCGTCACCACCATCGTCATCAGCACCATCATCATCACCACCACCACCATCACCACAAGACGATGAAGAAGGCCTAAGCTTACCTCTCGCCAACAAGAAGACTGGCTTTGGTCTTTTTGGCTAGAGGCGGTCTTCTTGTGGTTGCTGCCACGTGAAGTGCGATTGATAGGCAATGGAATAGCGAGCCATTGCCGGCTGGGCTTGGCGCCATCGGCACCTGCCACGGAGCCTTCTGCACTGGGGCAAATTGCTATAACGCAAGAGATACTACCGACCGGTGCCGCCCACCGGATCAATCGGAGCCCAAAAGCCCAAGGTATCTCTAATGATGACGGCCAAGGCCGATATTTCGTGGACAAACCGCGTCGTCCTTGTTGTTGCGCGGATATGGATCACTGTTCGCCATCCCGCCCTGATTCTGCGGTTCGTGAGGCGGTTGGGTTATCTGCCCAATCCGGCCGCGCCCGAGACCTATCATGAGCGGATGTTGTGGCGAAAAATCATCGACCACAACCCGCTGTTCGTGACGCTCACAGACAAGCTTGCCGCCAAGGCTCATATCCAAGAAACCTGTCCGGATCTGAGGCTGCCCGCGACGCTCTGGTGCGGCCCCGATCCCGCCGATATTCCCCCGGCTCTGTTCGATGACGACGTGGTGATCAAGGTCAACCACGGCTGCTCCATGAACATCTTCGTGTCAGGTGGGCAGCCCGATCACGCCGCCATTGTACGCCAGACCAAGCGCTGGCTCAAAAAGCCATTCGGGCGCCGTGATGGCGAGTGGGCCTATTGGCCGATCAAGCCGACAGTCCTGGTCGAGAAGAACCTCTGTCTGAGCAGCGGGACGATCGCCACTGACATCAAGGTCTATATCTGCAGCGGTGTCGTCTGCCATGTCTGGGCCGAGGACAAGCTGGCCAGCCGTTCGCATCTGTTCGACCGCAATGCGAACCCTTTGCCCGGGCGCGATCCGGATTACCCGCGTGAGGATCAAGCCATGCCGGTGCACGCGCGACTCATCGACTATGTCCGCAAAGCGATCGCCATGGCGCCACGTCTTGCAGGAGATCTCGACTACATCCGCATTGACTTCCTGGTCACCGACGAAGGCCTTTTCGCCGGCGAGATCGCCGTCTACACGGGCTCGGGTTACAGCACATGGGGCAATCCGGAAATTACGCGTGAGATCGAGCGGCGCTGGCACATCGAGCGGTCCGATTACATGCGGCGAAATCACCGCGGCACGGCACGACTCTACGCCGAGGCGCTGCGCGCGAAATGCTTGTCGGACCATCATCGCGCAGACAAGCCGCTACCGACCGGCAGCAGCGGGGCTTGAGCCGCGTCTATCCGTCCTCTATCGGCGGCTGAAGAGCAAACTTGCTATCAGCCCGACGACGACGAGCCCGACCGCCGCTGCTTTCGCCGGATGGTCACGCGCTGTCTTTTCGATAACCCTGCCTTGGCGCCTGATCGCGGGTAACGTATCGCCGATGCGCTCGGCAAGGCTGGAATAGTAATCCGAGGCGGCGTCCCGCCCATCCTCGTAATAGGCACCACCACGCTTGGCCACCGCCTTCCTAAGCGCCGCCAATTCCCTGGAAAGAGCCGCGACCTGTTTTTCCAGGTCGATGTCGGAGATGGTCGAAAGCGATGCCATTATGTGTTTCCTTCATATGCTGAGGGAAACGTAACGCGTGACCGTGAGACCGGTTCCGGTTCTTGGAAGACGCAAGAACGTCTAACGCGGCGCGCGGACGCGCGGCACCATGATTGCGCCTGAAATCGGAAGCGTTGACCTCAGCGCACCTGATCGAGCAGGCGCTTGCATTCCAGAAGGTCGAACAGCGCTTCCTGCAGCAGCGCACGGTTATCACGCGAAAGTTTTGATGCGCCCGGCATGACCGGACCGTCCTCGTCGGTCTTGCCCAGGCCGAAAAACCGTCGGCTGGGTTTCACCTTGGGTTGGCCGACCAGCATTTCATCGTCGGCTCCACGCGGCTGAGCGGCCGGCGTCAATGGCACCGCATCGGCTTGCCGGCGCTGCGAGATCGCCTCGACAGCCGCCATGTCGCCATTGCCGATTGCGACCAGAAACTGATTGCCGTTCTCCCGCAGCAGCTTCTGCACGCCCTTGATCGTGTACCCCTGGTCGTAGAGCATGTGGCGAATGCCCTTGATCAGTTCGACGTCCTGCGGCCGGTAGTAGCGGCGGCCGCCGCCGCGCTTCATTGGCTTGATCTGGTTGAAGCGTGTTTCCCAGAAGCGCAGCACATGCTGCGGCAAATCGAGATCTTCGGCGACCTCACTGATGGTGCGGAAGGCGTCGGGGCTCTTGTCCATGGGCGAATCCTCACGCTGGACGACGATCCGGCCATGTTGCCGAATCGGGCATTATTTCAGCGGTTTGTGAAACACAATTCAAGCCCGGCATCATGATAGAACCGGTTTTCAACCGTCTATTAGACGACTATTTACCAGCCTTGGCCTTGCTGCTCTGGTGCGAACGCAGAATTCTGCTCTTCAGCACGTTCGACGACTTGAAGGTCATGACCCGGCGCGGCAGGATCGGCACCTCCTCGCCCGTCTTCGGATTGCGTCCGATACGCTCGTTCTTGGAGCGGACGTGGAACGTCGCGAAGGATGAGAGCTTGACTGTTTCGCCGCGGACGATGGCTTCGCAGATTTCGTCCAGAACCGCTTCGACAAGTTCGGCCGATTCAGTGCGCGACAGACCGACCTTTCGATACACGGCCTCGGCAAGGTCGGCGCGCGTAAGTGTCTTTCCCCCCATGCGACCGTCCCATCAGCTCAAAACGTAAAAATCAGCACAACAACGGCAGAGCCTAAGTAATTGATCCGGCAAGGTCAAGGACCGAAACCGGACCGTTCAGCACTTACCAGCGAACCAGGACCGCGCCCCACGTGAAGCCGCCGCCCATTGCCTCTAGCAGCACCAGATCACCCTTCTTGATGCGACCGTCGGCGACGGCCACTGAAAGCGCCAGCGGCACCGAGGCAGCCGAGGTGTTACCGTGCAAATTGACGGTCACCACAACCTTTTGCTCGGCTATCCCGAGCTTCTTGGCTGAAGCGTCAATAATCCGTTTATTGGCCTGGTGCGGCACGAACCAGTCCAGATCCTCGGCGGTAATGCCGGCGGCTGAGAACGTCGCCTCGATGACGTCGGTGATCATGCCGACCGCATGCTTGAAGACCTCGCGGCCTTCCATCCTCAGATGGCCGACGGTTCCGGTCGTCGATGGCCCGCCATCGACGAACAGCTTGTCCTTGTGGGCGCCGTCCGAGCGCAGGCTGGCCGCCAGCACGCCACGGTCGGCAATGTCGCCAGTCCCCTCACCCGCCTCGAGCACCAGTGCACCGGCACCGTCGCCAAACAGCACGCAGGTCGAGCGGTCGTTCCAGTCCAGAATGCGCGAAAACGTCTCGGAGCCGATCACCAGAACCCGTTTGGCAATCCCGCCACGGATATAAAGGTCGGCGGTCGTCACCGCATAGACAAAGCCCGAGCACACTGCCTGCATGTCGAAGGCAAAGCCGTGATGCATGCCGAGCCGGTTCTGGATTTCGACGGCGGTCGCCGGAAAAGTGTTGTTCGGCGTCGAGGTCGCCAGCACGATGAGGTCGATGTCGGCTGGCGTCAGGCCGGCATTGTCGAGCGCCGCACGCGCCGCCGCCTCGCCAAGTGAAGCCGTCGTCTCGTCATCCCCGGCAATATGGCGCTGGCGTATGCCAGTGCGCTGGGCGATCCATTCGTCGGAGGTCTCGACCATGCCTTCGAAATCGGCATTCTTCATGATGCGGCGGGGCAGCGCGGCGCCTATGCCGCGCACGACTGATCTGATCAAAGCTTTTCCCTATTCCTTTGCGTCGCTAACGACGTCGGATTTCCTGTTTATCTGGGCATGCGGATTGCGCGCATGGAACAGATCGAGGTCCGCTTCGATGCGATCAAGCAGATTGTTGCGCACCATGTCGTACCCAAGCTCGATCGCTGCCGCGAAGCCATCCGAATCCGCTCCGCCGTGGCTTTTCACCACGATGCCGTTCAGCCCGAGAAAGACGCCGCCGTTGGAACGGCCGACATCCATTTTCTCGCGCAGCCGGTCGAAGGCGCCCTTGGCGAAGACATAGCCGATCTTGGCCATCAGCGTGCGGCTCATGGCGGCGCGCAGGTAACCGGCGATCTGCCTTGCCGTGCCTTCCGCGGTCTTCAACGCGATGTTGCCGGCAAAGCCTTCCGTCACCACCACATCGACAGTGCCCTTGCCGATATCGTCTCCCTCGACAAAACCATGGTAGCGCATCGAGGCCATATTGGCCTCGCGCAGCATGCGCCCGGCTTCCTTGACCTCTTCCTGGCCCTTGATCTCCTCGACGCCGACATTGAGCAGGCCAACTGTCGGCCTCTCGATGCCGAAAATCGAGCGCGCCATGCCAGTGCCGAGAATGGCGAAATCGATAAGCTGATGCGCGTCGGCGCCGATGGTCGCGCCAACATCCAGCACCACGCTCTCGCCGCGCACCGTCGGCCAGATCGCCGCGATGGCCGGGCGGTCGATCGTCGCCATCGTGCGCAGGCAGAATTTCGACATCGCCATCAGCGCGCCGGTGTTGCCGGCCGAGATACAGGCATCCGCCGTGCCAGACTTGACCGCTTCGATCGCCTTCCACATCGATGACTTCCAGCGGCCGTGGCGCAGCGCCTGGCTCGGCTTGTCGTCCATCCGAACTGATATCTCGCAGTGGAAGAACTCGCTGATTTCAGCAAGTTTAGGATATTTGGCGAGTTCCGGGCGGACCAACTCCTCGCGACCGTAGATAAAGAAGCGGATGTCGGGACGGCGAGTCGCAACCGTCATGAGCGCCGGTATGATCACGCCTGGTCCGTGATCGCCGCCCATGGCATCGATAGAAATCCTGATCACGCGGTATTCATCTCACGGTTTGCTGGGCGGTCGCCAAGGTTTGGCGAAAATAGCGTTTTTGGGCTGTCGCACAACCGACTTTTCTTCAATCAGGTCGGGTTTCAGGATTTTCCCAGCAGCGATCGCAGCTTTTGCTGAAATTCGTTCTCCTCGGACCCGGTATCGTCAACAGCCTCGATCGATACGCCTTGCTTGCGTGGATAAGGGTCGATCGCCAATCCAAAAAACTGTTCGGCCAGCGCACCGACATCGATCGTGTCGCCTGAAAAAGTCTCCGGGCTATCCGGCCCCTCGGCGTCGAGGAGGATTTCACCGCCGCCTTCAAACCCCTGCCGCCCAAGCTTTGACGCCTCCGGCAGGAACAGTGCTTCGACCTCTTCGTCGATATGCGCTTGGACCGGGTCGAGGGTGACGATACAGGCCTGGGTGATATCAGCTTCGACACGGCCACTGACCTTCACGCCGTTGCGCTTCCACGGGGCGACCAGGAGCTCGGCGCGATACTTCTCGACCGAAAGCAGTTCGTGCTCCGCAGCCAATGCGGCGCGTTGGGCGGCATCCGCCTCGATCACAACCGGCAGCCCCTTGTGCGGCAAGCGGCCGACGTTTGCCATGAAAGAGACCGGGCCTTGCGGGTCTGAATGTTTCATCGATCCTCCTTCAGCCAACCTTGGCTATGGGAAACGTCACCGTCCCCGAAACAATCGATTCGGACTGCTGCGCCGCCAGTCCGGTGTTGGCGTCGCCGACATAGGCGGCCAGTTGCGACGCTTCGGGCCACACGCCGGCATCCGGCCTGACATTGCGGGCAAGAGCGGCGGCGAGCGCGTCGCGGTCGTCACGCTCCAGCGCGTCGTCATAGGCCTCGGTGCGACCATAGAACATTTTCGCCAGCTTCTTCATGCGCTTCGGCACGCCAACGTCGCCGATTCCCAGCTCCCGCAACGAATGCTCGACATCCATGAAGAACTCGTCGATCAGCACTTGCGCCACCTCGGCCGCGGCACCGCCCTCGCCGCGCAGCCGGTGCTGGAACAGAAACATATGCAGCGACAGCATCTCGAAACGGCCAAGCGGCGTGTCCGGCACATTCCAGTCGGAATAAAACACAGTCTGCCGCGCCGCCGCCACGATTTGTGCGTAGAGCGCCTCGGTGATGGCGCGGTTGGCTTGGCGTTCGCGGCCAAAAAGGCGCTGGAACATTGGGGATGGTCTCCCGGGACCGTTTGTTGAAGTGGCCTTGTTGCATCGGCGAGCAAGCTGGTTTACCGGTTTTGCGGCCCAGCGCAAGTTGCGGCGATTTGAGGGAGTTGTTGTTGCGCGCGCTGAATTTCAAGTCGAGCTTTTCGTCCGGGCCTGTCGGCGCGATCTCGCTGCTGATGGTTGTCTCGGCGCTTTCCGCCTGTCACTCATCCAAAATGTTCGGCGATCTCAGCCCGAGCGAGACGATCACCCAAGGGTACGTGATCGACAAGCAGGCGATCGACCTTGTGCCGGTCGGTTCCAGTCGAGAGCAGGTGCTTCTGGCGCTCGGCACCCCATCGACGACGGCAACGTTTGACAACGAGGCCTTCTACTACATTTCGCAAACGCGCAAACGCTACGTCGCCTTCGACAAGCCCAGGCTCGTCGACCAGCACGTACTGGCTGTCTATTTTGGCAGTGATGGACGCGTCACCCAGATCGCCAACTACGGCCTGAAGGACGGCAAGATGTTTGACTTCATCTCGCGCACCACACCGACCGGCGGCAAGGACCAGAACTTCCTCACCCAGATCATCAGCGGCGCCAGCAAGATTGCGCCCGGCATTCCCGGTGCCACGCCCTGATCCTTCAATTCTGCTCCCCTGCGAATCTCAGGCAAGCAGCAATATCTCAGGCGACCAAGAACCCGCGGGAGCGATCCTGCGGGTTTTTGTTTAGACCATTCCGACGTGTCCAATGCCGACACTTTGATTTGCCCGCCAAGGGGCAAACTCGTATCAACGCTCCGCAATGGCTGGGGAGCCTGAATGAGCAGCGAAGATCGTCAAAAGCCAGAAGGATGGATGGCGATTGGAACGCCAGACCGGCAGACCGTCACAGCTGATTGGATGCCGATCGAGGCTCCGGCGATAGACGGCGTCCAGATCAAGGAGATCAGATCGGTTGCGACCTCCACCGGCTATCTGACAGAGATCTTCCGTAAGGAATGGGGGCTCGATACGCTGCCGGTCGGCCAGGTATTCCAGCGCACCCTATACCCCGGATCCGTGACCGGCTGGCACGCGCATGCGGCGACGCAGGATCGGCTTTTCTGCTGCACCGGCAGCATTCGCATATCGCTTTACGACGGAAGAAAGGCTTCCCTCAGTTTTGGCGCGGTCTGGCACAAGATCGTCGGCCCGCTACGCCCGGCGGTCGTTGTCATCCCGCCGGGCGTATGGCACGGCATCGCCGCGCTCGGGCCTGAGACCGCCCTGTTGCTCAATCTCGTCGACAAGGCCTATGCCTTCGAAGACCCCGATCACTGGCGCCTGCCGCCAGACACGGACCTCATTCCATACAAGCTGGTGTAGGCCTTGAAGCGGCCATGGCAGGTCGATCAGACCAGGCTCCACGAGCCTCTTGTGTCGGTCGTGATCGCCACGCACAACCGGCCGGCGGCCTTGCGGCAGGCACTCAGGAGCGTGGTGGCCCAGACCCTTCAGGATTGGGAGATCCTCGTTATTGGTGATGACTGCCGGCCGGACACCGCCGCTGTCGTCGCCGAATTCAACGATCACCGCATCGCCTACATCGATCTGCCTGTGAATTTTGGCGAACAATCCGGGCCTAACAATATCGGCTTTGCCAGAGCGCGCGGGCAATTTGTCGCCTTGTTGAACCATGACGATCTCTGGTTTCCCGACCATCTGACAGCGATGACCGGCTGGATCGATGCGACCGGCGCCGACGTCATCATTGCTCGCGGGGCCATCATCGAACCTACGCGGATGAAAGGCGATCCTCTCAAGACCTCGATCTACGGGATGGGCAAAAACGGTTTCTACGATCCCGTCATCACAGCCGGATATGGATCGGCACAGATGGTCAGGCGGGCATCGCTGGGTTGGCTCGGCCCATGGCGCCCTGCCAGCGCGTGCTCCTGCGAGAATTCGCAGGACTGGCTCTTCCGAGCTTGGCGAAAGGGGGCCGTGATCGCGACCATGCCGCACCTGAGTGTGCTCAATATCTTCTCCGGCCAGCGCAGTGACAGTTATGTGGAAGACACGGCAATGGAACAGGAGGAATTTATCAATGGCATGCGAATGCCGGACGACCTGCGCGTCAAAATTCTTGCCGCAGCGGTGGCCCCCTCTCGCCTGAAGAAATCAAGCTATCTGAAACGCAGACTTTGGGCTGCCTGTGGCATCCATCCGAGATCCGTCGAGTTTCGGCGCAAATATGGACGTGGCGCCTTTGTCGCCAGACTGCGAGAGGTGCGCGGCCTGCCGCCTATGCCTGAGCGGGAACCGGGGGTGGATGATCTACTGACCATCTACCGCAGGCGCAGCAGCCGGGAAGACACCGGAGAGTAACAGCTGCCAAGCGCGCGTGGCATCTAGATGCCGGGTTTAAACCGCTGGTCACTTGAAAAATGGAAAACCCGCGGGGATCGCTCCCCGCGGGTTTAATCGATGAGCGCTTGACGAGCGGATCACGCGCCGTGTGCGAGCACGGCCAGCAGCAGGAGCGCCACGATGTTGGTGATCTTGATCGCCGGATTGACCGCAGGACCGGCGGTGTCCTTGTAGGGATCACCGACCGTGTCGCCGGTCACCGAAGCCTTGTGCGCTTCGGAACCCTTGAGATGCCTGACGCCGTCCTTGTCGACGAAACCGTCCTCGAACGACTTCTTCGCATTATCCCAGGCGCCGCCGCCGGACGTCATCGAAATGGCGACGAACAGGCCATTGACGATGACGCCGAGCAGCGAAGCACCGAGCGCGGCGAAGGCGGACGCCTTCGAACCCGAGATCAGCAACACGCCAAAATAGACGACGAGCGGCGCCAGCACGGGCAGCAGCGACGGGATGATCATTTCCCGGATTGCTGCCTTGGTCAGCAGGTCGACCGCGCGGGCATAGTTCGGCTTCGACGTGCCTGCCATGATGCCCGGATCTTCGCGGAACTGCTTGCGCACCTCCTCGACGATGGCGCCCGCCGCACGGCCGACGGCCGTCATGGCGATGCCGCCGAACAGGTAGGGGATCAGGCCGCCGAAGATCAGCCCGGCGACGACATACGGATTGGAGAGGTCGAAGGAGACGTCGCCCATGCCGTGGAAGTAGGGGTACTTGTCGCCGTTGGCGGCAAAGTACTTCAGGTCGTTGGAGTAGGCGGCAAACAGCACCAGCGCGCCGAGGCCGGCCGAACCGATGGCATAGCCCTTGGTCACCGCCTTGGTGGTGTTGCCGACCGCGTCGAGCGCGTCGGTTGAATGACGCACTTCCTTCGGCAGGCCGGCCATTTCGGCAATGCCGCCGGCATTGTCGGTGACCGGGCCGAAGGCGTCGAGCGCGACGATCATGCCGGCAAGACCGAGCATCGTCGTCACCGCGATCGCCGTGCCGTAAAGGCCGGCGAGCTGATAGGTCGAGATGATACCGCCGACGATGACGATCGCCGGAAGTGCTGTCGATTCCAGCGAGACCGCGAGGCCCTGGATGACGTTGGTGCCGTGACCGGTCACCGAAGCCTGGGCGATGGAGTTCACCGGGCGCTTGCCGGTACCGGTATAGTATTCGGTGATCACGACGATCAAACCAGTCACCACGAGGCCGAGCAGGCCGCAGATGAACAGGTTCTTGCCGGTGATCGCCATGCCCGCAACGACGCCGATCTCGCCCCAGCCGACGGTGGCAGAGGTGGCGACACCGAGACCGACGATGGACAAGAGGCCGGTGACGATCAGACCCTTGTAGAGCGCGCCCATGATCGAGCCATTGGAGCCGAGCTTGACGAAGAAGGTGCCGACGATCGAGGTGATGATGCAGGCGCCGCAGATGGCGAGCGGATACAGCATCACGGCACCGAGAATGGCGGTTCCGCCGAAGAAGATAGCGCCGAGAACCATGGTGGCGACGACGGTCACCGCGTAGGTTTCGAACAGGTCGGCGGCCATACCCGCGCAGTCGCCGACATTGTCACCGACATTGTCGGCGATGGTGGCCGGATTGCGCGGATCATCTTCCGGGATACCGGCTTCGACCTTGCCGACCAGATCGCCGCCGACGTCGGCGCCCTTGGTGAAGATACCGCCGCCCAGACGAGCGAAGATCGAGATCAGCGAGGCGCCGAAGCCAAGCGAAACCAGCGAATCGATAACGATACGGTCATTGGGCTGCAGGCCCATGAAATGCGTGAGGATCAAGTAATAGATCGAGACGCCGAGCAATGCGAGACCAGCCACCAGCATGCCGGTGATGGCGCCCGATTTGAAAGCGATGTCGAGGCCGGCGGCGAGGCTGTTTGAAGCCGCTTGCGCCGTGCGCACGTTGGCGCGCACCGAGACGTGCATGCCGATGAAACCGGCGGCGCCCGACAGGACGGCACCGATCAGGAAGCCGATCGCGGCGGTGATCGAAAGCAGCCACCAGGCGAGCAGAAGCACGACCACGCCGACAATGGCGATGGTGGTGTACTGGCGCGCCAGATAGGCTTGCGCGCCTTCGCGGATGGCCGCGGATATTTCCTGCATGCGTGCATTGCCCTGATCGGCCGCGAGGACCGAACGTGTTGCCCAGATGGCGTAAAGGACAGAAAGCAGACCGCAGGCGATGACGGCGGAAATAATTGTCATTGCCGGATTTTCCTCGATTGATGGCCCAAAAGAACCCCTCCCTGGGCCGTTGAGACAGAGACCGGGTTCCGCGGGCGGAATCCGACCCATCGCATCGGTGTATGCGAAACAGGTTGGGGAACGTCAAGATATTGTTCAGTTTTTGCCCGGCTTTCGCCTTAATGCTTTCATGCAAACCGATTGAATAGCATTCAAGCGGGCAGGCTCGACGCAGGACAGCGTATCGTGGTTCCAAGAACACATGATTCGGCTGTCATCGGCTGTCAGTTGGGCATCAAAGCATCCGGCCGAAGGCAGCCCGACAGGCCACGGATGCAGCGTTATTCCGCCTCCTGCCCCATGCGCCTTGCTGTATAGCGCTCGATTGCCGACAGTCCGTCATAGATCAGAACGGCAAGCGCGGCGACGATCAGGCCGCCCTGCAGGATGAAGGCGAGATTGTTGGACAACAGGCCGGCGATGATCACCTCGCCCAGCGTCTTGGCAGCCACGGTCGAGCCTATGGTCGCGGTGGCAAGACTGATGACCACCGACAAGCGGATGCCACCCAGAATGATCGGCGCGCTCAGAGGCAACTCGACCTTGAGCAGCCTTTGCCAGCCGGTCATCCCGGCGCCCCGCGCTGCCTCGAGCACATTGGCCGGCAGCGTGGTCAGGCCGGTCAACGCGTTCTCGAAGATCGGCAGCAGGCCGTAGAGAAACAGCGCGATCAGCGTCGGCTTCTCGCCGAACCCGACCGCCGGCACCGCCAGCGCCAGCACCGCCACCGGCGGAAACGTCTGGCCGATGTTGACGAGGCTGCGCGACAGCGGCAGGAATTCCGCGCCCGCCGGCCGTGTCACCAGAATTGCCAGCCCCATCGCGACGATGATCGCCCCAAGCGTGGCGATCAGGACGATCCTGAGGTGCAGCAAGGTCAGCGTCAAAAGACTGCCCTGATTATAGATCGCCGGCGCGTTGTTCTCCGTCAGCGGCTTCAACAGTGGTTCGAACCAGTCGGGATTGGTCACGAAGGCGACGAGCAGCGCCAGCAAAGCAAGCCTGAGCAGCGCCGGCAGCCAGGCTTTCATGCCGGCCTCGCCGCGCGCTTGACCAATCCGTCGATAGTGACGCGGCCGAGCCGCTTGCCGTCCGCACCTTTTACCGGCAAGGCCGGCCGGCCCGACCACAACAGTTCGGCCAGCGCGTCGCGCTGACTGGCATCGCCGGGAATCGCTTCGCCTTCAGCCGAGCCATTTTCAACAGCGTCACGCACGCGCCCGAGGGACAACAGCCTGAAGGGGCGTTCGCTGGCACCTACCAGTGTTTCCACGAAGGTGCTGGCCGGGTTTGCCAGGATCTCCGCTGGCCTGGCGTATTGCACGAGCTTGCCCGCATCCATGACGGCGATCTTGTCGCCCATATGCACGGCTTCTTCCATGTCATGGGTGACGAGAATGATGGTGGTGCCGAAACGCTTCTGGATGGCCAGGAGATCCTCCTGCGCCTTGGTGCGGATGATCGGGTCGAGCGCACCGAAGGGCTCGTCCATCAAAAGCACATTCGGTTCAGCCGCGAGTGCGCGGGCGACGCCGACACGCTGCTGCTGGCCGCCGGACAGTTCGTGCGGATAGCGCGGTCCGAACTCCTGGGGATCGAGCTGGTAGAGCGTCATCAATTCATCGACGCGGGCCTTGATGCGGTCCTTGTCCCAGCCGAGCAGGACGGGCACCGTGGCGATATTCTGCGCCACGGTGCGATGCGGGAACAGGCCATGCCCCTGGATGGCGTAGCCGATGCTTCGGCGCAATTCATAGCCGGGCACGGAACGGTTGTCCGCCCCGTCGAGCTTGATGACGCCAGAGGTCGGCTCGACCAGGCGATTGATCATCCGCAGCAGTGTCGTCTTGCCCGACCCGGACGTTCCGACGATGACGGCGACGCTACGCGGCTCGATCACCATCGAGACGTCATCGACCACCGTTGTCGTATCGTAGCGCTTGGTGATGTGTTCGATCTCGATCATGCCGTTTCAACCCTGCGCTTGGTGGCGGTCATTTCGATCACGGCGTCGAGGATGATCGCAGCGGCGAAGGCGAGTGCGACCGTCGGCACGGCGCCGAGCAGCACAAGATCCATCGCCGTCTGGCCAACGCCCTGGAAGACGAAGACGCCGAAGCCGCCGCCGCCGATCAGGGCGGCGATGGTGGCGAGGCCGATGTTCTGCACCAGCACGATGCGAATGCCGGTGAGGATCACTGGAAAGGCCAGCGGGAACTCGACGCCGAACAAGCGCTGGCGATCGGTCATGCCCATGCCGCGCGCCGCGTCATTGGCGGCACGCGGCACGCCGGCGAGGCCAACCACGGTGTTGGCCACCACCGGCAGCAACGAATAGAGGAACAGGGCAACGAAGGCTGGTGCGGTGCCGATGCCGCGAATGCCGAGCGCGGCAGCTCCCGGCACATGCGCTGCCACCCAACCGAGCGGCGCAATCAGCAGCCCGAAGAGCGCGATCGACGGCACTGTCTGGATGATGTTGAGCACATTGAGCACGCCAGCCCGCAATTTCTCGACGCGGTGGCAGAGGATACCCAGCGGCAGGCCGACGATCACCGCCGCCGCCAGCGAGCCCAGCGCCAGCGTCACGTGTTTGGAGCCTTCTGCCCAGAAACTGTCGGCGCGATTGAAATATTCCTTGAGGATCGAAAGGCTGTCCCAGCTTCCCGATATCAACAACAGGCCGATCACCAAAGCCGCGACGACAAGCACGCCAACCCGCGACAGAGGCGACAGATCGAGCCGTGTCAGCACATCGGCCAGCAACAGCGTGAAGGCAAAGATAAGCAGCCAGAAGCCAGAGGCCGGTGATATCCTCGCAAACGTATTGCCGGACGGCGTCAGGAAGGTACCGGCAACGCCGATCAGCAGCGCCAACGCAACAAGCGCCACGATGCTGGCGGCAAGGCGCAGAATGAGCGGCGTCTTGAAGAGTGCGATGAGCGCCGCGACGACGATGATCGTCAGCAACAGCGGTCCCGCGGTCGCCGGCAACGCTTCGAGAATCGAGCGCGCCGCGCCTGGCACAATGCGGTTGGCGCGAAACGTGGCAAAGGGTGCCGCGAAAGCCGCATAGGCTGCTATCGCGGCGATGACCACGCCGAGCTTGTCGAACCGGATACCCACGCCCTCCCCCGTCAATCGATCCGGCGCGCCACGAATGCGGCGCGCCGGAATCGCTCTACTTCAGGAAGCCGTTCTTCTTCAGGAAGTCTTCTGCAACGCCCTTGACCGGCTCGCCACCGACCTGCACGCGGCCGTTCAGCTCCTGCAGCGTCACGAGGTCGAGCTTGGCAAAGACCGGCTTCAGCAGCGTCTCGATCTCTGGATGGTCCTTGAGCACGGATTCGCGGATGATCGGCGCCGGCTGGTAGACCGGCTGCACCCCCTTGTCGTCATCGAGCACGACAAGGCCGGACGGCGCGATGCCGCCGTCGGTACCGTAGACCATGGCTGCATTGGCGCCGCTGGTCTGGTTCGCGGCAGCCGCGATGGTTGCCGCCGTATCCCCGCCAGACAGCGTGATCAGCTGATCCGGCTTCAGCGTGAAGCCGTAGGTGGTCTGGAACGCCGGCAAGGCAGCAGCCGAGTTGACGAACTCGGCGGACGCGGCGAGCACAACCTGGCCACCGCCCGAGACATACTTGCCGAACTCGGAAAGCGTGGCGAGCTTGTTGGTCTCGGCAACTTCCTTGCGCAGCGCGATCGCCCAGGTGTTGTTGGCCGGCGACGGCGACAGCCAGACAATCTTGTTGGCGTCATAGTCGAGCTTCTTGGCGGTCTCATAGGCCTTCGCCGCATCTTTCCAGACCGGATCATCGGCCTTTTCGAAGAAGAAGGCGGCATTGCCGGTGTATTCCGGATAGATGTCGATCTCGCCGGCAAGGATCGCCTTGCGCACCACCGGCGTGCCGCCGAGCTGGATGCGGTCCGTCGTCTTGATGTTGTTGGCGTTGAGCACCAGTTGGATGATGTTGCCGAGCACACCACCTTCGGTATCGATCTTTGACGAAACCACGACCTGGGCGCTGGCCGAGGCGGCGGTGATGGCGAGCGCGAGAGCGGCGCCGGCCAGGAGTTTGATTGAACGCATTGTGAGATCCCTTACTGTGAACCGAATACCGGTTGGGCGCGCATATGATCACGGCTTCAGCGCCCGGTCGGGGCACACGGTTTCATAAGATGTGGGACTTGCGCAATAATTTTGTTCAGGCAGAGCGATTGCAGCCCAAACGTTCCCGCCAATGCGATGTCAGCAAAGGCGATGCGGAAATAGCCGCAGCTCCTTGATTATCCACAAGCTTCGGGATCTTCAGCCTGGCTGGCGCGCGCCACTCATCTTGAGCGCAGCAAGCGCTGCAAAGCAAAGCACGGTCACCGGAAAGACCATCCAGTTCAGCATGGTCCAGCCCCAGGCGTTGTAGACCATACCCGACATCAGCGACGCGCAGGCGACGGAGCCGAACAGGACGAAATCGTGAAAGCCCTGCACCTTGCCCTTTTCGGATGGCCTATAGCTGGCGGCGACCATGGCAGTGGCACCGATGAAGCCGAAATTCCAGCCGAGGCCAAGCAGGATCAGCGCCGTCCAGAATTGCCAAAGAGCCAACCCCGACAAGGCGACGACAGCGCAGCCGATGAGCAGGATCAGGCCGGTGGCAACGATGCGTTCGGCGCCAAAGCGATGGATCAGCGAGCCGGTAAAGAAGCTTGGTCCAAACATCGCCATGACGTGCCAGGAGATGCCCAGCGTCGCCGCGTCTTCCGACAGACCGCAGCCCACCATCGCCAGAGGCGCCCCGGTCATGACGAAGCTCATCAGCGCATAGCTGCCGACGGCGCAAAACAGCGCCGCGACGAAACGCGGCTGGGTGACGATTTCGGCTAGGGGTCTTGCATCATTGTCGGCAATTTCCACCTTGCCTGACGCCTTGGCCGGCAACCTCAGGAACGACAAGATCAGGGCGCCGACAGCAGCCAGCCCGAGAATAGACGCGAATGACCCGGCAAACATGACCGGCGCGAACAATTCACGGGTGAAGATGACGATCTGCGGCCCGAGAATGGCGGTGATGATGCCACCCGCCAGCACGAAGGAGATGGCGCGGGCCTTGAATTGCGGCGGCGCGTTGTCGGCGGCGGCGAAGCGGAATTGCTGTACGAAGGCGCCGCCGACGCCGATCATGGCAAGGCCAAAGGCAAACAGCCAGAAGCTGGCGTGGAACAGCGCCAAAGTGGCAACCAATCCTCCGAGTGCGGTGACCACCGTGCCGGTCATGAATCCGCTGCGCTGGCCAAGCCCGCGAATGATGGCGGCGGCCGGAAGTGCACCCAGCGCCACGCCAAGATTGAAGCCCGTGATCGGAGCCGTCGCCAGCGATTTATCAGGGCCAAGCAGATACTGGCCGGCCAGCGCACCCATCGAAATGGCTATCGGGGCTGCCGATCCGACGATGGCCTGGGATGCGGCGAGGATGATTGCCGTGCGGCGAGCCTCCCTGCCCGCCCCAGTGGTGACCGATGTCACGTGGCGTCCTTGCCACGCCCCTCGCCGCGCACCCGGCGCGACACGCGGTCGAGCACGGCGTTGACCAGCTTCGGCTCGTCTTCCTCGTAGAAGGCCTTGGCGATATCGACATATTCCGACACAATGACCGCCACCGGCACATCTTCGCGCTTCATCAGCTCATAGACGCCGGCACGCAAGATGGCGCGCAGCGTGGAATCGAGCCTGGATAGCGGCCAGTCCTCGGTCAGCGCCTGACGAATGATCGGATCGACGGTCTTCTGGTTCTCGACGACGCCGGCCAGGATGGCGCGAAACCACTGCGCGTCGGCTTCGCGATAAAGCGCGCCATCGACTTCCTTGCCCAGCCGGAACGCCTCGTATTCCGCAGTGATCTCGAAGACGCCGCTGCCGGCCACATCCATCTGGTAGAGCGCCTGCACGGCGGCAAGACGGGCCGCACCGCGCTTGTTGGCCTGGCGCACCGGCGGTCGGTCATTGTCTCCGGATTGTGTCACGTTCAGGCCCCGAGCTGTTTTCGCACGGCAATCATGGTCAAGGCGGCCCGAGCGGCAAAACCACCCTTGTCGCCTTCCGTGCGCCGGGCGCGCGCCCAGGCCTGTTCATCGTTCTCGGTGGTCAGGATGCCGTTGCCGATGCAGATCGATTCCTGAATTGAAAGATCCATCAGCGCGCGCGCGGATTCATTCGCCACGATGTCGAAGTGATGGGTCTCGCCGCGGATCACGGTGCCGAGCGCGACATAACCATCATACTCGGAGCCCTCGCCCTCAGCGGCATCAAGCGCGAAGGAGATCACCGCTGGAATTTCCAGCGCGCCGGGCACGGTGACGACATCGTACTTGGCGCCGGCCTCATCTAGCGCGGCCTTGGCGCCTTCGAGCAGCGCGTCGGCCAGATCGTCATAGAAGCGCGCTTCGATGATCAGCAGCTTCAGTTTCTTGGTCTTGGGCATTTTGGGTCACGTCTCCGGCGGAGCGGGTGACTTAGGCCGAAGCCACGGAGTTCGCAAGCTTTGTCGGAAGGCTGGGTCCAATTTCCGAACGGCTGCTATGCCTAGCGACCTAGACGGCTCGTCGCCCCTGCCGTGCGACAAGACCATGATGTCGTCAAACATGTCTTCGATGGGACCATGAGCGCGTTTGGCTTGGCGAAGTTCGCCAACAAGTTCCAAAACAGAACCCATGTCGATCGCACCATGGATGCGCGCAACATGGCCCAATCCAATAACGGAAATGTTTCTCACATCCGGGCTGGGATGACGCGCATATTTGAAGCAAACAGCCTGCGCGAAATGCCAGTCGTCTTGCTGTGATATGCTGAGAATCGCCCTAATCTGCTCCTCGACATCATCGGAAAGCAAATCTTTGTAGGTTTTGGAGCTGTCGAGGTCTCTGACCCCTTCGTAGACAAGGTTTTCAGTATCTTCGATCAATTTCCTGCCTTGGGAAAGCTCACGATATATCCACCATTTGACACTACAAAAGCCCCTCTTTCGCGGCCTCCGCCAGACGCGCCGCGTAGCGGGCCATGGTGTCGATCTCGAGGTTCACGCGGTCACCTGCTTGTCGTTCGCCCCAGGTGGTCACGGTCAGCGAATGATGGATCAGCAGCACGTCGAAGCGCGTGCCTTCCACCTTGTTTACGGTAAGCGAGGTGCCGTCGAGCGCGACGGAGCCTTTGGGTGCTATGAATTTGGCAAGGTCACGCGGCGCCTCCAGCGTGAAGCGCACGGCGTCGCCCTCTTCCTTGCGCTCGATGATTTCGGCCATGCCGTCGACATGGCCGGAAACGATGTGGCCGCCGAGTTCATCGCCGATCTTGAGCGCACGCTCGAGATTGATCCGCGTCCCCGATTTCCAACCCATCGCCGTCGTCAGCCTGAGCGCCTCCTCCCAGGCCTCGACCTCGAACCAGCGCGCGTTCGAGCCGCTGTCTGGTAGAGCCGTGACCGTCAGGCAAACGCCGCCGCAGGAAATCGACGCGCCAATGGCTATGCCTTGCGGGTCATAGGCGGTGTCGATGCGCAACCCAACCCCTTCCCTCAGCGGCTTCACGGCTGCAACGGTGCCGACGTCGGTGACAATTCCGGTAAACATGGGTCTGATATCCTAGAAATCTCTTATCCACTCGGCATAGCTGTCTTCGCCGAAACGCATATCGCGAAGCTTGCGAAATCCTGCCGGGATGTTGTCGGCATCGATCGGGGATGCAATGCCGTCATCGCCGATCGCTTCCGATCCCTGGAACAGGATGATGCGATCGACCAGCCCATCGGCGAGGAAGGCGCTTGCCACCTTGGCTCCGCCTTCGACCAGCACGCTTGCCATACCAAGCGCGGCCAGATCCTCGAGCAGTTCCGGCAGCGCCACGCCACCTTCATGCGTTTCGGTGCCGATGAAGCGCACGCCGGCGCGTTCGAGTTCCGCGCGCCGTTGCGGATCGGCTTCAAGGCACGCGGCGAGATAGAGCGGAACACGGTCGATGCCGGAAACCAGCTTCGAGGCCCCCGGCAATCTGATCTGGCGATCGAGCACGATGCGCGCCGGCGAACGGTTCTCCAGCCCCGGCAGCCGTACCGTCAGCGCTGGATCGTCCTCCAGCGCCGTACCAACGCCAACCAGAATGCCGTCGGCTTCAGCCCGCAGCATGTAGACTTCGCGGCGCGCAATATCGCCGGTGATCGCGACCTGTCCGGCGCCTCTCACGCCGATCTTGCCGTCGCTGGAAAGCGCCAACTTCAGAATCACTTCCGGGCGCTTTTTCAGCGATCGAATGAGATAGCCGGCCATCTGCTCGGCGGCCTCCGTGGCCAGCACCTTCTCGACGACTTCGACGCCGGCGGCGCGCAGGATGGCATAGCCCTTGCCGGATACGCGTGGATCGGGATCGCTCGCCGCGCCGACCACCCGCGCCACGCCGGCATTGACCAATGCATTGGCGCAAGGCGGCGTGCGGCCGTGATGCGCGCAGGGTTCGAGAGTGACATAGGCAGTGGCGCCGCGCGCCAGTTCACCGGCCTCCGTGAGCGCCTCCGTCTCGGCATGAGGGCGTCCGCCGATTGCGGTGACACCAGTTCCGACGATCATCGGCCCGGCGCCGTCGTCGCGCACGATCAGAGTGCCGACCGACGGATTGGTCGATGTCCGCCCGGCATTTTTCCGCGACAGCCTAAGCGCCGCAGCCATGAAGCGACGATCAAGAGCCTGCTGCTCGGCGTTGCTGGGCGTTGCCATCCTCAGCCAGCGTCCTCTTCGCCCTTGACCTCGTCGCCCTTCAACTCACCCAGCAATTCATGGAAATCCTTGGCTTCGCGGAAATTACGATAGACCGAGGCAAAGCGCACATAGGCGACGTCGTCGAGCGATTTCAATGCGTCCATGACCAGCCGGCCGACCTCGCCAGAGGCCACCTCCGTCTCGCCGGAGCTTTCGAGTTGGCGCACGATGCCAGTGACCGCGCGGTCGATGCGCTCGGGATCGACATTGCGCTTGCGCAAGGCGATCTCTACCGAGCGAAGCAGCTTGTCGCGATCAAACGGGACCTTTCGTCCGGACTTCTTCACCACCACGAGGTCGCGCAACTGGACGCGTTCGAAGGTGGTGAAGCGGCCGCCGCAATCGGGGCAGACGCGGCGGCGGCGGATCGCCGCGCCATCCTCGGCGGGACGCGAATCCTTCACCTGCGTATCTTCTGACTGACAATAGGGGCAGCGCATGGAGAGCCTTTGGTTCGCGAATCTGACGGAGCGAAAGGCTTAGAGCTTTTTGCCGGAATGGCAAAGGATGGTGGGACAGCCTCCCGCGCCTCAGAGATAGCGAGGCGCGAGGAAAATTGCGAGGGCAGCGATCAGCCAGACGGCGATGCCGCCGAGAACCGCCAGCCGGTAATTAACCTTGTCGATGAACAGCCAGCAGGCGCCGAGGAAGGCAAGATAGGCGGGGATGGTTTTGAACCCCCGCAAGGCAGGCCTCGCGGAAGCCGGCTGGATTGCCCTTGGCGCCAACGGCCAGCAACGCGATCACCGCAAACGTCGGCGCCAACGGCAGGGATGCCGGGCAAGACGTTGCCGCGTTTCGACGCCCACACGATCAAGGCGTGACCAGGCCGCCGGCGACGCCTTTCCACAGGATATCCATGACCAGTCCTTTGGTGGAGAAGCCGTTCAAACTTCGCCGACACGTTGCCGCATCACGGCGCAACGTCGCGCGTGGGGAAGCCGCAGGAGGCGCCAAGGCTGCGATAGGCCTTGGTGAAGCCGTCCATGGCGATGCTAGCCACCGGCTGCTTGCCAAAGACGACGTCGAGTTGCGGTGCGTTGCGCATGGTCCGCAGAAGCGCAAGGCTGGTCTTGGGATTGTTGTCCATCATCCATTGGCGATGCGCTCCGGCGCCGCCGCTCTCGCGAAACTTTGCGGGGACCTTGTTGTTGACGTCGTTGAAGGTGGCCGCGACATTGTCGCCTGTCGGCAAGGTCTGGTTGTCGACCGCCAGCAGGACGGCAGGATAGCCATTCGGCGGCAACACGTCGCCATTCGAAATGCTCAACGTCAATGTTCCCGGACTTCCCTGCGGGTCGACAAAGGCGGTCGACGCCGCGCAGGTTTTCAGTGTGTCCTGGCCGGTGCTGATCTCATCGATGGTGACAGACCATCTGCCGAATGTCTGGGTTTTGGGGTCCGCACGGGATGCGCTGGCGTAAAGGCACGCCAGGACGGCCATGGCGGCCAAAGGCACGGATCGCGACATGTTGCTCATCCGGTCATCTCCTCTTTCTTGAGCGAGGGTGCTGCACGGAAGTCCGATACGCAAGCGGCGGCGCACAAAAGCGCCGCCGAAGCAGAAGCATGCAGCCGGGATATCGCGCTCAGCCCAGATATGGGTAGAGCGGGAAACGGTCGGTCAGCGCCACGACCTTGGCCTTCACTGCGGCTTCAACCGCCGCATTGCCCTCGTCGGAATTGGCTGCTTTCAACCCGTCCAGCACTTCAGCGATCAGCTTGCCGATCTCGCGGAACTCGGCCTGGCCGAAGCCGCGCGTGGTGCCGGCCGGCGTGCCAAGACGGACGCCCGAGGTGACAAAAGGCTTTTCCGGGTCGAAAGGAATGCCGTTCTTGTTGCACGTGATGTTGGCGCGCCCGAGTGCGGCCTCGGCACGCTTGCCGGTGGCGTTCTTGGGCCGCAGGTCGACCAGCATCAGGTGGTTGTCGGTGCCGCCCGAGACGATGTCGAGGCCGGTTTCCTTCAGGCTTTCGGCCAGTGCCTTGGCATTGGCGGCCACGCTCTCGGCATAGACCTTGAAGCTCGGCTTCAGCGCTTCGCCGAAGGCGACGGCCTTGGCGGCGATGACATGCATCAGAGGCCCGCCCTGCAGGCCCGGGAATACCGCCGAGTTCATCTTCTTGGCGATATCCTCGTCATTGCACAGGATCATGCCGCCGCGAGGGCCCCGCAGCGACTTGTGCGTGGTGGTCGTCACGACATGGGCATGCGGCAGCGGCGACGGATGGACACCGCCGGCGACCAGACCGGCGATGTGGGCCATGTCGACCATCAGATAGGCACCGACCGCATCGGCGATCTCGCGAAAACGCTTCCAGTCCCAGATGCGCGAATAGGCGGTGCCGCCGGCCAGGATCAGCTTGGGCTTGGTCTCGTGCGCGGTCTTCTCGATGGCGTCCATGTCGAGCAGATGGTCGTCCTTGCGCACGCCATAGGAGACGACCTTGAACCATTTGCCGCTCATGTTGACCGGAGAGCCATGGGTCAGGTGCCCACCCGAATTGAGGTCGAGCCCCATGAAAGTGTCGCCGGGCTGCAAGAGCGCCAGGAACACGGCCTGGTTCATCTGGCTGCCCGAGTTCGGCTGTACGTTGGCGAAGTTGCAGCCAAACAGCTTCTTGGCGCGCTCGATGGCCAGTTCCTCGGCCACGTCGACAAACTGGCAGCCGCCATAATAGCGCTTGCCCGGATAGCCCTCGGCATATTTGTTGGTCATGATCGAGCCCTGCGCTTCCAGAACGGCGCGGGAGACGATGTTTTCAGAGGCGATCAGTTCGATCTCGTGACGCTGCCGGCCGAGTTCATTGCGGATCGAGCCGAAAATTTCCGGATCAGCATCGGCAAGCGTGGTTTCGAAGAAGGACTCGAATTTGTTCGACACTGCCGCTGCTGTTGCCATGGCTTGAAATCCCTAGGGTTCGGGGGTCAGTTTTTGTTTTGAGCATGTCGTTGCCCCAAAACCGCTGCACACTTTTGGGCGACATTCATTGGGTTCGCCGCGCCATTAACACAGTTGTTTTCACCTCGCCACGTTTGCGGCGCGAAATTTGCTGGCCGGTTTGCGGCAAGGCCCGCAAATCCAGCACGCCAGGCCGACGATTCCTATTTCCGTGTCTGCCTGCCTTTCAACAGAGCCTCGGTGAGCGTGATCTCTGTAAACAGCGCTCGCGCGGTATGGTCGTTGATTTCACGGCGGCGAAGCATGGTGCTTACGGCCTCGCGCTCGGCGCCGATGCCGGCGAGCCTCAGGTCGAGTTCCAGCCTCCCGGCTTCGCGCACCTCGGCTCGTGCCTCATTCGCCTCGTCGGACGCCGCGATGCGCCGTTGGTAGGCCGCGACAATGCCATTGGCGGTGGCCAGCCTTGCACCCGGTACCTCGCCTTCATGTTCTTCATCCGTCTGCGCAAGGCTCTCGATATGGGCAATCGCGGCCTTGGCCGCGCCAACGCGCGCCATGCGCTCCTCGGCTGCATCTGCATCCTCCCCTGGTTCGACCAAGCCGCGAGAGATCGCCGGCAAGGCAAGGCTGGCGATCGCCAGGGAGCAGATGATGACGCCGGCAGCAAGGAAGATGACCAGATCCCGCGCCGGGAACGGCGAGCCATCCTGCAGTGTCAGTGGCAGCGACAATATACCGGCCAGCGTGACAGCGCCGCGCACGCCGGCCACAGAACCGGCCAGCCGCACGCGCAGGCCGAACGGCTCAGCCTTGCTCTTTCCCAGTCGCGCCGCGATGCCCGCGCCGATGTCGCCAATCCATATCCACAGGAAGCGAAGCGCAATCAGGCAGAGCGTCAGCGCCACCACCGTCAGCACCGGCTGGATCACGGGATACTGCCCCATCAGTTCCGGCGGCACCTTGCGGATGATTTCGGGGAGTTGCAGGCCCAGTACAATGAACAGCGCGCCGTTGAAGACGAAGGAAAACGTCGTCCATAGGGAGATGGTCTGCATGCGCGCGGAGACGCCGAGAAAGCGGAATATGCCGGTGCTCCCGGTCAACAGACCGGCGGTCACCGCGGCCAGGATGCCCGAAGCTTCGAAGTGCTCGGCGCCGAGATAGGCGATGAAAGGAAGCAGGATCGTGATCAGCACCTGCGCTTCAGCCGGGACGCCGCCGATGCGGCTAAGCAATTGCAACGCCTTTGCGGCGATGAACAGTGCCGCCACACCAGCCAGGATGCCGACTGCCACGGCGTAGAGGAAACTCAGCGAGGCCTCGGCAAAAGAAAAACTGCCGGTCAGCGCGGCCGCCACGGCAAAGCGGAACATGACGAGGCCCGAGGCGTCGTTGAGCAGCGATTCGCCTTCCAGAATATGCATCAGCCGCGCCGGAACCACGTTCTTGTCAACGATCGATGACACGGCCACCGCATCTGTCGGCGACAGCACCGCGGCAAGCGCGAATGCGACGACCAGCGGAATGCTCGGCACCAGCCAGTGCAAGGCATAGCCGAAACCGACGATGGTGAAGAAGACCAGCCCGATGGCAAGGTCCAGGATCGGTCCGCGCAGTGCTATGAGCTCGCGCTTGGGGGCGCCAAAAGCGTCGCTGAACAGCAGCGGCGGAATGAACACCAGCAGGAAGACTTCGGGATCGATTTCGACATGCAGGCCACGAGACGGCCAGGCGAGCGCGGCGCCCATGGCAATCTGCAACACCGGCAACGGCACGCGAACAAGCCGGACCAGCGCGCCGGAAACCGCAACGAAGACCAGCACGACCAGGACAAAGACGGCAACTTGCATGTGCGATTCCGAATAGAGCTTCCAGGACCATGCGCAAACCGCGTGGCGCCGTCCAGCCGTGGCCGTCGATCGCCCTGATGACGTTTTCGTATCAACATCCGTATCGTGAGGCTGACATCTTCTTGAACGCGGATGCTATCTTGTGAGCAAGGCCAGCCCGTGTCACCCTGCTGTGTGTGCGGACGGGGGGCCAGTCCATGCTATCGCAAATCATGTCTCATGCCGAAGCGGCCTTTGCGTCGCGGACGCCGGAGGAAGCCAGTCTCAACTTCTTCGCGGCGTTGGAAGGGCTCGGCGCTTCCTATTTGCAGACCCGCCTCTATCGGCGACCATCGACGACGCTGACTTCCGCCAGCCACTGGGCCGCGGGCGGCTTCATCACCAGGGTCGCGCCCGACACCTGGCCGGGGAGTCCGGCATTCGACTATGTCTGCCTGGAGTGCAATCCCTTGCTGACCGCGATCCGCGAAAGCCAGACCCGCTATCGTTTCAGCGACTTCGCCCCCCGGCAGGATCGGAGTTTTGACACCTATTGGGACGCGATGAACGAAGCCAAGATCCACGATGCCTTGTGCGCAACGTCCTATGCCGCGGACGGGGTGATCGCCTCTCTCCACCTTGGCTTTCAGGAAAGCGATTTTGAGCCGGAAGAGAGCTTTGCGATCCAGATGGCTGGCCTTGTCCTTACCGAGCGCCTGATCAGCCTGGCGACGCCGCCTCCAGCAACGCCACCCAGACTGTCAGCGCGCGAGCGCGACTGCCTGGCCCTTGCCGCCGAGGGCAAGACCAATTGGGAAATCTCAGTCATCCTCAGCATATCGGAGGCGACCGTGCGGTTTCACATCGACAATGCGCGACGCAAACTGGGTGCCGTCAACCGCGCACAGGCAGTGGCCCGCCTCGTGAATCAGCGCTTGATATAAGCTCGAACCCCATAGAAAAAAGCCGCCTTGCGGCGGCTTTCATAAGAAAATCCAATCTCTTAGAGAGACGACGTAATCTGCAGTTCGTTGGCGCCGTCGAGAGCGTAGACGTCGTCGCGGAACTGCACGACGCCAGGACCTGTCGACCAGGCCGAGAGATAGAGGAAGTGGACCGGCACCGGGTTGGTGACCTGGATCGGCGTGTTTTCGCCGGTCTTGATCGCTGCCTCGAAATGCTGGCGATCCCAGCCGGGCGTGTCACGCAGGATCCAGGTGACGAGATCGCGCACGTTCTGCACGCGAACACAGCCCGAGGAATCGAAGCGCATCATCTTGCCGAACAGGCTCTGCTGCGGCGTGTCGTGCATGTAGACGCCGTCCGGGCTCGGGAAGTTGATCTTCACCGACGCCATCGCGTTGCCGGCACCCGGGTCCTGGCGGAAGCGGTACTTCGCCGCATCGTCGGTCGACCAGTCGACGTTCAGCGGATCGACCTCGCTGCCATCCGGCGCGAACAGGCGGATGTGGCTATCCTTGAGATAGTTGGGATCCTTCCGCATCAGCGGAATGATGTCCTTGCGCACGATCGAGACCGGTGCGTTCCAATAGGGATTGACGATGATCTCGTTGATCTTCGAATTGACGATCGGCGTCTGGCGGTCGATCTTGCCGACGATCGCGGTGTGGCGAAGCACGACGCGGTCGTTCTCCACCGCCTCGACCTGCGCCGCCGGGATATCGACCAGCACATAACGGCTGCCCAGCGTGCCGGCCTTTTCGTGCAGCCGCTGTAGGTTGGTCTGTAGCTGCCCGAGCCGGACCTGCGCCGATACATTCATCGCCGCATAGGTGTACTTGCCCATGGCGCCATCGGAAGGCAGGCCATGGCGCGCCTGAAAACGCTTCACCGCCGAGTCGACGTAGGAATCGAAGGCCGTTGAAATGCCGGCACTCTGCGACAGGTCGCCAGAGATCATCAAACGCTTGCGAAGCGGAACCACGTCAGGGTCATCGACCCCGAGCTGCAATTTCTTTGTATCCGGAACCGGCTGCCAGCCGCCCTGGGCGACAATGTTCTGGTACTGGGTGATCGCCTGCTCAGTGAAGGAAACAGTCTGCGGGCTGAAGATCGGCAGCGTCGAGGCGACCTTGCCGCCTTCGCTTGCGCGTGCGTCAAACTGATCATCCCAATTGCCGCGCGCCGAGGATTTCAGGATATCCCCGATCACATCCTGGGCGCTTGCCGTGCCGGCGACCATGGCGGCTGCGAGCGCGGAGGCTCCGGAAAGGAAGAAACGGCGGCTGGTTCTCATGGACGTTCCAGACATTCTTGCTGCGGTTCGATCAGCGGACGATATCACCCGCACTCTAAAGTTGGCTGTGTTAAGAATTAGCCAACCATGACCTGTATCACTTCGGCGTGAAACGCGCGAGGCGCGATGCGAGGTCCAGATGAATTCGTGGCCTTCGCCACCACTTCATCCGCATCCTCGCTCACATTGGAATATGGCGGCAACGTGGCCTGACGCCGAATTTGGATTGACCGGCACATTGAAAAGAAAGGACCGGTGCCTTTCGGCACCGGCCAGCGACTGGAGGTCTTCGGCCGCACTTCTGCAGGGCGGCTCCGATTACGGTCGAGCTTGCTTGCGTTACATCCGGTACGCGATGGTGTCGTTCCAGAAGCGGTCGAGGCGCTGCAGGGCGCGGTTCATCTGCTTGAACTCGTCGGTGTTGATGCCGCCAACCTGCTCGATCGAGCCGACATGGCGCTCATAGAGACCAGCGACGACTTCCGCCACCTCGTTGCCTTTCGGCGTCAACGAGACGCGGACCGAACGACGGTCGATGCGCGAGCGCTGGTGGTTGATGAAGCCGAGATCGACCAGCTTCTTCAGATTGTAAGAGACGTTGGAGCCGAGATAGTAGCCACGCGAGCGCAGTTCGCCAGCGGTCAGCTCCGAATTGCCGATGTTGAACAGAAGCAGCGCCTGGATGGCATTGATGTCGGAGCGGCCGTTGCGGTCGAATTCGTCCTTGATCACGTCAAGCAGACGGCGGTGCAGCCGCTCTACAAGCTGCAGTGATTCCATGTACAGGGAACGGATTGCCTCGCGGCGATCGTCGGATACGTTGGCGGTCTTCGCCGCCGGACGCGAATTGATCATTGTCTTTGCCTCTCGTTTGTCGCCCTGGTGATTTTTTGTTTTTCACCTTGATCGCGACACTATCGAATACTCATAAAATTCGACTTAAACGCTAGGGCTAACAAGAGCTTACCGGTAAGAGGTTTCGGAAGACGCTTAACGAACGGTCACCCGAGCAAGGATAATTAACCTAAAGATTTTGCCAATGATTCCGGAGCCGGAACCGGATGCCCAGCACCCACAAGGGCTTACGGCCGAACCGGCCTTTTTTGCAGCCAGATGATGGTGCGAAACACGATATAGAGCAGCGCAACGGAAACATGCGAGACGACGATGAGCAGGCGATGCCCGAACAGATCGGGAAATCCGGCATACATGACGGTCTCCGTCACGGCGCAGATGAACCAGATCACCGGACCCCAGGACGCCAGCATCCATAGCCCGGCAGCGGCGAAGGGGAAGAAAACCGCCAGCACCACCGCCGCGACCTGCCAGTGCACCGGCATCAGGTCGAAGCGCCACAGTGAGCCTGGGTAGAAGCCAATCAGCTTGATCCAGTAGAGAATGCCAAACAGCAGGCAGTAGCCGGCGATGATGCGCTGGAACCAGGCAAAAAGGACCTCTACCGTCGAGGGCTGGAGCACGATGCGTCTCGATACGACCTCGCTCACAGCTCGAGCTCCCGTTCGCCGAGCGGGGCGAAGTAGGCATCGACGTCAGCATCACCAACAGCGTCGAGGCCGGCTGGACGCCATTGCGGCACCGAGCCTTTGTCGATGATCGCTGCCCGGATGCCCTCATAGAAATCGTGACCAGCCAGCATCCGGTTGAGGATGCGGAACTCCATTTTCATGCACTCGTCCATCGACAGTGTCTGCCCGGCGCTGATCTGGCGCCAGGCAACGCGGACGCTGGTTGGCGAGCGGGTCTTGATCGTCGCCAGGGTCTTTGCCGCGAACTCGTCGGCAACCGCCGCACGCTCCAGGCTGTCGATGGCATCACTCAGCGAGGCTTGAGAAAAATGCCGGGCGATCGCCTCCAGCGTCGGCCTCTCGGTCTCGCGCCCGGCGGAAACGAAATAACCGCGCAGCACCGATTCCGGATCGCCTGTCTCGGCCAGCCCTGCGAGAACCCCCGGCTGATCTTCTGCCTTGATCGTATGCGTCGCCAGGCCCGACCACAGCGCATCTCCATACCGGATGCGGTTGCCCGTCAAGGCCAGATACATGCCGAAGCTGCCGCCAAGGTCCGGCAGGAGATGGCTCGCACCGACATCCGGAAAAAAGCCGATACCCACTTCCGGCATGGCGAACTGGGCATTCTCGGTCATCACCCGGTGCGAGCCATGAAAGGAAATACCGACGCCGCCGCCCATGACAATGCCATCGATCAGGACGACATAGGGTTTCCTGAATCGGGCGATGTGGGCGTTGAGACGGTATTCGTCGGCGAAGAAATCGACCGGCGGCTTTCCGGCCCGGCCGGCCTCGTAGACATGGAGGATGTCGCCACCGGCCGAAAATGCCCTGCCCTGCGCCTTCACGACGACCACGTCGACGTCGTGATCGCGCTCCCAGGCATGCAGCGCCTTGTCCAGAGCCTTCACCATGCTGTGCGTGACGGCATTGAGCGCCTGTGGCCGCGTCAATGTGACAACGCCGGCCCTGCCCAATCGTTCGAAGCGGATTTCGTCGCCTCCGCCAAAATCCATGGTCAAGAATCCCTTCCCCGCGCCGTCGGGTCTGAAGTGCTAAAGGGTGGCGCATGGGCGCGTCAATGCCGATGGCCAATTCACACGGCCTTGGCTACGGCCGATACCCGGTGCTAGAAGTTGGCCGCCATGCAGGCGGTGCGTCGATCAAGTGGCTTTCAAACCGGACGGTGAACCATGCCTGGGTTTTCACGCTTTGTCGTTGCCGTGATAAGCATCATGGCCATATGCGTGGCGGCTCGCCCCGCATTTTCGGGAACCATCGACGATCTCTACCAGACGCAGACCGTCGTTACCGGCCAGGGCGAACCAAACCGCCAGCTGGGCTTCAAGACCTGCCTCGACGCGGTCCTGCTCAAGGTATCCGGCGACCAGCGACTGCTCAAGAAACCGGAAATGGCTGCCTTGCGCGACAAGGCCGGCAGTTTCATCGCCAGTTTCCGTTATCGTGACAGGCTCGAGGGCATTCCGATTCACGACGAACAAGGCACCCACGACCGGCCGCACGATCTCACTTGCATCTATGACCCGGCTGCCATCAATCCGGTGCTTGTCTCGCTTGGCAGCGAACCATGGCTGACGAAGCGGCCGCGACTGGTGGTCTTTCTTGCCGCCGAGCAGGGCGCAAGGCATTTCGCGCTGGCCGCCGATGACGAGCACAGCGCCTTGATGCGCGAATCCGTCACCAACGCCGCCACGCCGCTGGCGCTGCGGATCGCGTTTCCAAAAGCATCGACGCTGTCGACCGCAAAACTGGATGACACGACGCTGGGAGATGCCGACATCATGGCGCTCGACAAGGTTGCGCAACAGAGCGGCGCCGACCAGGCGCTTGCCGGCAGTCTCGTCTGGAGCGACAAGGAGTTGGGCTGGATCGCCGACTGGCGGCTCGCCAGGGATGGCAAGACCTATCGCTGGCAGGTGCGTGGCGTCAGTTTCGACGACGCGTTCCGGGTTGCGATGCGCGGCGCCGCGCAGATCCTGTCTGGCAACGGTCAACCATGACCGCCCGCTGAAGGCCGATCGTGAGCGGCAGCGCAAAGCTGGCACAACTGTGTCGCATTGGTCCGAGGCACGGGCGCGTGGTAAAAACCGCTGACTTGGAGTCTTGGCGATGAACAAATTCACCCCCGCAAAGCCTGCCGGCGCCCGCAGCGTCGACGAAATCACCGGCAGCCGCCGTCTGCGCCGCATGCGCAAGGCCGACTGGTCGCGCCGCCTGGTCCAGGAGAACCGGCTTACGGTCGACGACCTGATCTGGCCGATCTTCGTGGTCGAGGGCAGACAGGTGCGCGAGCCGATAGCCGCCATGCCCGGCGTGTTCCGACTGTCTGTTGACCTCGCTGTCAAGGAAGCAGAGCGCGCCGCCAAACTCGGAATTCCGGCGATCGCCACCTTTCCCAATGTGGAGCTTGGCCTGCGCGACCAGACCGGCTCGCACATCCTCGCCCCCGAAAACGTCATCAACCGCGCCACGCGCGCCATCAAGCATGCGGTGCCTGATATCGGCATCATCACCGATGCGGCGCTCGACCCGTTCACCAGTCACGGCCATGACGGCATCCTGCGCGACGGCATCATCGTCAACGACGAAACAGTTGAACAGGTCACGGCTGCTGCTGTCATCCAGGCAGCGGCCGGCGCCGACATCATCGCGCCTTCCGACATGATGGACGGCCGCATCGGCGCCATCCGCGACGCGCTCGACGCCAACGGCTTTCAGGACGTGGCGATCATGTCCTACGCGACCAAGTTCGCCTCGGCCTTCTACGGCCCTTATCGCGAGGCTGTCGGCACGGCCGGCCTGCTCAAGGGCGACAAGAAGACCTACTACATCGACCATGCCAATTCCGACGAGGCGGTTCGCGAAGCCGAGCAGGACATCGCCGAGGGCGCCGACATGCTGATGGTCAAGCCCGGCCTGCCCTATCTCGACATCATCCGCCGGCTGAAGGACGAATTCCAGATGCCGACCTTCGCCTACCAAGTGTCGGGCGAATATTCGATGATCAAGGCCGCCGCCGCCAACGGCTGGATCGACGGCGAGAAGGCAATGCTGGAGTCGCTTCTCTCCTTCAAGCGCGCGGGTTGCGACGGTATCCTCACCTATTTCGCACCCGAAGTGGCGGAGATTCTGAAGGGGTAATCCTTCGCTGTCCACGCCGTGGACCTCTAAATGGCGATCCGGCAAGCCGCACCAGTCGCAATTTTCCCGCTGACAAACCATTCCTGTCCCGGCTACTGTACCGGCACGGTCGGAGGCGGCCGGCAGCCCGCACCCTGCCAAGGGGCATTGCGAACACCTCCAAGGGATGCTTCCTGACCCGCTTCTCCGTCGGGCGAAGGCGTCGGCAATGCGGGCACTGACGAAGGCTTCGCCGTGACCAAAGGAAACGGACATGCTTGCCTATCGCGATGCCAAGACCATGGCGAAAGCCATGCGGGAGGCGCTTGCCGCCCGCGACCTGGCGATCAGCCACAGCGAGGCCCTGGAGATCGTCGCGCGCCAGTTTGGACTGGCCACCTGGAATATCCTGTCGGCAAAGATCGAAGCGCTGGCCACCAGACAGGAGACGATCATCTTCGAACGGACGGCGCCGATTGTGCGCATCTTCGACGTCGCCAAGGCGCATGAATTCTACCTCGGCTACCTCGGCTTCACCGTGGACTGGGAACACCGCTACGGCGACAACTTCCCACTTTATACGCAGGTCTCGCGCGGCAACCTTGTCCTGCACCTGTCCGAACATGCCGGCGACGCGACGCCGGGCGGCAACATGGTCGTCTACATGAAGGGTATCCGCGATTTCCACAGGGAACTCGCAGGCAAGGACTACCGCTATATGAAGCCCGGCATGGAACATGAGGACGGGCGGCTGACGGTCGAGGTGATCGACCCGTTCAGCAACCACATCCGCTTCATGGAACTTATCGGCGAATGATCTGGTATGGTGGCCATGCCAGCGGCTGCCACTTACCATCCGAGGCAGATCACCACGAACAGTCCGGACCTCGCCTGGCAGCGAGGTCCGGACTGGGTGCGGTTCTATCGTCAAACACCGCTTGCAATTTGCAATCAGCTTGCTAGAAAGCAACCATCAGTTATGGAGGAGCTTTCCATGTCCAAGCTGCGTGTCAACGCGTTCACTCTATCGCTCGACGGCTATGGTGCCGGTCCCGATCAGGATTTGCAAAATCCGCTCGGCATCGGCGGACAGGGCCTGCACAAATGGGCCTTCAGCACCCGCACATTCCGCAAGATGTTTGGCCAGGAAGGCGGCGCGACCGGCGCCGACGAGGATTTTGCCGCGCGCAGCTTCGAGAATGTCGGCGCCTGGATCCTGGGCCGCAATATGTTCGGTCCGATCCGCGGCGAATGGCCCGACGACAACTGGAAGGGCTGGTGGGGCGACATCCCGCCCTATCATGTGCCGGTGTTCGTGCTGACCCACTACAAGCGGGCGCCCATCACCATGGAAGGCGGCACGACCTTCCACTTCGTAACCGACGGCATCCATGCGGCGCTCGAGCAGGCGAAGTCGGCGGCTGAGGGCAAGGATGTGCGAGTGGGCGGCGGTGTCGACACGATCCGCCAGTACCTGCAGGAGAAGCTGATCGACGAGATGCATCTGGCGATCTCCCCGGTGTTGCTTGGCACGGGCGAGAACCTTTTCGCCGGCCTGGATATGTTGAGGCTGGGCTATCAGTGCAGCGAACAGGTGGCGACGGCACTCGCCACGCATGTGGTGATCGGGCGGGCGTGACTCTCGCCATTGGCGAAACCGGCGGCACAGCTCCCCGTATCGTGAACGGGGAGAAGGAAAAACCCCTCAATATTTCTCCGGTACGTAAAGCTCGCGCGGCAGAACCTGGCGCTCGTATTCCGGATTGAAGACGCGTTCCGGCAGCGTGATCTCCTCGTGCGGCACCTCTTCATACGGCATCTGTTTCAGCAGATGGTCGATGCAGTTCAGCCGCGCCCGCTTCTTGTCATTGCCCTCGACGATGAACCAGGGAGCTTCCGGGATGTTGGTGCGGGCGAAGGTCTCTTCCTTGGCCTTGGTGTACTGTTCCCAGCGCACGCGCGACTGCAGGTCCATCGGCGACAGTTTCCACTGCTTCATCGGATCGTGAATGCGCATCAGGAAGCGCATCTGCTGTTCCTCGTCGGTGATCGAGAACCAGTACTTGACGAGTGTGATGCCGGAGCGAACGAGCATGCGCTCGAAGTCCGGCACGTCATGAAAGAACTCCTCGACCTGATCGGGTCCGGCAAAGCCCATCACCCGCTCGACGCCCGAGCGGTTGTACCAGGAGCGGTCGAACAGCACGATCTCGCCACCGGCCGGCAGATGCGGAACATAGCGCTGGAAATACCATTGTGACTTTTCGCGCTCGCTTGGCGCCGGAAGTGCCACGACACGGCAGATGCGCGGATTGAGCCGCTGGGTGATGCGCTTGATGACCCCGCCCTTGCCAGCGGAATCACGGCCCTCGAAAATCACCACCAGCTTTTTCTTGTGATAGGCGACCCAGGATTGCAGCTTGATCAGTTCCGACTGCAGCGAGATCAGGTCACGAAAATACTGCAGGCGATCGATCGACGGCGGATGGGCATTCTTGTAGATCTTGGCGATTTCCAGGGACAAGGCCGGCTCCGACATTTCGAGCTCGTAGTCTTCGTCGAGCGTGTCGGCGAGTTCCGCCTCCAGCCAATCCTTGGCCCCGGATTTCGGTTGGGAATCGTTCATCTGCGCTGCTCCACGTAACTGCGGCCCTGGGGACAGCAACAAGCGCGGGCCGGCAGGCCATCGATGCTACGCCCTCAGCCCATCTGAATATATGCCGGCGGTGACGGTTTTATTGCAGCCGGGATTGGTGCGGATCACGGTCCTTATCGGCCGCGTGTTCCCGACTTCCAGTTGGTCACGAGGCGACAGATCGCCTGGTCTGACGTCCTTGACCGCAGCGGCGTCTGAAATGCTTCTTGTCCAAGTGAAAGGGGCTCCTGATCGATCGCATCGACCGGGCGTCAGCCTGAAATATAGCGCCAGACCTCGGCATCAGGCTCGATCTGGCCACTGAGCACGAAATATTTGTAGAGGACGAGCAGGGAGATCGCTTGCTCGGCCCGCTCGTCCGCGAATGTCCGGCAATAGGCGTTCGCCGCGGAGATGATGCGTTGCGCTTCGGCGGGATGCCGTTCGAAGTACTGCACCTTTTCGGAGAGATCGGAGAAATCCCGTTCGAGCGACGCGTAGTGGACGTTCGCTTCGAGCCGGCTTTCGGCGAACCAGGTCTCGTATGTCGGCGGTGGCATCAGGCAGAGCGAATTCGAGCTCATGATCCATTTCAGATTGGTCGCCACATCATTGCCTTCCAGCGAAACGATGTAACGGTACTGCTTATGTTGAGCGATGGTCAGATAGGGCTTGCGGTATTGTTCCGCCGCCTTCTTGTTGGGCGTGCCGGCATCGCAGAACGGCAGATCGCGCACGGCTTCCAGAAACCGTGTCCGAATCGGATTGTTGAGATGGCCGCGCCAGACGACAGCGGGACGCTTGTCCGCAAAGGAAAGTCTGTCCGCGGGCATATGGAAGTGCCTGAATTTGTCGAGCTTCATGATCACGGCATTGCTGTTGTCGGCCGTGATCGGCCGATCCTTCACGACCGATGGCATCTTCGGCACTTTTCTGACGTCACCGAACTCCAGATCGATCAGCAAGCCGGGATCAAAGTAGCGGGCAAACTCCTTCAGATCGTAATAGTACATGCTGGGCGAAAACGGCAGCCGGCTGACGGGCACCGCATCGGGACTCGGTACGAAAGCACTCCGCAGCTTGTTGTAAAACTTCAGTCGTGCGCGGATCGTCTCGTCCGGGAGCATGGCC
Organism: Mesorhizobium shangrilense; assembly: GCF_040537815.1. Lineage (NCBI taxonomy): Bacteria > Pseudomonadati > Pseudomonadota > Alphaproteobacteria > Hyphomicrobiales > Phyllobacteriaceae > Mesorhizobium > Mesorhizobium shangrilense. The sequence goes on from NZ_JBEWSZ010000001.1 coordinate 1,972,041, forward strand.
TGGCCAAGTCGCGCGGCCAGCCTGCGGCGGAACAATGCCTGCGGCGCCACATCGCGCAAGGCGTTGCGCGCGTAGTAGAACACCTTGACGGAATTTCGGAGAATCGTTGCCATCGGTCGATTGATTCAAAACAATTCGGCTGGAAATACGGGCGCGCCCATTCCTACACCATTGTGCCGCGTATCTTGCAAGCCCGGAACCGCCCGGGATCGTATTGATCGTTGGCCTAAAGCCCCGGCTCGCCCCTTCCGGTGTTGTGTTTGCAGTCCAATGCTCCTAGGCAGGGCCAAGCACAATGAAAAGGAAGAGATATGGCGCGAGCACCGAATTACGATCAGGAGCGCAAGGAGCGCGACCGGCAGAAGGCAGCCAAGAAGGCGGAAAAGCTGGCGGCCAAGGTCTCGGCGAGGGAACGGTCGAAGCCCGAGGATGAGGCAGGGTCGGAGACAGAAACGGCGAAGTAGTGCCGCGCGGCCCGCGATGCGGGCCTGCTTCCCTCGCGGTGCAGTGCTTTAGACCGGCGCCTTGTCGCTGACGAAAACATCCACCTCGCGCGCCGCCGCGATAAAGGCGCGCCTGGCGTTCATGGCCGGCTTGTCGCCGGCCAGCGCATCGTGACAGGCCTGCAGCGCCGCGCGATGCTTGGGGCTACGCTTGCCGGGCCAGCTGTTGAGAAGGTAATCCGAGGCTTCCCGCGCCGAACGCAAGAGCTGGGTGGTTCCCGCCGTCGCCGATTTGACGGTGATGGGTGTTTCAAATCGGTTGTTTTCCATTGCCGCTCTTACGCCATCGCCGTTCAGGAAGCGAGGCCGAAAGTGCTCGTCGACCGGCACATCAGCCTTTGCGCCTTGAATCACGTACCCCGGCATCGGCCGCGTCAGGCCGCGACAACGGCAAATCCCCTGGCACGCAGGCCGCGCCTGTCATTGTGCAGCGACGTCACCAGGCGGTCGCGGCTGCCGACAATATGGTCCGATAGCCTGGTAGCCGCGTCATCGGCATCGCCAGCTCGCACCGACGCCAGAATGGCACGGTGTTCGGCCCAGGCGCGACCAAGCGCCGCCTCGTCGCGAACCTCCAGCCAACGCGCTCTGGAGAGACGTGTCATGGCATCGCGAACGGCTCGGAACAGAAATTCGTTGCCGGAGAGCCTGGCCAGTTCAATGTGAAAATCCATGCCGACGCGATGCCATTCCTCGCGCGGCGTGTTGCCGTCGCAGGAATCGAGCATCGCTTCAATGACATCGACAACACTTCGCTCCTCAAGCTTGCAGGTCAGTCGCACCGCCGCGACCTCCACCGCCTCGCGATAAACAGCGATCTGCTCGAGCTCCGCGAGATTGATGGGCGAGACCGTCCATCCGCGCCCGTCGCGGCAGATCAAGCCTTCGGTTTCGAGCCGCAGCAGCGCCGCCCGCACCGGAGTGCGCGACGCTCCGAACCGGCTTTCAATCCAGCGCTCCGTCAAGCGTTCGCCAGGACCAATCTCCAGACCCAGTATCATCTCGCGGAGCTGTCTTTCTACATTCTGCAACTGCGACATGGCGGCTCCGTCTCCCCAATATGGTTCCCAATCCTGCTCACGTTGACGGATGGCCGCATTGACAAACAACCAGCTTGCCGTCCATGAAGAGTACCAGCTTGGTATCCCAAAATGGTATCCGCGGCAACCTTCGGATCGAAGCTGCCCGGACAGGACAACATCTCATGCCGCAGAACCCCTCTCCCGCTACGGACGGCGTCTATAACATCCATTGGCGGCGCAACCTCTTTGTCTGCGTGGCCGGCTCATTCAGCACGCTGGTTGCGATGACGCTGCTGCTGCCCTTTCTCCCGCTCTATGTCGAGCAGTTGGGGGCCGAGGGGCACGTGGCGATCGTGCAATGGTCGGGCATCGCCTATGGCGCCACATTTTTCGCCGCCGCGCTGGTCGCGCCGTTGTGGGGACGGCTGGGCGATCGCTATGGGCGCAAGGTGATGCTGGTGCGCGCCAGCTTCGGCATGGCCATCTGCATGTCGCTGACCGGAATGGTCGAAACGGTCTGGCAGTTGGTGCTGCTGCGCCTGCTGATCGGCTTTGCCGGTGGCTATTCGTCGGGCTCGACCATTCTGGTCGCCATGCAAACCCCGAAGGATCGTTCCGGCTGGGCGCTTGGCGTGCTGTCGGCGGGCATCACGGCGGGCGCACTGGTCGGCCCCCTGCTTGGCGGCGCCCTGCCGCCATTGATCGGAATCCGCACGACATTCCTTCTGTCGGGCGGCGTCATCTTCCTGGCGTTCCTGGCAACGACGTTTCTCATCAAGGAGAACGCGCGCCCCGCGGCGGCGGCCAAGGCTCCCAAGGAGAAGCCGAAGGGCGGCTGGGCACAGATACCCGACAAGCGCCCGATAGTCGCCATGCTGGCGACCGGCATGCTGTTGAGCTTTGCCACCATGTCGATCGAGCCGATCATCACAGTCTATGTGCAGCAGCTGATCGAAGACCAGAGCCGGGTCACGTTGATCTCCGGCGTCGTCATGTCGGCGGCGGCGCTCGGCGCCATCCTGTCGGCCTCGCGTCTCGGCAAGCTCGCTGACCGTATCGGCCATTGGAACGTCATCATCGGCGCGCTTTCAGTCTCGGCCCTGCTCCTGATCCCGCAAGCCTTCGTCACCAATGGCTGGCAACTCGTCGGGCTGCGCTTCCTGATGGGGCTGGCGCTGGGTGGCCTCCTGCCCTGCATCACCAGCGTGATCAGGCACAATGTCCCGGACGGCGTCGGCGGCAATGTGCTGGGGCTTTCGATATCCGCCCAATATGTCGGACAGGTCGCCGGCCCGCTGCTCGGCGGCTTCGTCGGCGGCCATTTCGGCATGCGGGCGGTGTTTCTGGGAACATCCGTGCTGATGGCCTTTGGCGCCGTGTATAACTGGTTTGTCCAATCGCGCCGCGAACGCAACATGCTATTGGAAGCTGGCAAGTCCTGACGCGCAGCCGTTCGGCACTTCATGGGGACCTTAGAATGGACACTGCCGAACCACCCGCTGGCGACTCCGGCCGTATCCTCGTCTTCGCCGGCGGCCTTTGTGGCGCGGCCGGCGTGGCGCTCTCCGCCGCCGCGGCGCATCTGGGCGGTGCGTTTGTCGCGACGGCCGCGTCGTTCCTGCTCATGCACGCGCCGGTTTTCCTTGCCGTCGGGCTGCTCCGGGAGAACCGGGTGCTTCGCATCGGAAGCTTTGTCCTGTTGGCCGGGCTTCTGCTGTTCTGCGGTGACCTGCTGGCCCGCGACTTTGTTGGCTCAAGGCTGTTCCCGATGTCGGCGCCCATCGGCGGCACCTTGCTCATCGGCGGCTGGCTGGTAATGGCCGCCTCCGCGTTGGTGCGAAAGCCAGTGTAATACCGCGGCCGTGGCTCGCTGGTCGGTCGGTCCCTCGTCCAGGGCCATTCAGCCTTGCCGCCGCTCGGGCCGATCAAGCGGTTCCCGGCTACGCAATGCAGGTTTTGCCAAACGCAGCGGCTCTGGCCTGTCGAATGCGGGCGCGATCCCCCAATAGTTGCGATAGATGTCCTTGAACAGATAGCCGATCGGATGCATTGCTCATCTCCGTTTAGAGCTTGAATCGGTCCAATTTAGAGTGAGACTATCGCCCTTGGATCGATTCAATCGTAAAGCTTCCAGCGCTATCGATCAAGCAAGAATTTGAACCGATCCAACGGGAGTGCTAGATGAGCGTTGGTTCGGGAGAAAAAAATGGCGCCACAGACCGCGAGAAAGACAAGGCCGATCCGGCTGGCCGACATCGCCAGGGCGGCTGGTGTGTCACACGGGACCGCCTCCAACGTGTTCAGCCATCCCGAGATCGTGCGGGAGGAGGTTCGCGAGCGGGTCCGGGCGGCAGCCGAGGCCATGGGTTATGCCGGACCTGACCCCAAGGGACGGCTGCTGCGCGCCGGCAAGGTCAATGCCATCGGCGTGGCGACGGCTGAACCCCTGTCCTATTTCTTCGACGACCCGTTTGCCCGCGCGATGATGGCCGGCATCTCCGAAGGATGCGATGCCACCGGCGCCGGCATAGCGCTGGTGTCGGCCGTCAATGAGGAAAAACTCGCCTGGAATATTCAGAGCGCACTGGTCGACGGGTTCATCCTGTTTTGCATCGAAGGCGGCTCGCGCCTCGTCAGCCTGACACGAGAGCGCAAACTGCCCTTCGTGGCGCTTGAACTCGGCTTCGAGGACGAAGACATCTCGGCGATCGGCGTCGACAATGTCGCCGGCGCGCGCCTCGCGGCACGCCATCTGGCCGAACTCGGGCATCGCCGCTTCGCGGTGCTGGCCCTGCCCTTCGTCGACAACAGCACCGGCCCTGTCTCTCCAGAACAGATTCAGGCCGCCCGCTACACGGCGACACGCGACCGCCTCATCGGCTATTTCGACGCGCTTTCGCCGTTTGGCGTCGATACGTCCAGGGTGCCGATCTACGAAACCGGCAATGACGAACTGACGACAAGGGCAGGACTCGAGTGGGCCTTCGCCGGAGGCGAATCGCCCACCGCCATCCTCGCCATGTCGGACAGGATCGCCATGTTCGCGATCGAATGGCTGCGCGATCGCGGTCTCGCCGTCCCCGGCGATGTCTCCGTTGTCGGCTTCGACGGCGTGCCGGACGCGGCGTTCTGCATCCCCCCGCTCACGACCATCGCCCAACCGATTGCCGAGATCGGCCGCAGGGCAGCGCGGGCGATCCTCGATTTCGACGGGGCGGTACGGCGCGAGACACTGGGCGTGGAGCTTGTCGTCAGGGCCTCCACCGGTCCCGCGAAGGCCTGACCTCTCCCGCTTCCCCGGTTCTAGCTACATGTTTGAGCATGATCTTTTCCGAAAGCCGGATTCCACCTTTCGGGATCATGCTCTAACGGCTTGTCGCCATGGCTCGCACGCCAAAGGCCGGGCCGACAGCACGCGTGGCAGCCCGGGCTGAGCGGGCTTTTCCGGACCAACCGATGCCGGACAGCCATTCGAGATAGAAGGCAAGTGCGAATTGCATGCCGATGCCGCTGGCAAGCAGCAGGCTGTCATAGGCAAACCCGGCGGCACTGATCTGTTTCATCACCTGCGCCACCATGGCGATCACGGTGCCGGCGATGAAAACCGGCAAGGAGTGCTTGCCCAGGATGGCGAGTGGATGGTCAGGCGCGGCGCGGAACAGGTTCGAGAACGCCGGAAGGGCGACGACCAGATAGCTGACCGCCAGGATATGCAGCAGCCGCGGCAGCGACAGAAACGTCTTGTCGAAGCCGGTCAGCACGGGTGGCAGGCCAAACCAGGAGATCTGCCCCCAGAGCGGGCTGTGAACCCAAACCAACGCCGTAACGGTGTAGGCCAAGGCAGTACCAACCAGCCAACGGTTGACCGGAATGGCGCCGCCGCGCCGCACATGCAGCATGCCGGCAATGCCAATGTTGAACAGGAATTGCCACGACAGCGGATTGAGGAACCAGAAACCGGGTTCCGGATAATTCAGCGGAGCGATCTGATAGATGCCAGCGGCCAGCCAGAGGGCAGCCGACGCAGCGAGCGCCGCCCATGGCCACCGGTTGATGAACAGCAGCCAAAACGGCGCCATCAGCAGCAGCACCGAATAGACGGGCAGAATGTTGTTGTAACCGAGCTGATGACCGAGCGTCACGATGCCGACCAGGACTTCCGGCGTGTTCTTGATCAGCGGCTCGATGTTGATGAATGTCAGCAGGTCGGGTCGCTTGGCCAGCACCGACGCGGCGCAGAAGATGGCGATCACCATCATTGTCGCGACGATATGGGCGACATAGAGGACGCCCGCGCGCCGCCAAAGCTTGAGGGTCGCAAGCAACCGGCTGCCCGGCTGGAGTTTCGCGCCATAGGCAAGCGCGACGGAGATGCCGGAGATCAGCACGAAAGCTTCCGCCGCATCCGAGAAACCGAAATTCTTGTAGGTCAGATGCTCATAGGCTGTGCCCGGAACATGATCGACATATATCGTGAGCAGAGCGAGAGCGCGGAACACGTCGATGCGGGTGTCGCGTTCCGGCGAAACAGGGGTGGTCATCGATAGGCCCTCAAAGCTGGTTGTCATTGCCGGGCAATGCGACCCCCGACGCACCGCTTCGATTCCTCCCGCAGGAGCGATATCGGCAAAGAAAACGGACTCAAATGCGCCTGGTTCAATCAACTTTCGCGGAGCACGAAAATATCGCGTTTACAAGCCGGCAAAACAGCCGGAAATGGCGCGAAATCAAAAGGATGTGATCATCATGGACGAACTGCGGGGAGACGGCGAACTGCGGTCCGGACCGGGCTTTTCCTACCGTCTCTTTGGGCCCGACGATGCAAGCGGCGAAACGCTCTTCCTGCTGCATGGATCCGGTGTCGACGAGACGACACTGGTGCCGCTGGGCAGGCAGATCGCACCACGCGCGGTGCTCGTTGCGGTTCGCGGCCGCATCCCCCAGGAAGATGGTTTCCGCTGGTTCACCCGGATCACGCCGACAAGTTTCAAGCAGGAAAGCATCCGAAGCGAGACACATGCGTTTGCGGATTTCGCCACCGAGATCGCAGCACGACACACGCTCGACCTCTCGCGAGCGACATTCCTTGGTTATTCCAATGGCGCCAACCTGGTTTGCAGCCTGATGCTGCTGCATCCAGGCCTCGTCATACAAGCCGTGCTTCTGCGTGCGATGCCGGTGCTGGACGAGGTTCCGCCAACGGACCTGTCGATGGTACGCGTGCTGATCATAGCCGGCGAAACCGACCTGACCTATGCTCCCTTCGCGCCGGCGCTTGCAGCACTGCTTGACCTGCATGGCGCCGAGGTCGAAGCCCGGACCGTCTCTTCCGGCCATGAGTTCGGAACACTGGACGCGGCGATCGTCAGGCAATGGCTGGCGGGATCTACAGAATCTGTCGCAAGGGGAAACAGTGTGCCACGATGAGGGCGTCTAGCCCCGCCCCATCCGATTCCAGGCGTCGAGCCCGGCGATCTTGTAGGCTTCCGCCAGCGTCGGATAGTTGAAGGTGTTGTTGACGAAGAAGTCGACAGTGCCACCGAGATTGATGACGGCCTGGCCAATGTGAATGAGCTCGGTGGCGCCCTCGCCGACAATATGCGCGCCGAGCAGCCTGCGCGTTTCGATCGAGAACAGCAGCTTCAGGAAGCCTGTATCGACGCCCATGATGTGGCCGCGCGAGGTTTCGCGGAAACGCGCGACGCCAACCTCATAGGCGGCTCCGCTCTCGCGTACCTGCTCTTCGGACTGGCCGACCGTTGAGATTTCCGGCACCGCGTAGATGCCGTAGGGAAAGGTTTCCGGTGGTGGAGGCAAGGGTACGCCAAAGGCGTGGCAAGCCGCCACCCTGCCCTGCTCCATCGACGTTGAAGCGAGGCTCGGAAAACCGATGACATCGCCAGCGGCGTAGATATTGGGCGCGCTTGTCTGGAAGGTTTGCGGATCGACCTTGATGCGCCCCCTTGAGTCGGCCTCGATGCCCACCACGTCGAGGCCAAGACTGCCGACATTGCCGGTGCGGCCGGCGGCGTAGAGCACGACCTCCGAACGAATGGTGCGACCATCAGCCAGTTCCACCTCGGCGGTTTCCGGCTTGGATCGGATTTCCTTCACCGCGCTGCCCAGCCGGATCGTCATGCCGCGATCACGCATCTGGTGGATGAAATCGTCGACGATCTCGCGGTCGACGAAATCGAGGATGGAATTGCGCGGTTCGACCAGCGTCACCGGCACGTCGAGCGCGGAAAAGATCGTCGCGTATTCGACGCCGATGACGCCGCCGCCGATCACCGTCAGCGTGCGTGGCAGGCGGGCGAGTTCCAGCATCTCGTCGCTGTCGAAGACACGGGTCTTGTCGAAAGGTACATCGTGCGGCCGATGCGGCCTTGTGCCCACCGCGATCAGCGCGTGCGCAAAGCCGACCTCGCTGTAGTCGCCGGTGTCCGTGGTCAGGCTGACCTTGTTGGGGCCGAGGAATTTTACGGCGGCGCGCGCGCTCTTCACCGTGTTGCGCATGAACTGGTGCTGCAGCACCTCGACCTCGTGGTCGAGGGTCTTGTGCAGGCGCTCGACCAGGTCGCCAACCGAAATGTCCTGCTTGACCCGGTAGCCGCGGCCGTAGAAGCCGCGCTCGCGCCAGCCCGAAAGGTTCAGCACCGTCTCGCGCAGTGTCTTCGAGGGAATTGTGCCGGTATGCACGGAGACGCCGCCTAGGCGCCGACCTCTGTCAACCACCAGGACCGATTTGCCGAGCTTGGCCGACTGCACCGCGGCGCGGCGCCCGGACGGCCCGCTGCCGATGACCAGCATGTCGTAGTCCATGTTACCCCGTCCCCTCGCCTCTGCCCCAAATGCTTTGTTGCGCCGCAGCAAGCTAATGCTATCCGCTGCGCAAATTCAACCGGCCCTCGCTTGGTGCCGTTCCGTGTTTTGATGCGGCGAAAAGGTTCGATCTTGATTCTGCTGCAACCGTTCACCATTTCTCACGACAGCGGCCTGTACCCTATGCCAGGCCTGATAACGAGGAAATGACATGAACGCGCGCGTTCTCGACGGCGAAATCATCACTGGCAAGCTCGACGACACTCGGACCTATGAGGGCGTGCGCACAAGGCGCATCCTGGCCTTCGTGATCGACTATTGCATCGTCGCCCTGCTCACCATTCCGTTCGCGATCCTGGTGTTCTTCCTCGGGATCCTGACGCTCGGCCTTGGCTGGATGCTGTTTTCCGTCCTCGTACCGGCGGTGGCGATCCTCTACATCTGGAACACGCTGGGCAGCACCGATCAGGCCACCACCGGCATGAAGATGATGGGAATCCGCCTCGACCGCCTAGACGGCAGGCCGATCGACGGCATGACCGCTGTCGTGCATTCGGTGCTGTTCTGGGCGGGCAACGTCATCCTGTCGCCGCTGGTCCTTCTGGTGACGCTGTTTTCGGATCGCAAGCGCACGCTGCACGACCTGCTGCTTGGCACCGTGGTCAGCCGCACCGGTCGCTGAAACAGCCCTTCCAACAGCCGCCACAGCCAGTTATCAGCAAATGTGAAGGCGGACAGTCCACCACGCCTTCACAATCCTGTTGAATTTTTCGCCGTCCGCGCCAAAGGTAGGGCGATTCGAAGGAGTGTTTCCAAGGCTCGATGACGCAGCATCCGACCCAGTCGCCGCAGTTCTTCCTGACCGCGCCGTCACCGTGCCCGTATCTTGAGGGCCAGTTCGAGCGCAAGGTGTTCACGCATCTGGTCGGCGACAAGGCGTCGGAGATGAACGATCTGTTGACGCAAGGCGGCTTCAGGCGCTCGCAGAACATCGCCTACAGGCCAGCCTGCGAAACTTGCCGCGCTTGCGTTTCCGTTCGCATCCTTGCGCAGGAATTCTCAGCCAGCCGCAACATGAGACGTGTACTGCAGCACAATGCCGATCTAGTCGGCGCTATGCATGACGCCGAGCCGTCCACCGAGCAGTATTCTCTCTTCCGCGGCTATCTCGATGCTCGTCACCGCCGTGGTGGCATGTCCGACATGACCGTGCTCGACTACGCGATGATGGTCGAGGACACCCATGTCGACACCAAGGTCATCGAATACAGGCGGCGAGGACCCGACACCTTCATTACTGGAAAAGGCCAGGGTGAACTCATCGCGGTCGCCCTCACGGACAAGATGGCCGACGGCCTGTCGATGGTCTACTCCTACTTCAATCCCGAGTTCGAAGAGCGTTCGCTCGGCACTTTCATGATCCTCGACCATATCGCCCGTGCCCGGGCGATGGGACTGCCCCATGTCTATCTCGGCTACTGGGTCAACGGCTCGCGCAAGATGAACTATAAGATGCGCTTCATGCCGCAGGAGCATCTCGGCCCGAAGGGCTGGGAACGCTACGATAGTGAAGCGGTTACGCGCTAATCCGTTTTCTCCAGATCCAACCTTAAACTGTTTCAATGGATAGGCCGCTGGTCTTTGCGCCAATTGGCTGGAGAGTGTGCTATTGCGCCGGCCACCGCCTGCCGGCAGAATTCATTGCGAAAGTTGATGCATGCCTTCCCATGATGCTCACACCAGAGGGCTTTTGCTTACCGCCATCGGCGGGCTAACGCTAACCATCGACATTCCGCTGATCCGGCTCGCGCATGGCGAGGCATGGACGATCCTGTTGTTGCGCACCGGCACCACCTTCGTCGCGGGGCTGATCATGTGGGCTGTTTGGCGTTCGCTCAGCGACAGGGCGCCGCAACTGATTCCCGGCAGGTCCGGGCTCGTCGTCGCCCTGCTTTACGGGCTTGGCTCCATTGCCTTCGTCACGGGCGTTTTCAACACCTCGACCGCCAACCTTGTTTTCATCCTGGCCTTCACCACCATGTTTTCGGCCTTGCTGTCATGGGTGTTCCTCGGCGAAAGGCCGAGACCGCTGACGCTGGGCGCAATGGCGCTCATGCTCGTCGGCATCGTCATCATCGTGGGCGGTTCCGTCGGCTCAGGGCATCTGTTCGGCGACTTCATGGCGCTGTGCGCGTCCTTGATGGTCGCTTCGGCCATCACCATTTCGCGCGCCAGCGGCAAGGACATGGGGTTTACCGCTCTGATCGGTGTCATCCTGCCATTTGTCGTGGCGGTATTCATGGTCTCCAAGGTCGGCTTTCAGGTGGACGCGCCGTGGTGGATCATCTTCAACGGCGCGATCGTCATGCCGATCTCGTTCTTCTGCCTCGCCAACGGCCCGAAATATATTTCCGGACCGGAGGTGGCGATGTTCTACCTGCTTGAAACCGTTCTGGCGCCAGTCTGGGTCTGGTTGATCTTTTCCGAAGCGCCAACGCGCAACAGCCTGATCGGCGGCACGATCCTGATCGTCACGCTGGTCGCCCATTCGCTGTGGCAATTGCATGAAGGACGCAAGCGCCGAGCCGCGCTCGCCGTCATCCACCCCGCTTAAACCGCGGGGCGCTTTAAGCCTTCGAAAGCTTCGGCCCTCGGATCAGGCGTGGGTCTTTTCCTCGGCGACGATTTCGATCTGCGGCGGACCACCGGCAAGCTCGACGGGATCGGCCGGGGCAGGCTCATCGGCCATCTCCACCTCGCGCAGCCATTCACGCCAGATCGCAACCAGCAGCGCCATCAGCACCGGGCCGATGAACAGGCCGAGAAAGCCCATCGTCTTGACGCCGCCGATCAGGCCGAAAAAGGTGGGAAGGAAGGGCAGCTTTATTGGCCCGCCGACCAGCTTCGGCCGCAATGTCTTGTCGACGATGAACAGTTCGACCGTTCCCCAGATGAACAACGCCAGGCCGGCCATCATCGAGCCGCTGGCGGCGAGATAGATAGACACGAGCGTAAACGACAATGGCGCGCCACCAGGGATCAGCGCCATGACGCCGGTCAGGGCGCCGAGCGTCACCGGCGACGGCACGCCGGCCAACCAATAGGCGATGCCCAGAACAAGGCCCTCGCCGATGGCGATCACGGTCATGCCGGTCACCGTCGAGGAGATCGTCGCCGGGACAACACGCGAAATCCGCTCCCACCTTGTCGGCAGGATGCGCTCGCCGAGACGGTCGATCTGCCCGGCGAAATGCTCGCCGTCGCGATAGGCGAAGAACAGCGCGATCATCATGAAAAGCAGGGTCAGGATCAGTCCGAAAGCGCTGCCGCCGGCTGCCAGAACGCCGCGATAGATGCTGCCAATATTGGCGCCACTGACCAACTGGATCAGTTCACCGATGCCACCTGGATGGCCAAGGTTGGTCGTCCATTGGTCGTTCAGCCAGTCGCCGACCGCCGGCATTGTGGCAATCCAGTGGGGCGTCGGCGCACCGTGCCGATTGGTCTCGATGGCCCAGCCAACCCATTCGCGGACTTCATTGATGGCGTAGGTGCCGGCGAGCGCGATCGGCACCACGAGGAAGGTCAGGATGAAAATGATCGCTAGCGTCGCACCTATCGTCCGGTTCCCGCCGACAGCCACGAGCAGCCGCCGATAGAGCGGCCAGCTGGCAAAGGCGATGACGAGGGCGGCCAGCACCGGGAACAGGAAGCCATGGAAGAAATAGACGCCCGCCGCAACGATGAGCACCAGTAGCCAGCGCGCCGCCGAGATCGGCGGAATAACCGCGGACCTGAGTGGCGTAGACAGGCCGAACAGGCGCTGCTGCCGCTCTGGCTTCTGAATTTCATTGTCCTTCAAACGCCACCACTCCCTGCCCAGGCATCACTTGCACCGCTGATAGACGATCATAGTGCAGCAATCGTGACGACAATCCAAACTGGCAATGAAAATGCGGACAAGCGGAATGAAATTAGCCGGGCAATACACACGGTTGCCAGTTCCTTGCCTATCGACGAAGGAACTGGCGCATCCCGCCACTATCCAAATTTACCGGTACGAGGAAATCCTTTCGGCACCATGCGTCCGGCCGAGGCGCGGGCGCCGATCCATTCGGCCAATTCATCCCGCGACTTGGTGAAGGTGCGGTCGGCCGAATCCTGCCAGGAAAGGCCGGTTTCCAGCGTGAAGGCTTTCAGGTCGAGGACACCGCCATCCTTGTATTTCTGCAGGCGAACGCCCTTTCCGCGTCCCATCTCCGGAATCTCGGACAGTGCGAACACCAGCATCTTGCGGTTCTCGCCAACGATGGCGAGGTGATCGCCGGTCAGCGGCATGCAGCGCTTGGCTTCATCGGGCGCCTTGACGTTCATCACCTGCTTGCCCTTGCGGGTGTTGGCGACGACTTCTTCCTCCACGACGATGAAGCCGTTGGCATCGTGAGACACCAGCAGCAGCTTGCGCTTCGGGTCGTGGACGAAGGCGGTGACGATATCCTGGTCATTGTCCATGTCGACGATGATACGGATCGGCTCGCCATGGCCACGCCCGCCCGGCAACCGATCGGCGCCGATCGTGTAGAATTTGCCGCCGGTGGTGAAGACCAGGACCTTGTCGGTGGTCTGGGCGTGGAAGGCGAGCTTGAGGCTGTCACCTTCCTTGAAGGTGAGCGTCGAATAATCGGTCAGGTGCCCCTTCATCGCCCGCAGCCAGCCCTTTTCCGAAACGACCACGGTGACCGGCTCGCGCTCGATCATGGCATGGGCGATGTCGGTCAGGTCATGCTCGGGCGCGTCGGCGAACTGGGTACGGCGCTTGCCGATTTCGGTCTCCGGCCCGTATTTCTCGCGGACATTGGCGACTTCCCACTTGATCGTCGCCCATTGCTTCTCGTTCGAGGCAAGCAGCGCTTCGATCTGCTTCTTCTCGGCGCTCAAGCCGTCGAATTCCGTGCGAATCTCGAATTCCTCGAGCTTGCGCAAGGCCCGCAACCGCATGTTGAGGATGGCTTCGGCCTGGGTGTCGGTGAGCGACCAGCGGGCCATCATGACTTGCTTGGGCTCATCCTCCTCGCGGATGATGCGGATCACCTCGTCGATGTTGAGATAGGCGATCAGATAGCCGGCAAGGATCTCCAGCCGCCTCTCGATCTCGCCGAGGCGATGCTTCGAGCGGCGGACCAGCACGTCACGGCGGTGCTCCAGCCATTCCTTGAGCACGCCTTTCAGCGACAGGACGTTTGGCACCTTGCCGCGCGACAATACGTTCATGTTGAGCGGGAAGCGGCTTTCCAGCTCGGTGAGCTTGAACAGCGATTCCATCAGGATGCCGGGATCGACCGAGCGGCTCTTGGGCACCAGCACGACGCGGATATCCTCCGCGCTTTCGTCCCTGATATCCTCGAGCAATGGCAGTTTGCGCGCCATCAGCAGCTCGGCGATCTTTTCGATCAGCCGTGCCTTCTGGACGCCATAGGGGATTTCTGTGACGACAATATTCCAGGTACCCCTTCCCTGGTCTTCCTGACTCCACTTCGCCCGGACACGAAATCCGCCGCGCCCGCTTTCATAGGCCTCGAGGATTGAAGCGCGGCTATCGACGATGATGCCGCCGGTCGGGAAATCCGGACCCTGCACGAAATCCATCAGCTTCGTCACCGGCGCATCCGGATGATCGATCAGATGCAGGGCGGCGTCGCAAAGCTCGGCTGCATTGTGCGGCGGAATGGAAGTCGCCATACCGACGGCGATGCCGGACGAACCATTGGCAAGCAGGTTCGGGAAGGCGCCGGGCAGCACGACCGGCTCCTCGTCCTCTTCATTGTAGGTCGGGCGGAAGTCGACCGCGTCCTCGGTGATGCCTTCCAGAAGCAACGTCGACACCTCGGTCATGCGTGCTTCGGTGTAACGCATGGCGGCCGCGTTATCGCCGTCGATGTTGCCGAAATTGCCTTGCCCGTCGACCAACGGGTAGCGCATCGAGAAATCCTGCGCCAACCGCACCAGCGCGTCGTAGATCGACTGGTCGCCATGCGGGTGGAACTTACCCATCACCTCGCCGACGATGCGGGCGCATTTGGCGAAGCCCTGCTCGGGATTGAGCCGCAAGAGGCGCATGGCATGCATGATGCGGCGATGGACCGGCTTCAGTCCGTCGCGAACATCGGGCAGAGCCCGATGCATGATGGTCGACAGCGCATAGGCGAGATAACGCTCTTCAAGCGCCTTCTTCAGATCGACCGGTTCGATATGATCGCCGCCGCCATCTTGAGGCGGCAAAAGCCTTTTTCCCATGGGCTGGAACTAACCGAGCGGGTGATTCGCGGCAAGGGGCGCGTGCCCCGCGGATGAATCTACGCTATGCACGCAATCGCGCAGCCAAGCATACCGGCAACATCAACCTGTTACATCGGCCCTCTAAGGCGAAGCACGACGATGTGCAGCAAACCGACTTTCATGACAAATTCACCGATATACGCAAAGACGTTCGGATCGGTTTGCCTTTCGCCGTGAATTTCGACCATTGTTCGGGGATACGCCTTTTTCCCGTCCAGTTCGTCACGGAATGGTGATGGCGCGCCGAATTGAAAAACAATTTCAGGACACTCTCAGGGAACCCGCGATGACAATCAAACGCTCAACTCTCCAAAAACTCGCTTTCTCGACCTTCTTGCTGACGCTTCCTCTCAACGCGGCCCTCGCGCAGGATGCGGCGGTTGCCGACCGATTGAAGGCAGTTCTCGCGGCTCAAGGCGTCGACATCTCCTGGACTGGCGTCACCGGCGATGATTCCAGCATGGTGCTGCAAGGCGTGGCCATCAAGCCGGCGGCCGAAAAGGAAGCGCTCGCCATCGGCGACGTGAAGCTCGAAGGCGTGACCGCCGCAAACGGCGGCTATGATATCGCAACCGTGTCGACGGCTGCGTTCTCGCACAGCAAGGACGGCGTCACTCTCACGACCACCCCGTTCGTGATCCATGACATGACGGTTCCCGCGGAGAACGCTACCGGTCCGTTGGGTTCACTGATGATGTACAAGTCCGCGGAACTGGCGAACTTGACCGTCAAGAAGGATGACAAGACAGCGTTTTCGATGGACGGGCTTGCCATCACCATCACGCCGCCAGCGGACGGCAAGGCGATGGAGTTTTCCGGCACCACCGAAAAATACCATGCCGACCTCACCCTGGTCGATGATCCGAAGTCCAAGGAAGTCATCGACGCGCTCGGCTACCAGAACATAACGGGCAATTTTGAAATCGCCGGCACCTGGCAGCCCACCGACGGCAAGATGGAGCTGTCGAAGTACGATGTCTCCGTCGACAATGCCGGCACGCTCGGCATGACCTTCGACCTCGGCGGCTACACGATGGACTTCATCAAGTCGCTGCAAGCTGTGCAGAAGCAGATGGCTGCGCAGCCCGAAGGCGCCGACAAGTCGGCACAGGGCATGGCGATGCTCGGCCTGCTGCAGCAGCTTTCGCTCAACAGCGCGTCGATCCGCTTCGACGACGATTCGCTGACCAACAAGGTTCTGGAGTATGTGGGCAAGCAGCAAGGCATGTCGGCCAAGGACATCGCCAACCAGGCCAAGGCGATCGTACCGTTCGGCATGTCGCAGCTCAACAACCCGGAACTGACTGCGCAGGTGACGACGGCCGTCGGCAAATTCCTCGACGAACCGAAGAGCCTCGAAATCTCCGCCGAGCCGCCGGCAGCAGTGCCGTTCGCATTGATCATGGCCGGCGCCATGTCCAACCCGCTCGACCTGCCGAAGACACTCGGCGTTACGGTCAAGGCGAACGAGGACTGAGCTTACAGCTTCAGCCAAACAAAAGCCCGGCATCGCTGCCGGGCTTTTGTTTGAGTCTTTCTGAATCGAAAGAATCGGTTCGGCGTATTTCCTAAGCTTCTTTCTTCGCCACGGCGACGCGCAGCGACAATTCGCGAAGCTGCTGCGGGGTCGCTTCCGATGGCGCGTTCATCAGCAGGTCGTAAGCCTGCTGGTTCATCGGGAACATGGTGATTTCGCGCAGGTTCTTGGCGCCAACCAGAAGCATGACGACACGATCGACACCGGCCGCCATGCCGCCATGCGGCGGCGCGCCATACTGGAAGGCGCGGTAGAGGCCGCCGAAACGCTCCTCGACTGTAGCGCGATCCAGCCCGACGGTTTCAAAGGCCTTGACCATGGTTTCCGGCAGATGGTTGCGGATGCCGCCCGACGCGATTTCGAAGCCGTTGCAGACCATGTCGTACTGGAATGCCTTGATGCCGAGCAGGTCCTCGCCATTCAGCGCGTCGATGCCGCCCTGCGGCATCGAGAACGGATTGTGGGCGAAGTCGATCTTCTTCTCGTCCTCGTTCCATTCGAAGAACGGGAAGTCGACAATCCAGCACAGCTCGAAACGATCGCGATCGACGAGGTTCAACTCCTCGCCGGCGCGCGTGCGCGCCGCACCCGCGAACGACACGAACTTCTTCGGATCGCCCGCCACGAAGAAGGCAGCATCCCCATCGGCAAGGTCAAGCTGCTGGCGAATGGCCTCGGTGCGTTCTTCGCCGATGTTCTTGGCGAGCGGACCGGCACCTTCGATCTTCTCGCCTTCCTTGCGCCAGAAGATGTAACCAAGGCCCGGCTGGCCTTCGCTCTGCGCCCATGAATTCATGCGATCGCAAAAAGCGCGCGAACCGCCGGTCTTGGCGGGAATGCCCCACACTTCGGCCTTCGGGTCGTTGGCCAGGATGTTGGCGAAAACCTTGAAGCCTGAATCGCGGAAATGGTCGGAAACGGCCTGCATCTCGATCGGGTTGCGCAGGTCTGGCTTGTCGGAGCCGTATTTGCGCATGGCGACGTCATAGGCGATGCGCTGGAATTTCTGCGTGACCGGCTTGCCGTTGGCGAATGTTTCGAACACGCCGCGCATGACCGGTTCCATCGTCGACAGCACGTCGTCCTGCTCGACGAAGCTCATCTCCAGGTCGAGCTGATAGAATTCGCCCGGTAGACGGTCGGCGCGCGGGTCCTCGTCGCGGAAACACGGCGCGATCTGGAAGTAACGGTCGAAGCCCGACACCATGATGAGCTGCTTGTACTGCTGCGGCGCCTGCGGCAGGGCGTAGAAGGTGCCGGGATGGATGCGCGACGGCACCAGGAAGTCGCGCGCGCCTTCCGGCGACGAGGCGGTCAGGATCGGCGTCGAGAACTCGGTGAAGCCGACATCGCCCATGCGCTTGCGCATCTCGGCGATGATCTTCGTGCGCGCCACGATGTTCTTGTGCAGCGTCTCGCGGCGCAGATCGAGGAAGCGGTATTTGAGGCGGATGTCCTCTGGATAGTCCGGCTCGCCGAACACCGGCAGCGGCAGCTCCTTGGCGGCGGAAAGCACCTCGATCTCGCGTGCGAAAATCTCGATCTCGCCGGTCGGCAGATTGGCATTCGTGGTGTCGGGCAAGCGCGCCTTGACTTCGCCATCGACGCGGATGACCCACTCGCCGCGCACGGTTTCGGCGATCTTGAAGGCCGGCGAATCCGGATCGGCGACGATCTGGGTCAGACCATAATGATCGCGCAAGTCGATGAAGAGCAGGCCGCCATGGTCGCGGACGCGATGGACCCAACCCGACAAGCGAACACTCGAGCCGACGTCGGATTTCCTCAACTGGGCGCAGGTGTGGCTGCGGTAACGGTGCATTGTCATTGATAAAGTCCGGGATTCTGGGTTGCAGGCCGAAGCATGACAGCCAGGCCCGAAATTCGGGCGAAAAGCGCATGAGAGACGGGGTTTGTCAAGGTAAGCGGGCCGTAGGCGGCGTCTCTGGCCGGCTCGGCAGTGTGCAAACGCATCCAAGGCAGCCGTGAACGCGCGCGCGGCAAACGCTGACGGCCCCGGCCAGGAAGGTTAGCGTATATCCTGCCCGTCGCGCCGAATGGCCGAACCATCGATCCTGATTGGAGAACGCAATGGTGGAAGACGTCAAGAACCTCACGGTCGAGAGCGGGAGCACGCTTTCCTACCGAAACCATCCTCTGTGCGACGTGAACGATCACGTGGCGCGGATGAGCGTGATGACCGAGGCATTTTATTGGCACCTGCATCCCGATTCTGACGAGGTTTTCATAGGCATCGAAGGCAGGCTGGCGATAGACCTTGAGCATGGAACAGTCGAACTGGGGCCGAACGACCTATACTGCGTGAAGAAGGGCGTGGCCCACCGCACGCGTCCGCTTACGGCAAGGTCGGTGAACCTGACGTTGGAGCGCGCGATCATGGAGACCATACGGGTTGAACCGCCGACGCTTGGATGACTTGCGCTTAATCGAGCTGCGGTGACGTCTGCTTTGCCGGGAATTTGCCGCTGGCATTGACGCAACCGATGGTTCAAGAAGGTTCAACGTCCAAGCGATTGCCTTCATGTCCTCCATCCGACCCTTGATTCCGCTTCTGATCGCCGCCGGCATCCTTCTGGGCGGCAATGGCCTGCAGAGCACGCTGATCGCGCTGCGCGGTGCGCAGGAGGGATTTTCCGCCTCATCCATCGGCCTGATGGGCACCTTTTATTTCGCCGGCTTCCTGCTGGGTTGCCTGGCGGTGACCCGCATCATGAAGGCCGTCGGCCATGTACGCGCCTTCGCGGCATTGGCGGCGATCGCCTCGGCGGGAACGCTGCTGCTGATCCTGGTCGTCGATCCCGTGATGTGGTGCGCGGTACGCTTCGCCGGCGGGTTCTGCTTCGCCGCCCTGTTCACCATCATCGAAAGCTGGCTCAATTCCGGCGTCGCCAACAAGGATCGGGCGCGCGTGCTGGCCATCTACCGGATGGTCGACACCGGCTCGGTGACATCAGCCCAGTTCCTGATCCCTGTATTCGGTACCGGCGGCTTTGCCATTTTCGCCATCATGTCGATGATGATCACGCTGTCGCTGGTGCCGGTATCGCTCGGCGACCGCTCCAATCCGACGCCGCCGGAAGACGTCAAGCTTGACCTGGCACGCGTCTGGCGGATTTCTCCGCTTGGCTGTTTCGGCTGCGTTGCCGTCGGCGTCACCAACAGCGCATTTCGTACGCTGTCGCCCGTCTATGCCGAACAGATCGGCCTGTCGGTCGCCGACGTCGTCACCTTCGTCAGCGTCGGCATCTTCGGTGGCGCCATCATCCAGTATCCGCTGGGGTATCTCTCTGACCGCTGGGACCGGCGCTACGTGCTGCTGATCACCACAAGCTGCGCGTTGCTCGCGGCGCTGGCGCTCGCGTTCATCGCGGGAAGCAATCCATTCCTCAACTTCGTGATCGTCTTCACCTTCGGCTGCTTCGCCATGCCGCTCTACTCGCTGTCGGCGGCACACTCCAACGACCGTGCCGACAAGGGCGAGTTCGTGCTGATCAACGCGGCGCTCATGCTGTTTTACTCTTTCGGCGCGATTGGCGGGCCGTTCGCGGCCTCGACCGCGATGCAGTATTTCGGGCCAAGCGCGCTGTTCGTGTTCAGCGCCATTGTCTATGCGATCTTCATCGCCGTGATACTCTATCGGATGCGGGCGCGCTCTGGCGTGCCGGCAGGCCACCGCAGCCGTTTCACGGCGCTTTTGCGCACCTCAACGGTTTTTGCCCGCCTCGCCCGGCGCAATGGCGATTCCGATGGTCCAACAGAGCATAGATGACTGCACTGCGGCTTGACGAAAGCACGCGCGGCTGAAATTGAAAGAGACCTTACTTTGACAAAAGCGATTTGATGCACGTCATCACCACCCAAAAAGAGCTCGAGACTGTTCTCGCCGCTTTCGAAAAGTCGGATTTCGTCACCGTCGACACCGAATTTATCCGCGAGACGACTTTCTGGCCGATCCTGTGCCTGATCCAGATGGCCGCGCCCGGCGTGACGGCGCTGATCGATCCCTTGTCACCCGACATCGACCTCAGGCCGTTCTTCAGGCTGATGGCCAATGAAGCGGTGGTCAAAGTCTTCCATGCGGCTCGGCAGGACATCGAAATCATCGTCCATCTCGGCGATCTTGTTCCCCACCCGGTGTTCGACACCCAGGTGGCGGCGATGGTATGCGGCTTCGGCGACAGCGTTTCCTATGACCAGCTCGTCCAGAGGATCACAGGTGCCCGGCTAGACAAGTCTTCCCGTTTCACCGACTGGCGCCACCGGCCGCTTTCCGACAAGCAGCTCGACTACGCGCTTGCCGATGTCACCCATCTGATCGAGGTCTACCAACATCTCAGCGCAGAGCTGGTGCGGGAAAACCGCGCCCACTGGCTGAATGAGGAAATGGAGGTGCTGACCTCCCGCGAGACCTATGATCCGCATCCCGAGGATGCGTGGAAGCGGCTGAAGATGCGGCTGCGCAAGCCGCAGGAACTGGCGATCGTGCAAGCGGTGGCGGCCTGGCGTGAGCGCGAGGCGCGCGAGCGCGACGTACCGCGTGGTCGCGTGCTCAAGGATGACGCCATCTACGAGATCGCGCAGCAGGCACCGCGCGACGCGACAGCACTGGGCAAGCTGCGCACCACGCCTAAGGGCTGGGAGCGATCATCGACCGCAACGGCCCTGCTCGGCGCCGTCAACAGCGCGCTCGCCTTGCCCAAGGAAGACATGCCGAAACTGCCGAAGAACTTCCAGCCGCCGGAGGGCGCCAGCGCCGCTGCGGAACTGTTGAAGGTGCTGTTGCGGATCATCGCGGAAAAGGAAGGCGTCGCCTCGAAGGTGCTGGCGTCCAGCGACGATATCGACCGGATCGCCGGCGAAGGCGAAGCCGCCGACGTGCCCGCATTGCAAGGCTGGCGGCGCGCCGTATTCGGCGAGGCGGCGCTCAAATTGGTGCGAGGCGAACTCGCCATCAAATTCGACAAGCGCAAGATCGCGGTGTTCGATTTGTAGGGGCTAGCGCGATCCTCCCTTCCTCTTTGGGGAGAAGGGAAGATCGCGCCGCAGTCAAACCACTCCGAGCAGATGGAGCGCGAACCAGATCCAGGCCAGCGCCAGGACCACCGCCCCCAGGAAAAAAGCGCGGCTGCGCAGCAGCAGATTGTTGCTGGTCAGGTGTACCCAGGCATGGAAATAGCGCGACGCGACAAAAATCCACATCAGGGCCAGCGTCAGATAGTTGACGCCGTTGGTCGTGTGCAGCGTAAGGCACAGGACGTAAAAAAGCACCGGCAATTCGAACTGGTTGATAAGGTTGTTGGCAACAGTGACGCAGGAGGCCGGCTCGGTCGTGCGCACCTTGTATTGACCGACCCTGGCTTCGCTTGATTTGACCGCGGCGTACCTGCGCCTGCCCATCACCCCATAGACCATATAGATGAGCAGCACATGCGCGAGCATGGGCCAGAAGATCGTGGTCTGGTTCATGGAGTATCCGCCCTTCTTGCCTTTCGGCTCAACGCTGCTTCTGTCCCGCCACGGTGAAAACCGCGATCACGATCAACGGTATCGCGAGAAGCGCGAATTTGGTGACAATCAAAGACGATGCAAGCGACAGTGAATCCGGATTGGCCGTCAGAAAGTCCGAGAGCAGACTCGCCACGGCAATGTTCTGCGCATAGTCGGCAAAGGTGTAAGGCAGCACGAGCATCAACGCGAAGATCGACTGTAGTTGTACCGGCAAAGTCCGGAAACTCTTCATGCGTCGTCCCGTCGCCAGGATCAGGCTGACCATCGTCACCGACAGGAGTGCCGGAAAAAGCAGGTCGAAGGTCAGGTAATGCCAGACGAGGATGATCTCGCTGCCGCGACGGCCGAGCGACGTAAGCCAGGCCATGCCCTCATCCGGTGCGAAACCGGTGATGCGGACATCGAGCGACGGCAGACCGCCGCTCAACTGCCGGAAATAGAGGAATTCCAGCGCCGTCATGGCGATGAAGACCGCCGCCGAGACGAAACACAATGCCGCCGCATGGCGCGACAGCCGCAGGATCGTCACCGGCAGGCCCCAGTATGCATATTGCTCGGGCCGATCAGGCTCCGCCGGGATAGTTCGGGCTTTCGCGGGTAATCGTGACGTCATGGGCGTGGCTTTCACGAAGTCCTGCATTGGATATGCGCACGAAGGTAGCGCGTTCGCGAAAATCAGCGAGATCGCGACCGCCGACATAACCCATAGCGGCTTTCAAGCCGCCCGCAAGCTGGTGAAGCACGCCAGACACAGGTCCTTTGTAGGGAACCTGCCCTTCAATGCCTTCCGGCACCAGTTTCAGCGTGTCACGGACCTCGGCTTGGAAGTAGCGGTCGGCGGAGCCGCGCGCCATTGCGCCGACCGAACCCATGCCGCGATAGGCTTTGAACGAGCGGCCCTGGTGCAGATAGACCTCGCCGGGGCTCTCATCGGTTCCGGCCAGCAGCGAGCCGATCATGGCGGCACTCGCACCAGCGGCGAGCGCCTTGGCGAGGTCGCCGGAATATTTGATGCCGCCATCTGCGATGACCGAGGCGCCCGATTTGTGCGCGGTTTCCACGGCCGACATGATCGCTGAAAGCTGCGGCACGCCAACGCCAGCGACGATGCGGGTGGTGCAGATCGAGCCCGGCCCGATGCCGACCTTGACGGCGTCGGCGCCGGCATCGATCAGGGCCTGCGTGCCCTCGGCGGTGGCGACGTTGCCCGCCAGGATGCGAACCGAGTTGGACAGTTTCTTGGCGCGCGTCACGGCGTCGAGGACGCGCTGCGAATGGCCGTGCGCCGTGTCGATCACCAGCAGATCGACGCCGGCGTCGATAAGGCGCTCGGCACGCTCGAAGCCGTCATCACCGACGCTGGTGGCGGCGGCGGCCCGCAGGCGGCCCTGCGCATCCTTGGTGGCGTGCGGGTTGAGCTGCGACTTCTCGATATCCTTGACGGTGATCAGCCCGACGCAATTGCCCCTCTTGTCGAGCACAACCAGCTTTTCGATGCGGTGCTGGTGCAGGAGACGCTTGGCTTCGTCCTGATCGACATTCTCCTTGACCGTGATCAGGTTCTCACGGGTCATCAATTCGTAGACTTTTTGCGACGGATCGGAGGCAAAGCGCACATCGCGATTGGTCAGGATGCCGACCAGTCTTCCGACCGTGTGGCCGCCGGCGCCACCGTTTTCGACGACTGGAATGCCCGAGATCGAGTAGGTGCGCATCAGCGACAGCGCGTCGGCAAGCGTGGCATCGGGACCGATCGTGACTGGATTGACGACCATGCCGGATTCGAACTTCTTCACCTGGCGCACCTGCTCGGCCTGTTCGGCCGGCGAGAAATTGCGGTGGATAACGCCGATGCCGCCGGCCTGCGCCATGGCGATGGCGAGACGCGCCTCGGTGACCGTATCCATGGCGGCGGAAAGGATCGGTACGTTGAGGTCGATGTCGCCGGCGATGCGCGTGCGGATATCGGTCTCGCCGGGCATGACTTCGGAATGACCGGGCTGCAGCAGCACGTCGTCAAAGGTCAGCGCCAGCGCGCCGGTGGACGTTTCAATGATTTTTGCCATGGCCAGCCCTTCAGAATGCGAAAAAAGCGCTGGACCGGAATGGACAGCGCCGACTCGTTCTTCCCTTTCAGGATTGGCGCTGGCTGGTAACACGTCCCGCCGCCGATGAAAAGCCGATCATTGCATTGCACAAAAGCGTCATCGAACAGCCAATGACGCCACCAATGGTTGCGGTCGCACAAAAGTGACAGCAAAATAACACGACATCGCTGGCCTGCCGTGATAACCGCCCCTCCTACCGGCTCGCCCCCAGCCGGAAAGGACTCTGGAACGGGCACGCTCGTGAATCGCACCATCCCGCTTATCCTGGCGGTCGCACTGTTCATGGAAAACATGGATTCGACCGTCATCGCGACGTCGCTGCCGGCGATCGCCGTGGACATCCAGACCAGCCCGATCGCACTGAAACTGGCGCTGACCGCCTATCTCGTATCGCTGGCGATCTTCATTCCGATCAGCGGCTGGATGGCCGACCGGTTCGGCGCCAAGAACGTGTTTCGCGCCGCGATCGCGGTTTTTGTCGTCGGTTCGATTGCCTGCGCCATATCCGACTCGCTGCTGGCTTTCGTGGTTTCGCGCTTCCTGCAAGGCGTAGGCGGCGCCATGATGACGCCTGTCGGGCGCCTGGTGCTGGTGCGCGCCACGCCGAAGAGCGAACTGGTCGGCGCCATGTCTTGGCTGACCATCCCCGCCCTCGTAGGTCCGCTCGTTGGCCCTCCCATCGGTGGCTTCATCACGACCTATTTCACCTGGCACTGGATCTTCCTGATCAACGTGCCGATCGGTGTCATCGGCATCTGGCTCGCCACGCGCTTCCTGCCGGAAACCGAATCCATGGAGACGCCGCCGCTCGATTTCACCGGTTTCGTGCTGAGCGGACTGGCGGCATCCGGCGTGGTGTTCGGCCTTTCGGTGGTCAGCCTGCCCGCCTTGCCGCCCATGGTCGGGTTCGCCACGGTGACCGTCGGGGTTGTGTCAGGGGCGCTTTACCTGTGGCATGCGCGCCACGCGCAAAACCCGCTGCTGGCCCTCAACCTCTTCCGCAACCAGGTCTTCCGCTCTTCGGTGCTCGGCGGCGGGCTGTTTCGCATCGGCATTGGCGCGGTGCCGTTCCTGTTGCCGCTGATGTTCCAGATCGGCTTCGGGCTGACGCCGTTCCAGTCCGGCATGATCACCTTCGTCTCGGCCATCGGCGCCATCGGCATGAAATTCGTCACCTCCCTGATCTTCAGGGTGGCCGGTTTCCGCAGGGTGCTGATTGTCGGCTCGATCGTCGCCGCCGCCACGATCGCCGTGAACGGCCTGTTCACCCCCGAGACGCCCTACGCGCTGATCCTCGCCATGCTGCTCGCCGGCGGCTTCATCCGCTCGATGTTCTTCACCGGCGTCAATGCCCTCGCCTACGCCGAGGTTTCGCCTGAAGACACCAGCAAGGCAACGCCGATCACCGCCGTTTTCCAGCAATTGGCGATCGCGCTTGGCGTGGCCCTGGCCGGCGGCATCCTGGAGATCTCGCAGAAGGTCCACGGCGGCCCGCTGACCCTTGGCGATTTCCACAACGCATTCTTCATCGTGGCGGCTGTGTCGGCGGCGGCGGCACTGTCGTTCATGCGACTGGCGCCGGACGCCGGCAATGCGGTGTCGGGACATGGCAGGCTGACGCAGCCCAAGACATTGGAGCCTGTGAGCCCTCCCGGCAGCTGATGGCTGGCCTAATTTAAGCTTCGGGCTCGCCTTGCCCGGCGCGCAGATCAGTCCTCCGCGTCCTCCGGCGCTTCGCTGTCGCTCCGGGCGCTCGAAGCCTTCGGAACGTCCACTGGACGTTCCGATCCGCCCAAGGGTGGACCGGCAGTCGGCGCGCAGATCAGTCCTCCGCGTCCTCCGGCCCTTCGCTGTCGCTCCGGGCGCTCGAAGCCTTCGGAACGTCCACTGGACGTTCCGATCCGCCCAAGGGCGGACCGGCTTCTCGCCCCTTGAAATCTTTCGCCAGCAGGTAAAGTTCAACCGATTCGTCACGCGAGGCCGGCGGCTTGACGTGATGAACCGACCGAAAATTCTTCTTGAGCATGGCAAGCAGCTCGTTCTCGGCGCCGCCTTGAAACGTCTTGGCCAGGAAATGGCCGCCGGGTTTCAGAACCGACAATGCGAAGTCGGCGGCGACCTCGCACAGATGCATGGTGCGGATGTGATCGGTCCGTTTGTGCCCGGTCGTCGGCGCCGCCATGTCGGACAGCACGATATCGGGATCACCGCCCAAGGCCTCGGCCAGCTTTTCCGGCGCCTGCGGGTCGAGGAAATCCATCAGCAGCACCGGTGCGCCGGGCACCGCGTCCATTTCAAGGTAATCGATGCCGATGACATGCGGCTTTTCCGCCGTCGACTTTGTCCGCTGGGCGGCGACCTGGCACCAGCCACCGGGCGCCGCGCCCAGGTCGATGACCTTCATGCCAGGCTTCAGCAGATGATGCTTGTCGTCGATCTCGATCAGCTTGTAGGCCGCGCGGGAACGGTAGCCGTCGGCCTTCGAGCGCTGCACATAGGGATCGTTGATATGGCGCTGGAGCCAGCGCCGCGACGATTCTTTCAGGCCGCTTTTCTTCTTGATCCGCGTCTTCAGCACGCGAATGCTGGCGGAGCCAGGCTTTTCCGGTTTCTTGGTCATAGCTTGACTTCTTGTTTGAGCATGGTCTCCCCCGAAAACCGGGCGCCACTTTTCGCTAACGCGGTCCTTCGGTTCGGGATCATGCTCTGCCACGCCCATTGTTGCGCCAGACGCCATCGTCGGCCATCAATTCGCTCAATATACCCTCGCGCAGGCCGCGATCGGCGACACGCAGCCGCTCCGATGGCCAGACGGCGCGAATCGCTTCCAGGATGGCGCAGCCGGCAAGCACAAGGTCGGCGCGATCGGCGCCTATGCAGGGGTTGGCAACGCGCTGCTGGAAATCCCAGCCAACCAGCTTCTCGACCATGCGGTCGACGCTGTCGCGGTCCATCCACAATCCGTCGACCCGGCGGCGGTCATAGCGTTCGAGATCGAGATGCACGCCCGCCAGCGTCGTCACCGTGCCGGAGGTACCAAGCAGGTGGAAATTCGGGCTGGCCTTGAGATGGCTCAGCCGGTCGCGTCCATCGAAGCAGGCCAACCGGCCGGCGACATCATCGACCATGGCGGCAAAAACCTCGCGCGTCACGGTGCGGCCGCCGAAACGCTCGGCCAGCGACACAACGCCAACCGGCAAGGATGTCCAGGACACGATGTGGTTGGCAAGCCGTGGCGAACGCCGGCCCGCGAGATCGATCAGCGCGATTTCCGACGAGCCGCCACCAATATCGAACAGCACGACGCCTTCGGTCTCACGCTCGACCAGCGACCCGCAGCCCGAAACCGCCAGCCGCGCCTCGGTCTGGCGATCGATGATCTCGAGTTTCAAGCCCGCTTCGCGCTCGACACGATCGAGGAATTCGACGCCGTTTTCCGCCGTGCGGCAGGCTTCCGTGGCAATGAGGCGGGCTTTTCTGATCTTGCGGTTGCGCAATTTGTCGCCGCAGATCTTCAGCGCCTCGACGGCGCGGTCCATGGCGGGCTGCCCAAGCCTTCCGTTGGCGGTCAGCCCCTCGCCCAGCCTGACAATGCGCGAGAACGCGTCGATGACGCGAAACTGGCCGTGACGGGTGGGCACCGCGACCAGCAGCCGGCAATTGTTGGTACCGAGATCGAGTGCGGCAAACACCGGAAGTTCCGGCATGGGCGGCCTGCGCTCAGCCTGCTCCACGCGTATGGCAGTGATTGCGGGCAGGACCACAACCGGTTTTCCACGCGAAGATTCAGCCGAAACAGCATGGTCACGGGATGGTGGCGATCCGTTCGCTCCAGCCTTGGCTTCGTCGCGCGCGAAAACCTTGCGCCCGCGCCTGCGCTTGCGCCGCTTCTTGGGCTTGCCCTTCTGATTCTGGCCCGCGTCGTCAGCCTGCTGCCCGGCGCCAGCATGTCTGCCGGGTTGCCGATGCTCCCCCGGGCGGCGGTGATGCCGGCCGGCGGATGGGCTTCCCGAGCCTTGCGGCGGGGAAGCGCTGGACGCGCCTACCTCCGGCGCGCCTGCGCCGGTGTCGCGGTCTTCCACTGTCGTTCCTTCCGGCGCCGCGCGAACCGTTGATAGGACGCAGCAGGCGCTTTCCATGTTTTAAGTTGCCGCCAGACTAACAGCGCACGGCCGGATCACCAAGAGCGCATGCCGAAATTTTGCCGGCGGCGGGAAGGCGGGCGCGGGGTGGCTGCCCATTCGCAGCGGATGGAGCGAGAGCGAAAACTCCGGTTACGCAATGTGTGGGTAACGTCATGCTGGTTGAATAGCCGGCTTCGATGAGGCATTTCTGAAATGGGGGCTCAAGGATCGGGAATCGTCGTCGATCCGTCGCCGCGAAGCAGAAAAAGGAACAGGCCCGAACGCATGGCAGGCAAGCAATGAACTGGAAACGCTACTTCTGGCCGGTCGTCGGCATTGCCGCGGTTGTCTTTTCGCTCTTCCTGCTCTGGCACGAACTGCGCGGCGTTTCCCTCGATGACGTATGGGACGGCATATCAGCCATTCCCACCCGCGGCTGGATCCTCGCGGCGGTCAGTTCCGTCATCGCCTATGCGTCACTCGCCGGCTACGATCACATCGCGCTCCTGCATATCGGCAAGCGGGTATCCTGGCTGTTCGTCACCCTATGTTCGTTCACCACCTATGCGCTGTCGCACA
Organism: Mesorhizobium shangrilense; assembly: GCF_040537815.1. Taxonomy (NCBI): domain Bacteria; kingdom Pseudomonadati; phylum Pseudomonadota; class Alphaproteobacteria; order Hyphomicrobiales; family Phyllobacteriaceae; genus Mesorhizobium; species Mesorhizobium shangrilense. The sequence continues at coordinate 2,000,601 of NZ_JBEWSZ010000001.1, forward strand.
ACATTGGCGGTTCGGTGTTCTCCGGCGCCGTCATCCGCTACCGCGCCTATGGCACAAGGGGACTGACTGGGCAGGAGGTCGGCGTGCTCGTGGCGATCTGCTGGATCACCTTCGTGCTGTCGACGATTCTGGCTTCCGGCCTGGTGCTGGTGTTCGAGCCGCAGATCCTCGACCGATTCTCCGGCATTGCCCATCACGGCCTGTCCGAGGCGGCAGGCATCGCCATGCTGCTCCTCGTCGCCGCCTATGTGTTCGGCAGCTGGCTGCATCTGCGGCCGCTGAAGATCGCCAGCTTCCAGTTGCATTATCCAGCACTGCCGATTGTCGCGCGGCAGCTGATCATCGGCCCGATCGAGCTTTTGGGGGCGGCGGCGATCATCTTCTTTGCCCTGCCCGAGGCCAACAATCCCGGCTACTTCGTCGTGCTCGGCGTCTTCCTCGTCTCGTTCTCGGTCGCGCAGATCTCGCACGCGCCGGGCGGGCTTGGCGTCTTCGAAGTCGTCTTCCTGGCCGGCCTGTCGGACATGGACCCGGTCGGCGTGCTGGCCGCGCTGCTGTTGTTCCGGCTGTTCTACCTGATCATCCCGCTGATCATCGGGCTGGGCATCGTGCTGTTTTTCGAGCGCTCGCAGTTCAGCCGGCCCGGCAAGTGAAGCACCGCGCGACAAATCGCGAAACGTTGTGATTTGAACGACAAAGCAGGCTTGACTATTTTCCGCTGGCGGCTACAAGGCAGCGCTCACAGCGGCTCGGCCGCTCAGCCCGCGCGGTTCATGACCACGCCTGCTGGGGAATAGGTTAACGGTAGACCCACGGACTCTGACTCCGTTAGTCCTGGTTCGAATCCAGGTTCCCCAGCCACTCTAATCCCTTGTAATTGCAGCGTTTTTAGCGCCATCGGATTCGCCTCCCCCGTTGCACCGGCTGCGCAACAAACCCCAATAAAAACAATGAGGGGACCACAAAGCACAAAATGCCCCCTGCAACTGAAGTGCAACTAAGAGGCGCGGCGCCGAGGGACGTTAACCACGCGATTTCGTTGTGCTATTTCGCCCTTGTGGGCTATGCTTAAAAATGCACTAATGGACGTCTCAGCCCCTCATTTTTGGGCACCAAAGACAGTGTCGGGAGCAACACCCGGCGTAAAGCGCTAACCAGCGCTGACTGTCTTTGTACGTCGGCGCTTCTAAGGAGAGTCGACAACATGAGAACCATCAAACAGGCCGAAGACCACGACATCGTTTGGACGCTCGAAGCGATTGGCAAGATCATCAATCGCGACAAACGAGCCGTCGAATATCTTCTCAACCGTTATCCCGACTTCCCTGTGAAGAAGGCTGTCGGCGGATACGTTGCCAGCCGCAAGGCGCTGCTCGCCTTTCTCCTTGAGAAGGAGAATGCGTGATGGGCGACCACGACCCATCAGCAGCCGTACAATCAGCCGCCAAATGGCTTGCTGATAACTGGCACACATTAGAGCGGCCGATCATCCCCCGCCTGCGTAGCGCTTACACCCTATCGATGCTTGACGCGATTGAAGCGATGCGGGTGGCGCGGAGCATCGTCTATCAAAAGAAAACGCCGATCCCTGATTAGGGACCGGCGTCTGGAGAAATGGCATTGAAGACAAGAAGGAGCCGAGGTGTCTTGCGGACCGACCTTGGGCCAACTCCCCCACAATATAGCCGCTCAATAATAACCAGTAAATGACGCCGGCTAATGAATTTCCCGAAGCTTGTATCAAGGCACCCGCTATCGTTCGATTACGAGGATGGGCTGGTACGCACCAATCGCGACAATGCCATCACGGCTATTGTCGCGGCGACGATTAGGCGCCACCCAGAGCTATGCGACACTGGCACCGACAACATCGACAATGAGATTGAACTTCTGCTGCCTGAGGCAACTACCTGGGTGCATAAGCATATAGAGCTGACGCGCACGCATGATGGCATGCAGCTAAGCGATAGTGCGCAGCTTGAGCGTCTCCTGCACTACAAGATCAGGAAGGCGCTTCAGAAAAAACACAAGATATTCACCGAAGGGCAGAAGCGCGGCAGCCGAGCGCCGGAAGCAGGTGTCTTTCCGGACAGGTGGTGGCCGACCTATCCGCCCAACCAACTCCCGCTCAAATGGGCAGAGGACTTGCTCAACGACACATTGGACAAGTTCTTCGCCGAAATTCCGGCCTTCAACTCGGTTGGCGTAAACAGCATGACGGCGCAGGACCTGCTTGCCTGCACTGCGCCCGCTGGGCCGTGGGTACCGCCGCGATTGTTACTTGCCGCCAGCCCAAGCCTTGGAAAGACGCGAGGGGCATTGGAGCGCCTCGCAGACCGCTTCAAAAAAGCATGGGCTGCTGATGGCGATAACTACGTCCGGATGAATATCGTCTACGCCTGCCCGACGGTGGAACTGGCAAAGCAAAATGCGGAAACCTATCGGTCATTCGGCGGTCGATGCACGGTGAGCCTTGGCCGCGACTACAACTTCGACAAGGATCCCGAAAATACCCCCTGCAAGATTCCGAACGTCGTCCGTGCTGTCCAGAGGGCTGGAATCGCTGGCGGTATCCAGACATCGTTATGCCGCCGCCGTGATCCTGAAACCGGCGTGACGCACTTTTGCGAGCACTTCAACGACTGTGCCTATCAACAGCAGTTTGACCCTACCGCTGACGTGCACTTCGTCGCCCACAGCCATCTAACGCACGTAATGTCGGAAGCACATTACGGGCGGATAGAGTTGCTCATTATCGATGAGTCTTTCCTCAACCACCAAACGACGAAGAAAAAGCTCATTCCACCACATGCGCTGGTGCGCGATCCTTACGGGCAGATGGTAGTCGAGAGCATGAGCAAAGGCATCAATCCTTGGCATGCCTTCCGCGATGCGGGCATTACCGTGGGAATGATCGAGGATCGTATAGCGACGCTTGTTGCGCTGGACGAGAAGGCCCAACCGCCAGTCTACCCGAACATAAATGCGAAGCAGGTTCTGAAGGCGTTCGATCCAGACAAGGGATGGAAAAGCGACCCTGTTATCTCAGTGCTCCGGCGGGTGCGTGATGAATACAAGGTGGCGCGGGAAGGTGATGAACCCATTCGATCCCTCGCCTACAACCCGGAGCATCCTGTCGCGGATAAAGCTGGGACGCCCACGGTGGCGCCGATGCTCTACCTCCAGTTCCGCTCATCTTTCAAAATGCTGCGCAAGGATATGCCGGTGCTCGTTCTGGATGCCACCGGCCATAGTACGGCACTGGCGGAATTGCATATCCCCGACATCACGTTTCGCCGCATTGAGGTGGAGCGAAAGGCAACCGTGCTGCAGGCGACTGGCTTCACCGGCTCGATGACCAAGATGCAGGGCGACGACGCGCAGTACCGCGATGAGGCGATGCATGTCGCGGCGCGGTTTGCAGAAACCCATCCGAAGATGTTGATCGGCACGACCAAGGGTGCGGTGGAGAAAGGAATCACCCCGCCGAATGCGTCCAGTGCAGTCGCGCACTTCGGCGGCATCCGCGGACTGAACAAATACGAGGGTTTCGATGCCGTGCTGATTGCTGGGCGCATGATGCCGCGAAGCCAGGATTTGGAGAACACAGCCCGCGCGTTGCTCTACGATGATCCTCGCCCGCTAAATCTCACCGGCGGCTACGGCATGCGCCAATCGGGCTACTTCATGCAGTGCTCGATTGAAGATTGGGAGTCCTATGGGCAGGCCGTCCAAGGGGGCCGCGAGTGGCGTCCGGGGCGCAAGGGTGTGCAGAAACCTGAAAGCTGGGGCGTCACGGTTAAGTGCCACGATGACCCTTTCATCGAGGCGATACGGTTCCAGATAACCGAGGCTGAGATAATCCAGATGATAGACCGTCCTCGATGGGCGCGCCGGTCCTCATATGGGCTGATCATCCTGCTGACTGAGATTCCGATAGATGGCGTTCCGGTTGATGTGCTGATGCCCTACAACGAATTGGTAGGGCGCGACCGGCCGGGCGTTAGGCTCAGGATCGCTTACGAGATGCTCGGGGCGTTGCCGCCGCCCGACATGCTCCTGCCTCTTGCCGAGGGGCTTTGGCCAAGTGTTGAATCTATAAAGTTTGAGATGCAGGCAGTGAAGGACGTGCCCACCCTGCTACATGCGCAGCGCTGGTACTTCCAGATACGAGGGCGGCGGGGCCGGCCCAGCTGCATCTATGCGGTGGCGCGTGAGCTCGCTGCCGACTTCCTTGCCAAGCATTGTCCAGAAGCTGTGTTAGCTGATAGCCCCGAGCCTGAATTAATATAGGGACGTGTATATAACAGCTATATAGGGGTCCCTATATTAATTCGAAGATGCGTTTACCTACATTGCTCTTCTGGACAGAATGACGGCGGGCGGCGAAAAAGCCGGTCGATCACGAATTCCGAGCCAAGGCCCGCGTTTTATTACGCGCACCGCTCGATGCCTGCTCGTAGCGAGTGAGGCTGAAAGCAACGGACTATGCATCCGTTGGTCCTTTTTCCGTCACCGCTAAGCGATTCTAAACATTACTGAAAATGCTGGCAAAAAGTTCCAGTTGCACCCAAGTTGCAGCGCGCCCTACGCTGTAATTACGTCAATTTGAGCAAAACAAACCCGCTGAAAGCTAGCGCTTAACCCATGACAAGCAACTATCCAACCCCTCGAAGCAGGCACTTTCAGAGCCGTGTCACGAAAGGCAAGGAGCTCCTGCCGGGGGTCGATGGACGCTCAAGGTGGGCGCGGCGGCTGCACGACCTAGTGGCCAATCACGTCCAGGATCTCGGCGGCCCAGAGCACATCACTCAGTCCCAGTTCGCTTTGGTCAGGGCCGCCGCCACTACGACCATCATTCTTGAGAAATGGGAGCTTCAGTTCGCGACGGAGGGCACCGTCAGCATAGCTGATCTGCTGGGTTATCAAACGACGCTCAACTCGCTGCGACGCGTGCTTGAGACACTGGGCCTCAATCGCGTCGTGCCCCCGCCTGACACGAGGCCAGTCATGGACATGACTAAGCTCACCGATGCCGAGCAGCAACGCTTCAAGCTCCTGAGCCACAAGGCAGACGAGGTCGGAATGCAGGGCCTGTCTGAAAGTAACCTGCTGGAACTCCAGACACTGGTAGGAAAGGCGACCGGGAGAGGTTCCGGCCCTTCGTCCAATGACGCTGCCTATCGTGAACGCCCGTTCCACGAGATCGAATATTCGAGGCAATCAAAGTGACGACAGACATGCGATCAGGCGACATCATAAAATCAAAGCGCGGGCACCATTGGATCGTCGGTGCTGTGATAGAGAACGGCGCTCCTATTGACCTTGCCCCGGGTCGTCACCTGCTTCTGGTTCGCGATCATGACACGGGAAACGGCAGCGAATTACTACTGGCGTTGCGCCCCGAGTGTGACCTTCGCCGAGGACATAAGTCCAATGACTTCGAGGTCGGGTATACGTCGGCGCGCTATCAGGGCGGCAGCGTATCCCTGCTGAAGCAGGACACGCTGTATTTCGCGGTTCCCGCCCCTTCGCCTACCCATCCGTTCATTGACACGATCGACGGCAAGATGCTGGCAAAGGCGCCAATTGAACTCGCTGAGCTGTTCGTCGGTCTACAGCACGATTTCGATGATGGTCATTCGGAGCATCTCGTTTTGCGGCGTTGGCAATTCGCCCTGCTCGTTAAGCGTGATCGCGAGGGCAAGCCGCCCCTCGATTTCGATGCTCTGGAACAGCGCCTCGCCCGGCCGGAGGAAATCTGATGGTTCAGGTTGGCGATATCGTCGTGCTGGGAACCGGGCTCCGCTACGCGGTCCTTGAATTCCTCGGCAATGCCAGCGGCGGGCAGGACGTAAGGCTGATCCGCCGCAACGCGGATGGCACATACAGCTCCTTTCAGAAGTCCGCCGAATTCTTGGTCCCCGCAGAGACGCCAGTCTTCGAACCCGGTGACGAAGTGACGATCGACGGCTTCAAGGGCACGTACATGAGCCGCGAAGCTGATGGCGATGTTGCGCGTGTCATGCTGGAGCCGCGCAGACGCCAATTGTCCGGCGGCGGATTTGTTCAAATCGAGGCTGGGATTGCGCGCGCGTCCTTCGCTCTGCTCGTCCTCCAGAATCGCAAAGTAACCTGAAGGAGAAAGACCATGGCAGCAATCATAGGCAACGGTGAACGGAAATTGGAAGTCAGCCCGAGCATTGATGAACGGGCAATCGACCATCATGCTGAGAAGCAGATTGGCAACGTGATGCCCCAACCCGACCTGGAGCATCTTGCCCTGTCGGCGGCGCTGAAACTGGCGAGGGAGGAAGCTCTTGCACTGGTCAATCTTCACAACGCCGTGCTTGCGGACGCCTCGCAGCCGCGTGCAGTGGGCGTCATCCAAATAGCAACAACGGCGCAAAAGGTGGGTGAGAAGGTTGCGGCGCGGCTCGTCGCTGCCAACGCGAAGGCCGACGCCACGATTGCTTCGATCGAAACGGCCACTTTCGCGCCGGAAGGGGTGTCCCAGTTCGACCAAGAGATTCGGTCCTCGCTGAAGGCAATGACGCCGGCTGAGCGCACCAAGGAGATTGCGGACGCTCTTGCCGGGAACGACATGGCCCTTCTGGGTGCAGTGCTGCGGGCACCTCGGCTCCTGACCGGCATGACGGCGGTGGAGTTGGAAGCCCTTCGACACAGGTTTCGCGAGCAGCACTTCCCGGCTGAAATGAAGCGTCTCGAACGCCTCCGGAAAATGCGCGCCGCGTCGGACGTTGCTGGCGGAGCATTCGTCAAGCTCGTGAACGAGGCTGCCGATGCCACCTTCGCCAACGGCGCAATCGCCGCCCGGTCGAAGCGCGAAGGCGCTCTCGCCGCACATCAACAGGGAGCGTGACCATGGCCAGTCCAGCCGAGAAGAACAACTATTACGTCCCAGTGCACAACCAGCCTGATCCTTTGCGGCTGCCACGCCGCATTGCAGCGGATGCACTGGATCGGATTCCTGAACCCTATCGCGCCGCTTATATTGAGGAAGAAGACCCCACCAAAGGCTTCGAACTGTCGACCCGCATCGCCGACGCCATTCGCGATGGCGAGGCCGAGATTGCGTCGCTCAACGCTGAGCTGGCGAAGATTCAAGTCGAGGGACCGGCAAAGCTGGCAACTGTGAAAAAGCAGATGCGAGACGATGCAGTCAATGAAACCCTTCAAGTCGCGCTCACGAAGGCGGGCGTCAAAACGGAATTGTTTGACGCCGCGCTTGCGCTGGTGAAGCGGAAAGCTGAGTTTGAAGCGGAGAAGTCTGATGACGGCACCTATGCCGTTCAGGCCCGGACACCCTTTGGCCTCGCAACGGTGGAGAGCGTCGTCCAGCAGTTCGTGGACAGCGACGAGGGAGCGGCCTATCGCGGCAAGCGCGCCGCACCTTCTGCGGGCAACAGCTTCAGTCAGTTGCAAGCGGGGCTGAAGGCGGGGCGCTAAGGCCGATGAACGAGGCTGCGAATCCAACTCATGCAAAATTCTATAGCCCAAGCGGTCTGCTGAGCAGTTAGTGCGGGCATGTCGGCACTCCCCGGCCCATGGGTAAGAGGGTTTCGAATATTTGAAAAGAAGTCCTTCAGGGAGTTCGCCTCCCAAACGGCAACGAAATTTCCCCCGCGTTTCCCACCCAGGTTGTCGATATAATTGTACGCCCCCTTTTCTTTTCCTGTGGTGAGGCCTTTTCCATCGGAAATGATCTTGATCGTGCTCTCTAGAGCACGCGCTGCATAGAAAGCAGGGTCACGACCGCCGGTGTCCCGCAAATCTATCGCCTCCTTCATATCCATATCGACGTTCTTCCACACAGGATCGACAACTAGATTCCAGAAAGGTGTCTCAATTTGCTCATTTATCAATACGTCTTCAGATAATTGAATGAAACCGTTGTGGTAGTTCAGCTTATATCCGGCCTGCTTGAAACGAGTATTGAGCTCGATAACAGCGTTGTTGAATTGGCCAACACGCGTGGCTTGAATTGCCCTTTGTCCATCAACGTAATCACCGGGAAGCTTGATGCCAGTGGTTAGCTGACCGAATTTCACGAGGGCATCGTTCTTTATTTCAGCCTCCATCTTAATTCGGGCGCGCTCTACGTCTTCTCCTTTCTCTCGAAAAATCAGTTCGATGAAACTGATCCTACGCTTGATGAAACTGTCAGGATCGGTGTTGTCATATGGCGCAAGCACGAAGTTTTTACAGATGTAGTCATAGGTAAAAAGTGCAGTTACGCTTCGCCCAGTTGCGTCGGGATATGAGTAAAAATGGGTAGATAAGTACTCAACGCCCAACTCCATGCTGAGTTTGTCATGGATCGATTTCCATTTTTGCTTGGCCTCAGGTCGCTCTTGACCTTTGTTATCCCAATAAGGATAGAATTGTTCCAATGCGATGCGAAACGCTTGCACTAGCAGACGCCTGTCCCGCTCTTCGAACGAAGACCAGATCGGCGAAGAGGAATACCTGTCCGCAAAGATGTCGGTTAACATGGAATCATAGCCCAGTGGACGCGCACACGCCTCTCAGCCTTATGTAAAATCTGACCTCCTCGCAACTGTGGGAAGTACACTGCGCACCGTCTGTGGCCGATGGCTTTATTCCAGTTGCGAAACAAAAGGGCACCCCGTTGCCGGGATGCCCTTCTGTTCAGAACAACCGGGTCATGAGTAGGAAGACCGAGGCCCACCTAGGATGCAAGTAGCATCCAAACTCAAGTCGGTAGAACCAACTACCGCCCGACTGGCTGGCCTCGATCGCGATGAAGGTGCGCATGGCAACTCCGTGGCTATCGTGTGCGAGGACCCTTATAGTAGCCGCCACCGCACATTAGGCCGTCGTCTTGAGGGTTCTCTCCGCTGATGCCCGTCTGAGGAACCCACAACCCGTGCGGCTATTTCGCGACCCGGAGATGGGGGCGGGCCGACGCACCGTCAAGCCTAGCCCCAAAATAAAGTGCCGACACGCTTGGGGCGACGCGCAAGCTTGTCGTGCTACAGGCGGCGGCTTTGGCCGAGCTGCCCTTGTAAGGGCCGATTAACTGCGCCGGCATAGGGTGCTCCAAAGGGAGCACTATGCCATGGCCAAAATGACGGACGACCAGCGGGCGGAAAAAGTGATCAAGAAGCTGCAAGCGGCCGTCGCTGAGCTTAAGACCGTCCAGAGCCTTTTTCATTCGCAAAGGCGAGAATTGAGGCAAGTTGTCCTAGAGATAGAGGATCAACTGAAAAGCATCCATAGCCTGTGGGACGAGGATGACAATCACTAGTACAGAGTCGCCTCCGCTGCGGCTAGTTCAACACTCGCATCGCCCTTTGGGAACAGGTGGCCGTAAACGTCCAACGTCATCACGATGGATGAATGCCCCAAGCGCTCCTGAACCGTCTTGGGAGCTAAACCCAGTCCTTTGTCCTCCTTCGAGTTGATGCAGTACGAGGCATAGTAGTGGCGCAACGCGTGGAGGCCGGGATACTTCGGCGCAACGATGGGATTGCCATCGTCGTCCAGCCTGCCCGTGTTGACGGTCACCCCAGCGCTGACTTGAGCGGGGTGCAACCAGTCCTTGATAATGTTGGCGTGGTTCATAACGTTGTCCCGTTGGAGGGCACTATCGACCTCGCGCGGCAAACTTGGGAACACTAGCTTTCGAGACGTGCAGGCAAGCTTCCATTCGCGAAGCTCGGCTATGAGCTTTTCTCCGATGGGAAGTGTCCTGATGCCACTGCTGGACTTGGGCGAGCCAAGCTCCCCGTAAGCGTCGGCGCGCTGGCTGACTTCGATCTGGCCCTTTTTGAAGTCAATCGCATCCCAAGCGAGTCCGCGCAGCTCGCTCGCCCGCATTCCAGTGAGAGCAGCGGTGCGGAGGAATATGCGCGCCCTGCCCTCCTTAGCCGCGTCGATGATCAACTTCACTTCCTCGGTGGTTGGAATATCGACGCCTACCTTGAGGCGCTTCTTGTGTCGGCCATCGCCCTTGGGCTTGCTGTCACGCCCCATTTCCTTGACGGCGTTGAACACGACCAAACCTTGCTTCTGGGCGCTCGACAGCAGCGCTCCGAGGCTTACCCGGACAGCACGCACCATCGGCTCCGAAAGGCCCTGCTCACGGAGCTTGTCGAGGAAGGCATAGACGAACGGCACGCCGATCTTGCTCAGCTTGGTTTTGCCTATGTTGGGATAGATGTGGTTTTCCAGGTGCCCCTTGTACTGGTCGCGTGTGGATCGCTCCAGCTTGTCGCAGGCCTTCAGCCAGGACGCCCCTGCTTCCTTGACCGTGATGGAATTAGGGTCGGCGACGTGTATGTTGCCCTTCAGTTCCATCCGCACCTTGGCCTCTGCCTCCTTCGCCTCCTTCTGGGTGCGATAGAGCATTTGGTGGCGCTTGCCATTGCCATCGAAGTAGTCGTGGCACCACTTATCCGTTCCTAAACGCTTCCTGACTGACATCGCAGTATCTCCTGTCTCATGGAGACGCATACTAACGGATTTCACTGCAACAACACAACGGCGGTTTACGCCGCCATGTCCTGAAAGCATTTTGGGTGCAACCCAACTGCAACAAAATGAACAAAAATATGTTTAACAACAACGGACTTGCGAGGACTCTGACTCCGTTAGTCCTGGTTCGAATCCAGGTTCCCCAGCCAACTATTCATTTAAACCGGTGGCCCAGGCGACCTATTCCATATATTCTTTCGCGAGCCACCAACGGGCGCCCTGCGACAATGCCGTTTCTTTGGCGCGCCGCAGGTAGTGAAGTCCCGCGTCCCGGCCTGCGTCGGAGGATTTCATGGTTTCCGCTTCAAACATCAGTCTATAGATTTCAGCTAGGTAAAATCGCTCATGGTTTTTCTCGGAGATGGCCATTGCGATATGGAGATTTCGCTTGGCGTCGTCGTAATTTCCGAACTTAAGCTGAGCCTGTGCTAACAGAGAATATAGAAATGTCGTTTCAATCTCTTCTTTTGACTGTACCAGAAATTGTATGTGGCTAGACATCTCATCGAGCGCACCAATGTCGTTGCCGCTTATCGCGTCCGCCCAGTTTCGCATTATGATCGCCCGTCTTAGATAGATGTGCTCTCCATACTTCCGTGTGTGTTCGACGAGTTCGGAATTCAATTCGTATATCTTGTCAACTCGGCCCATGCACTGGAACACATAGCAACAGTTGCTGAGAGCTGTCGCCAGGGCGTGGGAGGATTCGGCTCGCGCGCTTAAAACCGCGTTCTCCGCACAATCTGTGGCCATCTTGTCGAACCCCAATAGCAGGAGTGTCCATGCAAGATAGCTGAGCGTCATGCTGGGAAAGCAGTGCACGTCAGATTTCATGCCTGCCGCGACTATCAAGGCCTGATCGAATTCGGCTCGGGCGTTTTGAAAGTTGCCTAACATGAACTCGGCCATTCCCATTCCTTGACATGCACTCGCCATTGCAATCGGATCATTGACCTTTACCGCTAGAATTTTCATCTTTTCAGACGGTCGGATCGATTGGACGATGTCGCCAGCGTTGAAATGCAAACCAAACTGCCAAGTAAGCGCCTCAAACGTCTCATTGTCATTTCCGAGGCGGGTGCTGACCTCTTCAGCTCGCTCCATGTAGGCAAGCGGGTTCGCCGCGATTCCTTGGGACGCGTTCAGCGCAACGCCATATGATAGGTAGATAAGCTGCAGATCGGTCAGGATCGACTCTTCGTTGGGCGATTGCTCGGCCAGCGAAAGCGCCCTTCTAAGCAGCGCCGATGCCTCGCTGGTGGCGCCGGTCCGCAAGGCTCGGCGACCTGCCGAGAGCCACTTTCGCAGGGCGTTCACGGTGTCATGGGCACATTCGTAATGATGGGCAACGATTTCATCGGGAACGATGCCGTCCCAATGCATCGCCAAATGCTCTGCAATGGTTCGATGCATTTGCTGCGAGTCCAATTTGAGCAGGCTCGAATATATGGCATCGCGCACAAGCGCGTGGCAGAACTCGTAGGAATATACCCCCTCACTGCAAACTCTGCGGAATATTCTTAGTTCAATCAGCATTTCGATTTGACGTTTAACGTAGTCGAGCTCGGCCCCCATGATTGCGGCGAGAATGTTCTCGCTGAAGCGGTCGCCCAGAACTGATGCAAGCTGAGCGACGGGTTTACAATCTCCCGAAGTATCAAATCGCCCCATCAATATTCCCTGGAGCGGGTTTGGAATCGGCAACGCTCCATCCGCTTGAGACTGAACCTCACGCAGATCGCTTGTCGCGACACAATGCTCGGTCAACTGTTCGACAAACAGCGGATTGCCGCTGCTCGCTTGTTGAATCCGTTCGAGCGTGGCATCCGATATCCCTGATCCGCGATTGCTCAACTTGGTGATCAGATGTCGTGTCGACTCCGAGTCCAAGCGTGTGAGGGAGAGGAGCATCATCGACACACTACGCAATGGGTTAAGCGTTGGCCGGCTTGTCAACAATACAAAAATTTTCTCAGTTTCTATAAGATCAATCAGCTTTTGTATGGTTTCCAGCGTTGATTCGTCGCTCCACTGGATGTCCTCCACAATAAGCACCAATGCGTAAGTTCTCGCCGCCTGCAGAATGATGTGAATCAACCGTCCTTGGAGTTCTGCCAACTGCTGTCGTGGCGGATGATCGCCAACAAAATTCTGGCTCGCCCCCATCAAATCGCAGACATATTCTACAAGTGAATTGTCAAATAAGAGGGCCTTGCGCAAATAGGCTTGTAGCTTCGTGGTGCGAGCGGAGACATCGTCGGCGTACCCAATGCCTGCCAGACGCTCTATACTGTGGATCCAAGGATGTAACGGAGTAGAAATATATTGGCTATCACATTGAAATTTCAGGGTTACAACTGTCGATTTTGGCAAATCCCTGACGAATTCATGGACGAGTCGAGATTTTCCAATTCCAGGCTCCCCGACGATCGTTACGACTTGTCCGTGGCCTTCGCTGGCCGCCGTCAAGCGGCTTTTGAGCAGGTTTAGCTCTTCGATTCGCCCGACATAGGGGCTGAGATGCAGCGGAACGAAGCGTGAAGCATGTGGAAGTGGATGCTTCACTTCCCAAACCGAGAAACTCTGGGAGAATCCCTTCAAGCTGAGAGTGCCGTACGATCGAAAGGAAAATCTTGAGGAGCAAAGTCGCATCGTTGGATCATCCACGAGAATTTGGCCCGGAAGACCAGCTCCTTCGAGGCGAGCCGCCATGTATGCTGTTGTGCCGAACGCCATCAGCCCCTTCTTTCCCTCTCTGTCGGAAGGGGCGTCGACGATCACCTTCCCAGTCGCGACTCCCAATCTGCAAGTGAATCGATCGACCGAGCTCAAGGAGTCCAGCATTTCCCGCAACGCTACTGCTGCACTTAAAGCCATGAATGCCGAATCTTCAGATGCGGACGGGTAGCCAAAAAAAGCCTGAAACCCGTCGCCCGTATGGTGAGCTATCGTCCCTCGATAGCGTTCAACGAGCGCATCGCAACGTCGAAAATAGGCCTGCAGGATCTCACGAATTCGCTCTGGGTCCCGCTTCTCCACGAAGGATGTCGAGTTAACGATGTCGACGTGGAGAATCGAGATGACACGACGCTGATTGAGAGGAGCGTTTACCATTTCGTAAAGTTGTCATACCCCGCATCACACGAGAGTCAAAGCTAGCTCAACGTTTGAATACATGCCAACTCAAATCATCGACGATGAGATTTGCGCCTTGTCGGCATTGGTCCTCGTTGAAGATGACGTCGAGAACGCAGTGGAGACCGTCTGGATGGCCCAACGGCTTCGGATCGCTGCGGCGGCGTTCCTTGCGGCGAGCGTACTGGATGCCCCGCCCAGCCCTCCCAGTCGTCCTCGACCTCAACAAAATGGTTCCAAGAGCAGCCGCAGTCGCGGCTTGTCGGCGCCGTCAAACATGGCGGCATTCCCGAACCAATGCCGCCGACACAATCCCCAGCCGCCGTTAACCCGAGTTCAATGCCGTGCGCGGCCTTCGTCTACTTTGTGAAATGATCGATCCGTGTTACCGATGCTGCGGTCGGTCGGCATTGATGCTCGTGTTGCGATATTGACCGGCATAGTCGGATGTATGAGTGGGTCAAGCGCAGACTGATATCCTATCACGCAACCAAGAGTGCGCTATACGTTCTATTTATGTCAAAACCAGAGGAAGTATTAATTGGATCTCTGTGGAGGAAAGCGATGGCTGGCGATAAGGGCGAAACTATTGAGAGCGTAAGTGCGGAAGTCAATCGACTGGGCAGCTTGCTCAGCAAACAGGCGCAGCAGATCATCTCCATGAGCTCACGCCTGAATGACCTTGAGTTGATGTTAAGTGGGAAGATGGATCTTGCGCTCAGATCCGACGCTGTTCGGATAAGAGGCAAGGGCAAAGGCAAGGGCGGCAAGGGTAAAGGGAAAGGCAAGGGCGGCAACTACGACCCGGATGGCGGTGGACAGGCCTGATCCAGGCACCACTGACAAGCATGTGTCTTAATTGACTCGCTGCGGCGGCGTTTCGGGGAATTAATGTGTGGGACGGGGGCCAAGAAGCGTTGTGGGAAAGCCTCTCGAAGGCGCGCTCGTTTGATGCCAGTATAGATCTTTCCCGTATAGATTTTGATCACATGATGGCGCGGTATGTGCCGCCTCGTGGGTATTCCAGAGAGCGCCTGTTCAAGGCGATGGCGGACCGCGAACCGGCGGTTCTAGCGGGCTACCCCTCGCCTGTGAGGCCCCCTCTCGATGTGCTCGGCCTATGCGATGCCGCCCGCAGCATTGTTAAACGAATGGCCGAGAGCAGCGATGAGTCGACCTACTCCGTTACAATGCGTGCCGATGGACGTCGGGTACAACTTCGGCCACGCGAAATTGCGGAGTTGTGGCACAAACAGACTGAAGTCTTCGGCATATCGGATTTATACATCCGGAATACGTTTATGGAGGAGCTTATCGATCCTTCGGGCCTCAGCAATTTTAATCTGCTGCTCAAGGCTTCACACGGCGCAAGAAGCCAGGAGATGTTTAGCTTCGTCATTAGTGCCGAGGGCATGGTTACAGACTCTCACTCGGATGATCCTGACAGCAGCAATTTTTGCCTAGAAGGAAGGAAACTCTGGATCTTCTGGGATACTTACGCCGGCTTGGCAGCTGGCCTTCAGGACGCAGAGCGCTTGCTTCTGACAACAATTCCGCGGTTCGACATAAAGGCTTGGCTTTCCATGCCGAGCGCGCGTTGGTGCATTGTCGGTCCCAACGACACACTGTTTCTTCCAGCCAACTTCACTCATAAGGTCATCACGCTCGAAAATTACATTGGCGTTGGGGGCTTTTACGTATCTCTGCCGAACTGCCTTTCTCTGATAGCAGATTGGATCTACAGGGGCCCATTGTGGTCCAAGCTCGACAGAAAAAGCAGCAAGGCAATGCTCATCGGCGACATATCTTTGGCCGTCCAAAAAACAATCTTACGCCTGCGAGATTGCAGTCCCGCAGTAGGACAGGCTCTTGGATACGGTTTCCTTGACTTGTCGGCGCAAAATGTAATCCGGCGCTTGCCACGGAGCCAAATGGCGATGTTATGGTCCGATCCGCGATTTCGGAACATCGCTGAAAATATAGCCGCGCCTTGGCCACTTTCCAACGATCTACCGCTGGCGTTTCAGCTCGGAAACAGTCCATCCCGTCGCAGTTGAAACAGACGGCGGCCCGACGGCAATCGAGTTCCTTAACCGAGTCCGCAATAAGGCATTAGAGCTCCCTTATTCTAGAACCGCGAAATCCATTGCAGCGCGACTACGAGGTGGCCCGTTATAATTAATGGTTATTTCAGCGCCGGCACGAATATGACGAATGGCGCTGAAGACTATAGTGAACCCCGATCCGACACTGAATTTCGCATTCGGAAGAAAGCTATGATTGTACAGCGATCCATATCCGAGAGCGATAGCCATTACTCCCTCTTCCCAGTTAAATACATAATCAAATAATCCGAAGTTGGAATTCCATGCGTGAACCTCTGCCACCGGAACCGTAATCACAGGAACCACCTCAATAACCGATCCCCTCTTGATCTCGCTACGCGCAAAGACACCGCGTCCCTTTCCTTGCGTCCACCTCATCTCGACTTGGTCGCTGTGCCTTAAATCATCTTTAGTCGTCATAATTAACACCGACCGACCTTGGTAGTCGACACATAGTTACATCCGGAAAACGTATGCGTCATTATTGGAATATTTTGAACCAATCCAGCACCGCTGAATAATAATACCGGCTTCGTTCCGTGCTCCAGTTCGTATGATCTTGGCCTGGAAATACAATGAGCTGGCTTTTAATGCCTTTCAGCTTAAGCGCCTGATACATCAATTCAGAGTTATAAATGGGGACGTTCCAATCCGCGTCTCCACCGAGAAATATAGTTGGCGTCCGCACTTTATCCACGAGGCGAATTGGAGAAAGCGCATCGTAGAATCGAGGATGACGCCAAGGCGCCCCAAGTTCCCACATATACCATTTCAGCCACATGTCAGGCCCGAAATCCGCGGCCACAAAACTGCCGCCCGCCCCCGATGCTGCCGCGCGAAACTTCGTCGGCGCCCGTCCGATGACGCAGTTCGTCATATAGCCTCCGTAGGAATAGCCGGTAACGAACAACTTTTTAGAATCGACTTGACCTTGTGCTATCACTTGATCAAGAGCAGAGAGGACAGCAGGCCTGTCCGTGCAGCCCCAGTTGCGAAAAATCCGCGACACAACCGCTTGTTGTTGCCCGAGGGAACCAGGCGGGTTCGGCTCGATCACTATATAGCCGCTCGCCGCATACAGCTGTGATACGATATCAAAGCCGAAGTGAAATTGCTCGTCTTGGGGGCCCCCATGGATATTCAATATAGCCGGATACTTTCGCTTGGGATCAAAATCCGCAGGCTTTGTGACGAACATGTCGAATACTGTCCCGTCTGCTGCGCGGGCTGACATGTGAGTCTTCAACGCCACATTAAGCCCATCTAGATAAGGTCCATAGAAATTTGTGACAGAATTGAATTTTCCGGCGGATGGAACAGTGTAGACTTCGGAGGCTGTGTTGAGAGCGTTCATCACCACGACAGGCCGGTTGTCATAACTCGCATCGAAACTTGCAATGAAGAGATCGCCGCTTAACAGGTCCTCAGAATTGCGTGTCTTAAGGGAGACGCGCGCGAGATATTGCCCCCCCGATTTTGCGTAGAGATAGTATATAAACTTTCCGTCCCGCGAGAAGCGAAAGGCCAGCACGTTCTGTCGAGAGCCGTGTGTGAGGATTATTTCCTTTTGAGTGGCGACCGATATTATCGCCAATCGCCTGACAGCGTATGGACCGTGGCGCTCTTCCGCTGACAGATAGGCTATGCTTTTTCCATCGTTGCTCCATGCGGGGGAACGCCTGTCCGCCGAAGCGCGCGTCAAGCGTATCGCAGAGCCACCCTTTCCGTCGTTTGCCGAGGTGATCCAGATTTCGCTGCGATATCTTAGTTCATTCTGGTATTCGCGAATAAACGCAACGCGGTTCCCATCAGGCGACCAGGTCGGCTCCGAGTCTTCATTCAGACCTGCCTTACCATTCGGCATATCGCCAGTAAGCTGAATCAGAGCGTCGGATCCGAGCACTTGCGTAAATATACGATCCTGCGAATTTTCCGATACGTAACCTTCACCGTCTGCCTTGAATTGAAGCGCGTTTATTACAATGGGCTTGAGTTCGGCGCTTGGATCGCAATCCTGACGCGATCGTAGGCTGTAGGTGTCGTGTGCTTGCGGGCATTGAGAACTACACACGCAGGGATTTCTGGCATTCCTCGCCCCGATATTTTTATCTATGGCGGCAGTCAATTTTGCCCTGGAGAATAGCAATCTATTTCCGTCAGGTGAAATATTTAAATCACCAAAGTAACTTCTGATATATATTCTCTTTGAGACAGATGCAGATGAATTTACTATGTCGATATATATGATATATACATCATTGTTTTTATCTACGAGTAGGTAACTCAACTTATGACCCTGGGCATCCCAACGCGGGGACCAGCTCACCTCGGGTTCATTGAAAACCGGCTCGTTACTCGAAGAAATTACGAAAACTTTATTTGCACGAACAAACGCTATGTAATTTCCGTCCGAAGTAACTCGGAGATCTGTCGGTGGCTGTATGCAATCATAATCGCCAAGATCCACATTACGTCGATGATTATTATATAATAAAAGATTTCTATCGGGGCATAAAACTTTAGAATTCTTGATACGAATTGAATTTAAGTCTTCCGCGAAGCCAAAATTCATACAAAGCGCTAACAATACCACAAGAGTCGCACAAGCTTTTTGCTTGAAGCCATAGGGTCTCTTTCCGCCCATGAAGATCCTCCTTCGCCCAATCGGGCGTTGGTTTGCTTACTGCAGTCCGAAGGTAAATATACGCTTCTCCAAATCTGATGCCCAGCGAACTTTGGAGACGCCCCCCTTAAGGGACACCCATGGCGCGCTGCCTATCGGAAGAGCCGACCGATACGGTGGTTACCGGTGGATCGATTTCGCAAGTAATGCGCGTCGGTCGCCTTAGGCAGCGCCGCGATGTTCGCTGGCATCCCGTGGTGTTGATCAGCCGGCCCGCGTGAGCGCTGCCCTAGTCGAACATGCCGATAGGATACCGCTCCAATGGGTCTAGTTAATCCGCAATCTACAATACATTGCTAATTTAGTACAACAATGAGATATTGGTGGCAAAGGACAAGTTACTGATGAACTTGTTGGGAACACTGACGGCGTTCGGAGTTTCGGCAATGTTGGTGTTGCCGGCCTATGCCGCCGATGTCGCCGATGTCGACGTGGCGGTCGTGTTCGCGGTGGATATGTCGTCGTCGGTCGATCCCGCGACGGCCGACATCCTGCGCGAGGGACATGTCACGGCAATGTGTGCGCCAGAGGTCATCGCCGCCATCACCCGTAATCGTATTGGATGCGTGGGGATAACCTATTTTGAATGGTCAAGTTATGGCCATTTCCAAATGGTTCTGCCCTGGACAAGGGTCTGCGGGCTGAGCGACGGGAAGGCTGCGGCATCGGTAATCCTCAAACGCGCCCAAAGAGGCTACGGGCACAGAGGGGGCGACACGTCGATATCTTTCGCCATTGACGAGGGAAGTCTGCTGCTCGATCAGTTCCCGGGAGAGGCGGCCAGAAAGGTAATCGACATCGCCGGCAATGGGACCAACAACGACGGCCTGCCTGTTCAGCAAAGCCGACTTCAGGCGATCGCGAAGGGCTACACGATCAATGCGATCGTCGTATCCCCGCTATTGCGGGGTGTGAAATACGACCTCACAAGCTACTTCGCTGAGAATGTCATAGGTGGACCGCGTGCCTTCGTCATCGAGCCGGTCAATAAGAGTGATTATGCCGTCGCGCTCCGCCGCAAACTGGTACAAGAGATCAGCGTGTCGACCGACAAATAGGGAACTGTGGCACGATTGGCATTCGACGTTTGAACGTGGCTCATGTTGCACCGCCTGATCTGCCAAGATCTACCGGGAGGGTGTCGGCGCCTGACGGACTTAGCCCAAGTACCTTATGGCAGTTTGGAAACGGCCGACCTGTTCTGGCGGAATGCCAGAATCCTGGCAAGCTGCATTGAACTCCTGTCGCTCTGGGCTGCTTCAGGCGGGCAAGAGTCCCGGAGCGAAAAGATCGGTGGCCGCTGGTGCATGCCACTGGCTAAGCTTCGTGAAAGTTCCTGAACGAGGCCGCGTCATGACAACCGATAGCCAGTACATTCTCGAAAGCATCGAGCGCGGATGCGTGATGCTTTCCGATGGCGAGTTTTTCATCGACAGGCTGATGAAGTATTTCGGCAACGGGAGGATCCGGTGGCACGTCGAATTCCGTGGGCATCGCATCGAGTTGACGACAGGCCAGCTCAAGAAGCAGCCGACGTTCCGCAGGAAGATGCTCGAACAGGCTGGTGTGTTGCCGCCCCAGCGTGCCGGGGCCATCTACAGGCGATGGGTGATCGACCTGAGGAAGAATGCCATTGAGCTTCCCTGGCGGGATAGACCGGTCGATGTCGGTTTCACCATCGACAGACTTGCCAGCCACGGTGATGGGCGCTGGACGGTTGAATACCAAGGCAAGGCAATCAAGTTCACGACGACCAAACTCCGCAGGCAAGTCAGTTTCCGTAAACGCATGCTGGCCAAGGCCAAGGTACTGCCGCCCCAACTGGACCCGGCTGCCTATCGGAAGTGGGTGGACTGGCTCATTCAAAACGCCACCGAGACTGCACCGCAGGCCGGCGATGCCTTGATGACCGAGAAAAGTTGGCTCGACGACCTCCCAGAATTGGCCGGCTGGCAAAATGAAGCGCCGCTCCGAGAGACCAACTGAGAAGAAAGAGCAGCAAAGCGAACGGGAAATCCATTTGATCCATGGAAAGAGGCTTCTGCGTGCGAGGTTGACGAAGCATTGGCGGGATGAGCATAAGAGCGGCGCGGTCTGAGGGCGGGACGGTGACGCATCGGTCTGCAAAACCGACGTAGTGGGTTCAATTCCCACTCAGACCTCCATTTTCAAAAGCCGCCCGCGCTTAAATGAGCCGGGCGGCTTTTCTTGTCGGGCGATGCCGATCTCAAACAGTGGCGACGGCACTCTTGGCGTTTGCCATGCCTATGGATTTCGGTTCAGATTGATGGGGAAGGAATCTGGCTGGAGCCTGGCTCGCGGCCGACAACATCCTGCATGAGAACATATGGACCACTTCAACCTCGGCACCTATCGCCGCCCCATCTCCACCCACTCAACCGAAACCCAGCACTGGTTCGATATCGGCCTGAACTGGTGTTATGGCTTCAACCATGAGGAAGGCATCAAGTGCTTTGAAAAGGCGCTGGAAACGGACCCCGACTGTCCGATGGTGCATTGGGGCATCGCCTACGCAACCGGGCCTTTCTACAACCTGACCTGGAAGGAGCATGGCGAGGCCGAAGCCAACAGCGCGACCAGGCGTTGCTTCGAGCATGTCCAGTTGGCTCACGCCAACACGGCTGAAGCCAGCGATGTCGAAAGGCGATTGATCGAGGCGCTGTCCTGCCGTTTCCAGAAGCCGCACCGCGTGAGCCCCCAAGAATTCGAGCAGTGGGATGATGCCTATGCCGCCGCGATGCGGCTGGTCTATCAGAGCTTTCCAAACGACCATGACGTGATGGCGCTGCTGGTCGAGGCACTGATGATGCGCACCGTGCGACGTCTCTGGAGCCTCAAGACAGGCGAGCCGGCCCCGAATTCCGATGTCGTCGAGGCGCTGGAGGTATGCGAGCGGTCAATCCGGCTCGCCGATGAGGCCGGCATCACGCAGCACCCGGCGATCGTCCATCTGCACATTCATCTGCTGGAGATGTCTGTCATGCCGGAGCGCGGCATGCGCTCGGCGGATGTGCTCGGCGAAATGTGCCCGGATGCCGGGCACATGAACCACATGCCCGGCCACATCTATGTGCTGTGCGGCGAGTATGAAAAGGCAAAACTTGCCAGCGAAAAGGCGGTTCGCGCCAACGATCTCTATCTCGCCTACGCAGGTGAGACGACCTACTATCTGCTAGGCTGCTGCCACGACCTGCATCTGATGATGTTCACCTGCATGTTTCTCGGCCAGTACAGGCCGGCGCTGTGGGCTGCCGACAAGGTGCGCAGCCTGGTGACGCGCGACGTGGTCAGCCTTGCCGACCGGCCAAAGCTCACCCAGACGGTGGAAGGCTACCACGCCATGAAATCGCATGTGCAGGTGCGCTTTGGCCGCTGGCAGGACATCATCGACGAACCGATGACCGAAGAGCCTGAACTCTATGTGCTGACGGCAGCCATGCAGCATTATGCCAAGGGCGTGGCACATGCCACGCTCAGGCATTTCGCCGAGGCGGAGCGGGAGCGGGAACGGTTCCATCAACACCTCGCTGGGATCCCGCCGGAGCGGCGCTTCCTCAGCAACCCGACGCGGGCATCGCTTGGCGTCGGCGCCGCCCTGCTCGACGGCGAGCTTGCCTATCACCAGGGCCGGCACGAAGAGGCCTATGCCCATCTGCGGCAAGCGGTCGAATTCGACGACAATCTGTCCTACACCGAGCCTTGGGCCTGGATGCATCCGCCGCGCCATGCACTGGCCGCCCTGCTTCTCGACCAGGGCCACGCACAGGAAGCCGAGCAGGTCTATCGCGACGATCTCGGCCTGAGCGGCACGGTGCAGCGCTGCGCCCAGCACCCCGACAATGTATGGTCCCTCCACGGGTTGGTGGAATGCCTGAAGCTGCGCGGCGACACGCAAGAATTGCCAGCGCTGAAGGCCAAACTTGCCAGGGCACTTGCCAAGGCGGACGTGCCGATCAGTTCATCATGCCTGTGCAGGACCAGCACGGAGCCGGCGTACAGTTGCTGTCATTGATATCCGGTTGAGGTTGCGAGGACCGCTTTCCTTGCAAATTGTCTCAAAACTGCTGCGCAATTTAGCGCAACATGAATT
Organism: Mesorhizobium shangrilense; assembly: GCF_040537815.1. Lineage (NCBI taxonomy): Bacteria > Pseudomonadati > Pseudomonadota > Alphaproteobacteria > Hyphomicrobiales > Phyllobacteriaceae > Mesorhizobium > Mesorhizobium shangrilense. Next base: position 2,023,156 of record NZ_JBEWSZ010000001.1, read on the forward strand.
ATGATGCGGTTCTTGATTGCGAGCTGACAGCTGGCGGGATGCAGACAGCTCCCTTGCGGGCAGAGGTGACGGATGTCTTCGCGGGGCACATCGGGATGAGAACGCGTTTTGTCCTCGCGCTTATCTGCTTGTTGCTGCCGATCCAAAAGGCGGCCGCGGGTTGGTATCACGTGGAAAACTACGAAGGTTTCCTTGGACCATTTCCCATCCACCTTTCCTTACAGACATACGACAACTTCGGCAGCGGCATAACCGTCGAGGGGAGTTACTTCTACGACGGGAAACAAAGTCCCATTGCCCTGTATGGCAAGGCCAGCGGCAGCAGACTCGTGCTCTGCGAGATTCCCGACAACAACGAATTCAATCGAATAATCATAGTAGGGACCCAAACCCCCGTCGGCATCACCGGATGCTCCTTTTCCATCGACCTCAATGAGAGCGGCGCGACGGGAACCTGGAGCCAGCACGCGATCAAATACCCTGTCACGCTCAAGAAGGTTGCGAGCCTGGACGATACCGGCGACGGCAAGATTGACGGAGCCGTTGCCATTCCCTTCTGGGCGCAGACAGCCACCAACATGTTTTCAGGAATTTACACGAGCACAGGCTCGGGCATCTGCATGGAGAAAATGCAGATCATCAACAAGGGCAGCAAGAAGGTCGATCAAGAGATCGATTTCGACAAGAATGACTGCAACGCAGGCATGCTGATGACGCCTATCTACCTGAATGTTCAGAAATTTTCGAAGAATGGCTCGGACGTCATCTCGGTGAGTTTCCGCAATGGCGGCGCCGGATATGCGATGGACTATATTTTCGACAATAAAACCAAGACGTTTCGTCAGAAGAATCTGAAGAAGTGAGCCAGGGGCCACCCGTCGGAGCGCAGCAGGATGCGACGGCGATCAGTCCTGGCGGTGCGCGTTGTGCGCCTTCATCATCGCCGCCAGCGCCGGATCATCGTCCTCCAGCACGCTGATGGCTCCGCGCGTATCGTAGTGGCGTTCGTCCTGCCCCATCTTGAACTTTGCCTCGAGCCGCTCGATCGGCAGGTAGAAGCCGATGATATGGGGCATGCGCCGCACCATGCCGCCGGGGCCGAGTTCACGCATGCGCCAGCGATCGTCGCGATCCTTCTCCAGCGCATCGACCAACTGCAGGAGATGCCTGGCGGTCGCGTGGTCGTCGAGCGGCGCCGGGTGCCCATGGCAATGCACGACGGCAAAATTCCAGGTCGGCGCGCTGTCGCGCACCGGATTGCGTGGATACCAGGACGGCGAGATATAGCCGTGCGGGCCATGGAAGACGGCAATGGTTTCCCTGCCCTCGGCGATCAGCGTGCTGTGCGGATTGGCCCTGGCGAGATGCGACACCAGCGTGCCGTTCGCGCCCCTGCCCCGATCGAGCACGAAGGGCAGATGCGAGACGGCGAGCCCGTGTGGCCCCGCCGTCACCACGGTGGCAAAGGCCGCCGCTTCGAGCAGGCCGAACACTTCGTCCTGCGACAGCGGCGCGAATTCAGGCTTGCTGTACATCAGCTCAGGTTCTCGAGGGTTCAGTTTCTCGGGGATCAGCTACGCTGGACACGCACCGCCGGGATCAAGCCTTGCGGGCGCAGCAACAGCACGGCTATGACCCCTGAAAGCACGATGGCGTCGCGATAGGGTGCGATCGCGCCCGGCAAGGTCGCCTGCAGCAGCACCTCGATGATGCCGAGCAGGAAGCCGCCGGCCACGGCGCCCGGCAGGCTACCCAGACCACCAACAACGGCGGCGATGAAGGCCTTCAGCACCGGCGTGAAACCCATCAGTGGATCGACCGAGGCCCGCTGCGCCACCCACAGCATCGCCGCCAGCCCGGCCAGCAGGCCGGAAAGCAGGAAGGCGGTGGCGATGATGCGGCTGGCCGGAATGCCCATCAGGCGCACGACATCGAAATCCTCTGCCGCGGCGCGCATCGCCGTGCCGGTCACCGAGCGGCGCAGGAAGAGTTCCAGCGCTATCAGCGCCAGCGCCGAGACAAGGATGGAGATGCTGGGGCCGACGCCGATGGTGAAATCACCGAAGGAGAAAGCACCGGTCATCCAGCTGGGCATGGCGACGGCCTGCGGCCTGGCCGAGATGCCGTTCTGGAAGATGACCTTCAGCAGGCTGGAAACGGCGAAGCTGGTCAACAGAAGACTGGTGACGCTGGCGCCGCGCATCGGCCTGAAGGCAATACGTTCCATGGCGACAGCGGCAAGCGCGCCGCAGGTGACGGCGACAAGCACGGCCACCGGAAAGGGAAAGCCGAGCACCAGGGAGGCCAGCAGCGCGTAGCCCGACAGAGTCATCAGCTCGCCATGGGCGAAGTTAATCAGGCCGACGATGGAAAAGACGATCGCCAGCCCCAGCGCCAGCAGCGCATAGACGCCGCCGAGGCTCACCGCATTGATGATCTGCTGCGCGATCATGCTCTAGGCTCCCAAATAGGCTTGGCGGACGAGGTCCGATGAGGCGAGTTCCCTTGCCGTGCCCGACAGCACCACTTCGCCATTGGCGAGCACGACTGCGCGGTCGGCGATTTCCAGCGCAAGCGCCACATTCTGCTCGACCAGCAGGATGCTCAGGCCCTTGCGGCGCAGTTCGGCGATCAGGTCGAACACGGTGTCGATCAATTGCGGAGCAAGGCCGAGCGAGGGTTCGTCGAGCAGGATCATGCGCGGCTTGCCCATCAGCGCGCGGGCAATCGCCAGCATCTGCTGCTCGCCACCCGACAGGTTCCCGCCCTTGACGCGGTGGTAGCGGCGCAGGATCGGAAACAGCTCCAGCATCTCCTCCTCGCGCACTCTTGCCTCGGCGGCTGGCTGGTGTACGGCACCGCCGAGACGCAGATTGTCGGCCACAGTCAGGCTGGCGAAGATGCGGCGGCCTTCAGGGACCAGCGCGACGCCCTTGCGGGCGATCGCCTCGGGCGTCAGGCCGGTGATATCGACGCCGTCGAAAACCACCTTGCCCGATGCAGCCGGCACCAGCCCGGCCACGGCGCCGAGCGTCGAACTCTTGCCGGCGCCATTGGCGCCGACCAGCGCGATGATCTCGCCGCTGTCGACGGTGAGGTCGACGCGGCGCACCGCCTCGACTTCGCCGTAACGTATTTTCAGGGCTTCGACGCTCAGCATGACATCACGGCGCGGGAACGTCGGCGGCTGCCGGGATCAGCGTCTCGACATGCTTCTGCTCGCCACCCTCGTAGCGCATCAACGCCACCGGCCTCAGCGGCATGCGGTTGGTGCCGGCATAGGTGATCTTGCCGGTGATGCCTTCGAAATCCTTGAGGTTGGCGATGGCGTCGCGGATCGCTTTCGGGTCGTCGGAGCCGGCCGTCTTCACCGCCTGGTCGAGGATCAAGCCAATCTCGTAGCCATTGACCTCATAAGTCGATTCCGGCGCATGCCCGGCATATTTGGCGAAGGCGGCATTGAAGGCCTCCAGCTTGCTGCCCGGCTCGGCATAGCCTGCCGCGGTGTAGACGACGCCGTCGACCAGCTTGCCGAGCGCCTTGATGGTCGGAGTGCCGATGGCGTCGGCGCCATAGACGGGGATGGTCACGCCGGCGCCGCGCAATTGCTGGATGAAGGCCGGGAAATCCGGCTCGTAGGCAGCCGTCATGATCAGGTCCGGCTTGTCGGCGAGGCCCTTGATGTTGGTGATCTCGGCCGAAAAGTCGGGCTGGCCCATGGTGAAGGTGCCGCGGCCGACAATGGCGCCGCCTTTCTTCTCGAACACCTTGCCGAAGTATTCCGGCAGGTTAGCGGTGTAGGTGGTGTCCGGCGAGGTCAGCAGGAATACCTTCTTCTTGCCTTCGGAGACGGCGAAATCAGCCACCGCCGTCGCCTGTACATTGTCGGCCGGATAGGTGCCGAACATGACATCGCCGACCGCGCCGGTGAGCACGGGAGCGGAGCCGCAAAGCGTCAGGGTCGGGATGCCCAGCGGCTGTGTGAGTTGGCCGGCTGATATCGAGGGATCGGCGTCGCAAGGCGTGATCATGATCTTGGCGCCGGCATCGATCAGTTCCTGAGCGACAGTCGCTGTCTGCGCGGTGTCGGAGCGCGTGTCCTTGATCATCAGCTTGACGGTGTATTTGCCGCCAAGGCCGCCCTTGGCGTTGAGTTCGTCGAGCGCCATGCGCAGGCCGGCAAGTGCCGGCTGGTCGTAAGGGGCAAGGACGCCGGTCTGCGCGGTCGCGGCGCCGATGATGATCTCCTCGGCGGAGGCGGTCGAAACGGCGGCAATGCCGAACACCGCCGCGCACAGGGCGGCGCGATGGAGGCGATAGAGATTTGGCATGTCGGTTCTCCTTCTGGATTTTTTATCGTTGGCTGTTGTCGTTGCGGTCTATGCGGTCTGGTCTTCGGGGGTTGCGTGCGCCGTCTTGGCACGAGCCGTGCGGCTGCCGAGATAGGCGGCGATGACGGCCGGGTTCTTCTGCACCTCGCCCGGCGGGCCGTCGGCAATGACGTGTCCATGATCGATGACGACGATGCGCTCGCACAGGTTCATCACCAGCCGCATGTCGTGCTCGATCAGCACAACCCCGATGCGGCGTTCGGCGCGAACCGTCGACAGGATGGAGACGAGTTCAGCTGTCTCGACAGCGTTCATGCCGGCCGCAGGCTCGTCGAGCAGCAGGAAGCGGGGTTTCAGCGCAAGGGCGCGCGCCACTTCCAGCCGACGTCGCTGGCCATAGGCGAGCCGGGCGGCCGGCTGATCGGCGAATTTGTCCAGGCCCATGCGCGATAGCTCGCGCATGGCCGCCGCCTCGGCGTGGCCAAGGTCAGGCTCGACCTGGCGAGCCGCGACCACGACGTTTTCCAGCACGGTCATATGCGGGAAGACGCGGATGTTCTGGAAGGTGCGGGCGATGCCGGAGCGGGCAAAGCGGAAGGCCGAAGCCTGCCGCACCGCGCCACCGAGCGATACCGTCCCGGCGCTGGGCTGGACGTCGCCGGCCAGCATGTTGAGCAGCGTCGTCTTGCCGGCGCCGTTGGGGCCGATGATGCCGGTGATGCTGTCGGTGTCGAAGCTCAAGCTGACATCATCGACGGCGACCACGCCGGCATAGCGGCGCGACAGATGGTCGGCCGCCAGCCTGTCGGTTTCGACATGCATCGGCAGTGGGGCTGAAGCTACCTCCATCTGCCGTCCTGGGCGGCGCAAGAGGTTGAGCTCGCGGTCGCCGAAAAGGCCGGTCGGCCGCCGCCAGATGACGAGGATCATGGCGATGGCGAGAACGCCCTGGGTCAGGCCGAACAGGACCGGCAGATGCAGTCCAAGCATGTCGCCGCCGCCTTCGAAGCGGCGCACCACTTCGATCACCACGATGGTGACGATGACGCCGGCGAACGCGCCGAGCGAGGACGTCATGCCGCCGACGATCAGCATGGCGAGCATGGTGAAGCCGAGGTCGAAATAGAAATCGCGCGGCGAGAAGGCGCCAAGGAACTGCGCCATCATGGCGCCGGCGGCCATCGCGGCCACCACACCGGCCACCCAGGCGGCCAGCCGCGCCGTGCGCTGGTCGACGCCGACGGCGGCCGCACCACGCTCGTCATTGGCGGCGGCGCGGGTGGCAAGGCCGAAGGAGGTTTCGCGAAACAGCCGCGCCGCCACAAGCGCCACGGAGGCAATGGCAGCGGCGGTCCACAACCCGACTTCACGCGGCACACCATAGAAGGGCTGGCTGCCTCGGGTGATCTCACGGCCGGCGACCAGCAACGTGTAGACGATGATCAGCATGGCAAGCGTTGCGATCGACGCACTTGAGCCGGAGAGCCTCAGCAGTGGCGTACCGGTCAAAAGGCCGATGACAACAGCCAGGGCCAGGACAACGACCAGAGCCGCGAAGAAGGAGAGTTCGTGACCGGCAAGGAACTGCGGCAGGTCGCGCAGCGCGGTTCGCTGCAGCGCGATCGGCATAGTGAGAATGCCGGTGGCGTAAGCACCGAGGCCGACAAAGGCGGCCTGGCCGAACGAGACTATGCCGCTGTTGCCGGAAAAAATCTGCAGGCCGAGCACCGCCGTCAGCATGATCGCGGCATAGGTGACGACACGCTGCATGGCGGCGCCGCCGAAGAGGAATGCGGCAAGCGCCACCAGCAACAATACTGCCACCATGCACAAGGCATCGGCCGTGGCATTGCGAAAGGCGGCCGGCATGTAGCCGCGTGGCTTGCTGTCGCTCATTGTCACGGAAACCATCACGCTGCCTTGAAACGGTTGGGCGAAAACGGCGCCAGGATCGGCTGGGAGCCCTCGGTGACCAGCTTGGCCACGGCCTCGCCGACGGCCGGCCCGGTCTTGAAGCCATGGCCGGAGGAGCCGGCGGAGACAACCAGCCCTTCGACCCCGGGCATGGCGCCGATGACCGGCAGATCGTCGGGGCTCATGTCGTAGAGGCCGGCGTAGCCGGGCCGGATACCAAGATCGGCCATGGCGGGCACGCGAGTGGCGAAGGTCTCGAGGATCTCAACCGATTCCGCTTCCTCGACACCTTCCATGTAATCGTCCGGATTCTCGACGAAACGCGGCCGGCCGGCATGTTGGTGGCGCAGGCCGGTGCCACCGCCGGCCCAGGTGCCGGCAAGGATGACGCCGTCATTGTCGGGCCGCGCATAGTTGCAGGAAATGTCGTCGCACCAGGCAAAAGGCATCACATGCCTAGCCTTGCCGGCGGCGTCGAGCACAGCCATCGGATGGCGCTCGACATGCAGGGGCAGATCCAGGCCAACAGTCGCCAGCAGGCGGCGCGTCCAAGGTCCGGCGGCCAGCACGACCGTATCGGCTTCAAGCATGGTTCCGTCGGTCAGGGTCACGCCGGTGATGCGGTCCCCCTGCCGCTGAAGACTTTGGACGAGCGTGTTCTGCATGATCTTCGCGCCATGAGCACGGGCTGCGCGGGCGATGGCATTGGTGGCGCCGAACGCGTCGGCATAGCCAAATTCGGGCTCCCACAGCGCCAGGGCGACATTGTCCGGAGCAAAACCAGGCGCGGCGTCGGCGAAAGCCCGAGGCGCCAGCGTCTCGATCCGCGCGCCCTCGCCGCGGATCCGCTCGGCGGCAGCCTTCCAACTCGCCTCATTGTCGTTGCCGCAGACCCACATCATGCCGACCTCGGTGACGAAGGGGCCCTCGCCGGCGATCTCCGGCAGCGACACCAGAATCTCGCGGCCGCGAATCGAGAGCTGTGACAGTTCCGGCATCAGATAGAAGGCATGGAGAAGCGCCGATGATTTGCCGGACGGGCCGCCGGCGGGATGGGTCTGCTCGACCAGTGTCACCTTCACGCCGGCCCCGGCCAGATGATAGGCCACGCTCGATCCGACAATTCCCGCGCCGACGACGATGACGTCGCTTCCGTTTCGCATGGTTGTTCCCCACAGTCTCTTTGGCTGCTTTCGATCAGGGTACGGCCAGCGATCGCGAAATGTCAACATCTCTTCATTGTTGACCAAAATCTAATTCCCTGTAATAAACTCAACAAAACACAAGAATGCGCATTTCGGGGAGGCCAATGGCGATACGCGACGTTCTGATGCGTGGGGACCTTGCGCTGACGCCCTCGGAAGAGAAGATCGTCCGGCAGCTCTTGACGGACTATCCGACCTCCGGCCTCGGCACAGCTTCAGCTCTGGCGCGGCGCTCCGGCGTCAGCGATCCGACCGTGGTTCGTCTGGTGGTCAAGCTCGGCTATGAGGGCTTCCCCGACTTCCAGGCCAAGCTTCTGGCCGAAGTCGAGGCCAGGCTGCATTCGCCATTGCTGATGATGGAAGCCAAGCGACAGAGCGGTTCCAGCGACAGCGCCGTGCTCGCCTATCTCGATTCCGTCACCACGGCCTTGCAGAAAGCCACTGCCACGACACCGGTCCAGACCTATGAGCGGGCCGCCCGCCTGCTGATGGAGGCCAAGGGCGAGATTATCCTTGTCGGCGGCCGGTTCAGCCGTCACATCGCCGGCATGCTGGCTGGATACCTGGTGCAGTTTCGCCCCGGGGTCCGCGATCTCGGCGTCCTCTCTCCGCAAAGCTTCGACACGTTGGCCGACCTCGACCGCCGCGATGTGCTTGTCGTCTTCGACTATCGCCGCTACCAGCTCGACGTGGTGGCCTATGCAAAGCAGGCTGCGGCGCTCGATGTGCGCATTCTGCTTTTCACGGACCAGTGGCTGTCGCCGATCGCCGATCTCGCCGAAGTGACGATCGTCAGCCCGCTCGAAGTCGCCTCGCCCTACGATACGCTGGCGCCGGCGATCGCACAGATGGAAGCCCTCACCGCCCACATCGTTTCGACACTGGATGACGACGCCCGCGCCCGCATCGAGAGGCTGGAAAAGGTGCGGCATGCCAATGCCGTAACGCTCGACAGCGAAGGCCTCGAAGAAAGCGGCGCGCGAAAGACACCCGGACCAAAACCAGCCCGATCCAAATTGCCAAAACAGGACCAGAAAGCATGACCAAATCATTGCCCGAACGAAACGAAGCCTTCCGTCCCGGCGAGACGGCACTGCTGCTCGTCGACATGCAGCGCATCTGGCTGGAGCCGGGCGCCGATCCGTCGCATCCGGAGCGCGGACCTGACCACTATTTCTATCGTCAGACATCGTCGCAGACGATCCCCAATCAGGAACGCCTGCTGGCGGCCGCGCGGGCCAACGGCGTCGAGGTCATCCACACCATCATCCAGAGCCTGACCGAAGACGGCCGCGACCGCTCGCTCGACCACAAGCTGACGCCGATCCATGTCGCGCCCAGCCTTCCCGAAGGCCTGCCAGTGCCGTCGCTGGCGCCGGTCGGCGACGAGATCATGCTGCCGAAGACGTCGTCCGGCGTCTTCAATTCGACCAATGTCGACTATCTCTTGAAGAACCTCGGCATTCGCTACCTCGTCGTCGTCGGCGTGCTCACCGATCAGTGCGTCGACATGACGGTGCGCGACGGCGCCGACCGTGGCTATCTGGTAACCTGCGTATCGGACGCCTGCGCCACCATCACGCAGGAGCGTCACGACATCGCGCTCAAGGCCTTTGGCGGTTATTGCTGGGTCACCGATACCGGCACCGTCGTCTCCCGTTTCGAAGGCCTGGGTAAAGCCGCATGACATCGACTGTCGAACCTCTCGTTGCCGTCGTCACGACCGATCTCTCGGCGGTGACGCGGGGTCGCTTCATCGCCGAAAGCAAGCTGCAGAAGACCGCCGCGACCGGCGTCGGCTGGTTGCAGGCCAATCTGTCGATGACGCCGTTCAATTCTATCGTCGACCCCAATCCCTGGGGTTCGTCAGGCGACCTGCGGCTGATGCCCGACCTCGGCGCGCGGTTTCGAACGACGCGGACCGGATCGACGACACCGTTCGACATGGTGGCCGGCAACATCGTCGAACTCGACGGCAGCCCATGGCTTGGCTGCACGCGGACCATGCTGAAGGACGCGCTGGCCGAACTGAAAGCCCAAACCGGCCTTTCCGTCATCGCCGCCTTCGAGCACGAATTCCATATCGCCGACGGCGGCTTCGCCCCGGCGCATTCGATGTCTTTTGCTGCCTTGCGGCGCACGGACCCCTTCGCGCCCAATTTGATGGCGGCACTGGAGGAAGCGGGCATCGGCCCCGAGGTGGTCATCGCCGAATTCGGCAGCGAACAGTTCGAGGTGACGAACGAACCGGCCGACGCGCTGACAGCAGCGGACCGTGCCGTCGCGATCCGCGAAATCACGCGTGAGCTGGCACGCAATGCCGGCTGGCGCGCGAGCTTCGCGCCCAAGATCGCTCCTGATGCGGTCGGCAACGGCGTGCACATTCATTTCAGTTTCGTCGATGAGGCCGGCAAGCCGGCGACCTACGATCCCGAGCAGCCGGGCGGCCTTTCAACCCTTGCCGGTGCCTTCTGCGCCGGTGTGCTGCGTCACCTGCCCGCGATCACCGCCATGACGGCGTCAAGTGTGTCGTCCTTCTACAGGCTGAAGCCGCACAGCTGGAGTTCGTCCTACACCTGGCTGGCCGACCGCGATCGCGAAGCGACCTTGCGCATCTGCCCGACCGTGACCATCGGCGGACGCGATCCGGCACGGCAATGCAATGTCGAGTACCGGGCCGCCGACGCCACCGGCAATCCCTATCTGTCACTGGCGGCAATCGTGCGCGCCGGGCTGGAGGGGCTGAAGGCAAAACTGCCGTCGCCGCCGCTGGTCACCGGCGACCCGACACTGATGAGCGAAGCGGAACGGGCACAGCTCGGTCTCGTGCGCCTGCCCGAAACCCTGCTGGCTGCACTGGAGGCACTTCTAGCCGACAGCACCGTCACCGGATGGTTCGCGCCGGTCTTCATCGAAACCTTCGTCGGGCTTAAGCGACACGAGGCCGAGCGTCTTGCCGGTCTCGATCCGGCCTCGATCTGCGATCTCTACCGGACGCTTTATTGATGACTCTGCAGAATGAAAAAGACTGGCCCGCAGCAGTCGATGTCCTCAATGAGCACGGGCATTCCGATATCGTCCTGTTGTGCGAGCATGCGTCCAATCACATGCCGGCCGAATATGGACAGCTCGGCCTCGATGCCGGTCATCTGCGACGCCACATCGCCTGGGATATCGGTGCCGCCGAGGTGACCCGCCTGCTGTCCGCACGGCTCGATGCGCCGGCCTTCCTCAGCGGCTATTCGAGGCTGCTGATCGACCTCAACCGGCCTCTGGATACGCAGGGCAGCATTCCCGTGCTGTCGGAAGACACCGACATCCCCGGCAATGCCGGCCTGGATGCGGAGGAACGAACCCGGCGTGCAGAAATCATGTTCACGCCGTTCCATGACCGGGTTGCCGCGCATCTGGATCGCCGGGAGAAAAATGGCCGGCCGACGCGGATCGTGACGATCCATTCCTTCACGCCGGTCTTCCTCGGGGTTGCCCGGTCCTGGCACGCGGGCGTGCTTCATGACCGTGCAAGCGACCTCGCTGAAGCGATCCTGTCGGGACTGCGCACTGATGCGGCGCTCAACGTTTCGGCCAACGTGCCCTATGTGATCAGCCGCGACGCCGACTATGCGGTGCCTGTCCATGGCGATGATCGCGGCATTCCCGCTGTTCTGATCGAGATCAGGCAGGACCTGCTGTCGAACCGGTCCGGCATCGAGGAATGGGCGGACCGGCTGGCGGCAGCAATTCCCGTACGGCAAACGGAGACTGTCTCGTGAGCAATCTCAGCCTGCGCGAGCGCGACGCCGCGACCATTGCCCAGATCGGCAAGCTGCGTTTCTCGCCGCTCAGCGTCATTGGCGGCCGGGGCAACCGGCTGATCGAGGAGGGCGGCCGCTCTTTGCTCGACCTGTCGGCATCCGCCGGCCCGGCGGTGCTCGGCTACGGCCATCCGGCCATCGTCGAGGCGGTCGAGTCCTCCGTTCGCAACATGGCGGGCGCCAGCCTGCTGCTCTATCCGAACGAACCCGCAGTCTCGCTGGCCGAGCGATTGCTGGCAATCACGCCCCGAGAAGGCGAACGGCGCGTCTGGTTCGGCCATTCCGGGTCGGACGCTAATGACTGCGCCGTGCGCGTGCTGCAGGCGGCCACCGGCCGCTCGCGCTTCATCTCCTTCATCGGCTCCTATCACGGCAATCTTTCCGGTTCGATGGGCATCAGCGGCCACACCGCCATGACGCATACGCTGCCGAGGCCGGGCGTGCTGCTGCTCCCCTACCCCGATCCGTACCGGCCGAACTTCAGCGGCGAGGACGTGCTTGCCCTGCTCGATTATCAGTTCGAGACCACCTGCCCGCCACATCAGGTCGCGGCTGTCTTCATCGAGCCGCTGATGTCGGATGGCGGCCTGATCGTGCCGCCGCCCGGTTTCCTCAAGGCGTTGCAGGAGCGCTGCCGCAAGCACGGCATCAGGATCGTCGTCGACGAGGTCAAGGTCGGCCTTGCCCGCACAGGCATGATGCACGGCTTCCAGCATGAAGGACTTGAGCCGGACATGGTCGTCTTCGGCAAGGGCATCGGCGGCGGCCTGCCACTGTCGGCGGTGGTCGGGCCAAAAGAGATCATGGACCACGCGCCCGCCTTCGCGCTGCAGACGACCGCCGGCAATCCCGTCGCGACTTCCGCTGGCAATGCGGTGCTGAAGACGATCGAGAACGAAGGCTTGGTCGAGCGCTCGGCGCGGACAGGGAAACTCTTCGCCGATGCGCTGCGGGCGCTTGCCGCAAAGCACGAGATCATCGGCGACGTGCGCGGGCGCGGTCTCGCCATCGGCGTCGATCTGGTCAAGGACCGCAAGACGCGGGAGCCGGTCGCAGCGACCACGACCGCGAAGATAATCTATCGCGGTTATGAACTGGGTGCCGCCTTCAGCTATGTCGGGCTGAAAGCCAACGTGCTCGAATTCATGCCGCCGCTGACGCTGACCGAGGATGAGGTGGCAGAGGGCGTGGCGATCGTCGATCAGGCGATCGTCGACGTGAATGCCGGCAAGGTGGCGGATGCGGATGTCGCCTCATTCATGATGTGGTGAGAGCGACCTCGCCGCGATTATTAAGAGATTTCCGCCAATTCGTCGACGCTGAGTGCCTTCCTTGACCTGTCGCAGCTCGACCCGGTTACGGCTTACCCCAACCACTTCTCGTAGTCGGACACCAGCAGGTGCACCGGAGCAACATCCTCATCGATGTTGGAGAACCGGCCGATCGGCTCGCGGAAGACGTTGTCGGTGAGGTCGTCATTGACGGTCGACACCTCGCCGATCAGGACATCCTTGCCCTCGGCCCAGAAGGCATGCCAGACGCCCGGCAACAGCGTAACGCTCTGGCCGGGGTCGAGCTTGAGCAGCCCGCCCGCCGGCAGCCTGTGGATGGTTCCGTCGACAGGCACCGACACCTCGGCCTTCGGATCGATGCCGCCGTCGCGATCGTGCATGAACAGTTCGAGCACCAGCTTGCCGCCGCCGCGGTTGATGATGTCCTCGGCCTTGATGTTGTGGCGATGCATCGGCGACAGCTGGTCCTTGCGCGAGATCATGATCTTCTCGGCATAGAGCATGCCCATGCCCTTCTTCATGTCCTCGTAGCGCCCGTTGCGAACGGTGAACAGGAAGAGGCCGAGCTCCTTGAATTTCTCCTGGCCGTAATCGGTGATGTCCCAGCCGAGTCGCGAGGTGAACACGGCCGAGGAATCGACCTGACGCGCCTTCATCTCTTCCGGCGACCAGTAGGCGAAGGGTGGCATGATGTAGCCGAACGAGCGGATGAACGCGTCGGCTTCGCGGATGATGTCGTTGATGGCGGAGCGTTTCATGATCATGGTCCTTCGTGTCGACTTGTCTGGCAAATCGCATAGCCGAACGCCGTTGCGGTGTCGATCCATCTTGCCTTTCGAGCCCCTGCCCGTTGCGCGCATGGACCACAGATCCGAGCCGCTGGCAGCGTGACATCGCGCGCTTTCAGGGTCATAACCCATCCAAATTTTCACAGGACGACAGACGATGCCGACCATCCATGATCTCGATACGCCGTCGATCCTGATCGACGCCGCGCGCGCTGAAGCCAACATCGCCCGTGCGCAGGCCCATGCCGACCGCCAGGGATTGAAGCTGAGACCGCATATCAAGACCCACAAGCTGCCCTACTGGGCGAAGAAACAGGTCGCGGCAGGCGCCGTCGGCATCACCTGCCAGAAGATCGGCGAGGTCGAGGTGATGGCCGATGCCGGGCTGACCGACATCTTCCTCCCCTACAACATTCTCGGGCGCGCCAAGCTCGAGCGCTTGCTGGCGCTGCATCGCCGCGTGACGCTGTCGGTGACCGCCGATAGTCTGGACACGATCGAGGGGCTCGCCGCCACCTTCACCGATGGCGGTCATCGCCTGCCGGTGCTGGTGGAGTGCGATACCGGCATGGGCCGTTGCGGCGTCCAGTCGGCAAGCGAAGCCGTTGCACTGGCAAGGCAGATCGACAAGGCCGGCGGCCTCGCCTTCGGTGGCTTGATGACCTACCCAGCGGCCGGCCGCGCCGAAGAGGCCGAGGCGTGGCTGGCCGATGCCAAGCAAGCGTTGGCTGCATCGGGGCTCGCCTGCGAGCGCATCTCCAGCGGCGGCACCCCAGACATGTGGCGCTCCAGCAATACATCGGTCGTCACCGAATATCGCCCGGGCACTTACATCTATCTCGACCGTTATCAGGTCGCCAAAGGCGTGGGCGGCATCGACGATTGCGCGCTGACGGTGCTGTCGACGGTGGTCAGCCACCCGACATCGACGCGCGCCATACTTGATGCCGGCAGCAAGGCTCTGTCCAGCGACACGCTGGGACTCAAGGATTTTGGCGAGTTGCTCGGCGCTCCCGATGCAAGGGTCACCGGCCTCAGCGAAGAACATGGCACTGTCACGCTCTCGGGCGACGCGAAGCTGCGCATCGGTGATCGCGTCCGCGTGGTGCCCGACCATTGCTGCGTCGTCACCAACCTGTTCAACCAGGTCAATCTGATCGACGGGGAAAAAGTGCTGGAAACACTGCCGCTGGCAGCCCGCGGCCGGATGGGCTGAACCAAGCGTCTTTCAGGTACAGAATCTCAGACCGGTTGGCGTTCGGCCTGCCGTGCCGCGACGCGGCGCATGGCAATGACGCGACGGCGGCGGATCTCGGTGCGCATCGCCATAAGATGCAGCGCGAAGAACAGCACCGTGAAACCAACGGCCATGACCAGCAGCGGCCAAAGCAGGCTTGGGTCGATCGTCGGGCCACCAAGCCGGAACACGGACGCTGGCTGGTGCAGCGTGTTCCACCAGTCGACCGAGAATTTGATGATCGGGATGTTGATGAAGCCTACCAGCGTGATGATGGCGGCGGCCCAAGCGGCGCGTCCGGCATCGTCGAGCGCGCGGGTCAGCGCGATGATGCCGAGATACATCAGGAACAGCACGAACACCGAGGTCAGCCGCGCGTCCCACACCCACCATGTGCCCCACATCGGCTTGCCCCAGATCGAACCGGTGATCAGTGCAAGCGCCGTAAACGTGGCGCCGATCGGTGCCGCGGATTTGAGCGCGACATCGGCCAGCGGATGGCGCCAGACCAACGTGCCCAGCGCCGATACAGCCATCAGCGTGTAGCACATCATGGCGAGCCAGGCGAAGGGCACGTGGATGTACATGATGCGCACCGTGATGCCTTGCTGGAAATCCTCAGGTGCCGCGAAGCTCATATAGAGCCCGACAGCAAGGACAAGCGCGGCAATCCCCGCCAGCCACGGCACGACCTTGTCGGCCAGCCCGACGAAGCGCGTCGGGTTGGCGAGATCGGTCCAGTCGCTCAGGCGTGAAGAGGTATCGCTCATGCGACTTTACATAGACCGACAGCGCGATTGGGGCAATCGAGCGGTGGTGTCACAGGCGGCGTTCTTCCTTGTCCCTCGCGGGAGAAGGAAGAACCAACATCTGCTCAGGCGGCTTCTTCCTGCTGCTGGACCGTGCGGCTGAGGCGGCGAACCTCCTCGTCGTTGAGCAGGCCGCCGGCGCGCAGCAGGCTGGCGAAGCGGCCGTTGCGCAGCGACAGTTCAGCGAAGCCGCCCATTTCGATCACCCTGCCCTTGTCCATGAACACGACCAGATCGGCGTCGCGGACAGTGGTCAGGCGGTGCGCGATGATGAAGGTGGTGCGGTCGCGCCTGAGTTCATCGATAGCTTCCTTGACGCGGTCCTCGGTCTCGACATCGAGGGCGCTGGTCGCTTCGTCGAGCACCAGGATCGGGGCGTCCTTCAGCACGGCGCGGGCAATAGCGATACGCTGACGCTCACCGCCCGAAAGCTGGCCGCCACGTTCGCCAACCAGCGTGTCGTAGCCGCTGCTTTTGGACAGTATGAAGTCCTGCGCGGCAGCCGCATTGGCGGCGGCGTGGATCTCGTCATTGGTCGCATCGGCACGGCCGACTCGGATATTGTCCTCGATCGAGCGGTTGAGCAGGCCTGCGTCCTGGAACACGGTGGCGATCGAATGGCGCAGCGACTTGCGGGTCACCGTGCGAGTGTCGACGCCGTCAATCAGGATACGGCCATGGGACGGTGAGAAGACGCGCTGCAGCAGATTGATGAGCGTGGTCTTGCCGGCGCCGGTCGGTCCGACGATGGCGACAGTCTGGCCGGCCAGAACCTCAAACGACACGTCGTCGATGCCCTGGCCCGAATTGGCGAATTCGAAGCCGACATTCTCGAAGCGGACATGACCGGTGACATTGGCGAGATCGCGCAAGCCGTCCGGCTCGGCGGCATCGGCCGCGGAGTCCTCGAGCTGGTAGAAATCTTCTAGCTTGGCGCGCGCCTCGGAAATCTGGTTGGCGAAGGCCGACATCTGGTCGAGGCGAGCAATCAGCATCGTGGCAAAGCCGGTGAAGGCAATCACATCGCCGATACCCAACTGACCATGAGTCACGAGATAGGAGCCGATCGACAACACGATCAGCATCGAGATTGCCGATGATAGACGGTGCAAGGCATTGGCCAGCGCCCACCAGTCGAGCACAGGGTTCTGTGCGTCCAGCAGGTTCTTGACATAGCGCCTCAGCGTCTCGGCTTCGAGACCGAGACGGTTGTAGCTCTGCAGAACCGCGACGTTGCTGACCGAATCCGTTACATGAGCGAAGACCTGATGATAATGACGCTCTACGGCCGCTTGGCCCGCCTTGGTGCGGCGCATTACCATCCGACCGATGCCGACATAGAGCAGTCCGAGGCCAAGCAGCACCAGCGACATGCGCAGGTCCATGCTGATCGCGGTCGGGACCAGCAGTACGAGGGCGACAGCCGTGGAAAGGTGCTGGCGCATGAATTCAAGCCAGAGGCTGAACAGGGTTTCGACGGCGCGCAGCAGCGTGTGCAACGCATTGGAGGTGCCGTGCTGATGGTGCCAGGCGAGCGGCATAGTGATCACGCGCTCGAAGGACTGGCACAGAACCTCGCTGCGCCGCGCATGGGCAAAGCGGTCAGCGCCGCGCGCCACCATGACGAAAGCAACGATGTTGAAGGCGCCGAGACCGGCCCACATGACCAGCGTGGTGAAGACAGAGCCGCGTTCGGAGATAGCGCCAATGACGCGACCAAACATAATCGGCTCGAGAAGCGCTACGATGGCGAGCGCGACATTCGCGCCGCAGATCAGAGCGACGCGTTTCTTGTCGGCAGCGAGATAACCGAGCGCTCTCCAGTAGATTTGCAGAAGGGACACCGCAGCTACTCCGCCAAACTATTTGTGCACTGCATCATTTCATGACTCGTATCGGGTCATTCGTCGCAAAACAATGCCCGTCTACAGCTTCCGTTCCCATTTCGCGAACAAAAGATAGCGACGTTCCGAAATCTGCCGTGATCAGCTAACGGACTGAGATAAAAGGTGAAATGTCAGCGGTGCGGCAAAATCATGGCAATCAGATAGTGCTGCCGCAATTTTAATCAATGAAGGTTCCCGAGAAGCTCCAAAAATCGCGATTACTCCGTCGAAACAAGATCACGCATGTATTGGGAAGGCGAACCTTTGCCGGAAGCCGCGCATTCTCGATGGTGCAAGGGGCAGGCTAAGCCATTGAATCTAAACGAACGGCCCGAAAATCGATCACGATCTTCGAGCCGTTGCGTTAGCGCTCCCCGAATTCCCCGCCGTTTTCTAGGCGGGAATCCTGACGACCACCTCGGCGTTGTCACCAGCCTTGGGCTCAAAAGATGACCCCTTGGCTTTGGCGCCGTTTACTTCAAGCGATACAGCCTTGGCCTTGCCGTCCCTGATGACGCGGACCTTGAGTTCGCCGCCCAACATCTTGAGCGTTGCGGTATAGCCGCCCCAATGGCTGGGCAGACGCGGCTGGAACTGGATGCGTTTGCCTCGCCTTTCGATGCCAAGGATGCTCTCGACCGCAGCACGATAGAGCCAGCCGGCCGAGCCCGTGTACCAGGTCCAACCACCACGGCCGCCCCTGCCTTCACCGGCATAGATATCGGCGGCCACGACATAGGGTTCGACACGATAGTGCTCGGCCGATGCCTCATCGAGAGCGTGGTTGACCGGGTTGAGCATCGAGAAACAGCGATATGCATCGTCGGTGCGGCCCATTTCGGCCAGCGCAATGACGAACCATGTCGCTGCGTGGGTGTACTGGCCGCCGTTCTCGCGGACGCCCGGCGGATAGCTCTTGATATAACCTGGATCCTTGTCGGTCTTCGAGAAGGGCGGCGTGAAAAGCTTGACGATCTGGAGTTCGTCATCGACCAGCATTTTCGTGGCCTGGTCCATCGCGGTCTTGGATCGCGCCGGATCGCCATCGCCCGAGAGCACGCTCCATGACTGGGCAATGGAGTCGATCTTGCACTCCTCGGAACTGCGTGAACCAAGCGGCGTACCATCGTCGAAGCTGCCCCGGCGATACCACTCGCCATCCCAGGCAGTGGTTTCCAAAGCGCGCTTCAGCATCTCGGCATGCTTCGTCCAGGCCTGAGCATGCTTGGCGTCGCCTTCGGTCTTGGCCACGGCGGAAAAGTCGCCCAGCGTCTTCAGCAGGAACCAGCCAAGCCAGACGCTCTCGCCCTTGCCGTGGTCGCCGACCCGGTTCATGCCGTCGTTCCAATCGCCACCCAGGATCAACGGCAAGCCCGCGGGACTGCTGCGCTTGACCGCAAGGTCGAGCGCACGCGCGCAATGCTCGTAAAGCGAGGCGGTCTTCTTCAACGGTTCAGGCGTGAAGAAGGCGTCATGCTCACCTTCGGCCAGAGCCTGGCCGTCGATGAAAGGCAGTTGCTCCTTGAGGATCGCGGTATCGCCTGTCACCAGCAGGTAGCGGGCCGTGGCATGGGCGAGCCATACAACGTCGTCCGAGATCATCGTGCGCACACCCGCTCCCGTGCGCGGCAGCCACCAATGCTGCACGTCGCCTTCGGGGAACTGCCTGCGCGCGGCGTTGAGGATCTGTTCGCGTGCCAGGTTCGGATCATGGGCAAGCAGAGCCAGCGTGTCCTGCAACTGGTCACGGAAGCCGAAGGCACCGCTCGCCTGGTAGAAGGCGGAACGGGCACGGATGCGGCAGGCTAGGCTCTGGTACGGCAGCCAGTGGTTGACCATGGCATCGAGCGCCTTGTCGGGCGTCTCGACCTGGATGGTGTCGAGAAAACCGCGCCACTCGCGCTCGTTGTCGGCCAACCGCTGATCGAAATCCTTGCCGCGATGGGTCCGCACCAGCGCGCTGGCTTCCTCGACGGAGCCCGCATCGCCGAGTAGCCAAAGCAGGGTCACATCACCGCCGGCAGGCACTTCGATGTCGCGAACCATTGCCGCGCAGGGATCGTCACCGGCTTCGATGCGGCCTGACAGGGCGCTGCCGCTGAGGACAGCATGCGGGAATTCGCTTGTGCCATGCCGGCCGAGGAACTCGCTTCGGTCCGCCGTCACCGATTGCGGATCGGTGTCCGAGGCAAGGAAGGCCACGCGTTCGCTGAAATCGAGGCCGTAGGGATTTTGTGCCAGCAACGCGCCGGTCGCGGCATCCCTGGACGAAACGATCGTGGCCGCCGTGCGCGAGCGATGGCCGCCAAGCACCCATTCGGCATAGGCGTAGACACGCAACCGCACCGGCACCGAGCCGCCATTCTGGATGCGCAGCCGGGAAATCTTCACCGGATCGACCGGATCCACAACATGGGTGAGATCCATCGACAGCGGGCCACGCCTGGAACGGAAGGTTGAAAAACCCTGCCCATGCCAAGCTTCATACGTCATCGTCGGATCGCGAACGACGGTGGCCAACGGCGAGAACGCCTTGCCACTGGCTTGATCGTAGATGTAGACGCCCTCGCCCGGCCGGTTGGTGACCGGGTCGTTCGACCACGGCGTCAGCTGGTAATCGCGGCTGTTGCGGCTCCAGGTGAAAGCAGCGCCTTCAGCCGATGTGTGGAAGCCGAACGACGCGTTGGAGACGACATTGATCCATGGCTGCGGCGTTGTGCGCCGGCCGGCCAGTCGCACGACATAATGCCGCCCATCGCTGTCGAAGCCGCCAAAGCCATTCCAGTTGCTCAGCCCACTGCCGTCCGCGCGGCTGTCCATCAAGGCATGATTGCCCATTGCTGGAGCCATCGGGACTGGCAATGACGGTTCGCGAGCGGTCGCCGCTCCGACAGGCTGCTGAGCATCACGCGCCTGTAGAGCAGCGGCTTCGGCCCGCTCGATCTGGTCGAAGATCGTACCGTTGCGCGTATGCAGCACCACCCGGGCGACGGCGAGCAAGGTCTTGTAGGTCGTCTCGTCCATCAGGTCGCGGCGCACCGCGAAGATGTGCTGGCGCGGCCCGAGTTCCTTGCCTCGCAGGCGACTGTTTTCGCACAGCGTCTCGACCGCGCGTTGCAGGTCCTGGACATAAGAGGACGCCTGCTCGTTGACGACGACGAAATCGATCATCATGCCACGGGCACGCATATACTCCTGGAAGCGTAGCGCCTGGGCGACGATTTCCAGATCGGCCACATCGCCGATCCTGACCAGGAAGATCGGAAAGTCGCCGGAAATACTGGTTGGCCACAGGCTCGATTGCTTGCCGAGCCCGGAGGCGATGGATTCGGCCGGAAGGCGCAGGAACGGATCGGGATAGATCAGGTAGCGCGCGAGCTTCTGCACGTTGGCGGCGTCGGTCAGGCTCAACCCCAGATGACGGGTCTGCACCTGGCTGCGCGTCCAGGCGAGCATCGCTTGGCGGGCGAAACTTTCCTGATGATCAAGCCGGGCGATGGCCTGCTCCAGTTCGGCGCGGTTCGCGCCGACGGCGGTCCAGAATGTCAGCGATATCTTCTTGTTCGCTGGCACACGCACCTGGCGGCGCAGCGAGACGATCGGATCCAGCGTGAAGCCGGAGTGACCGCCAAGCTTCGCGCCAGGATCAAAGGCAGCCGCATCGACGATGGTGCGGCCACGCCCGATGAAGGCGCGCCGGTCGGTTTCCGCCTCGGCGTCCCGCGCGGGGCCGGATGGATCGGTGACGAAGTGCACCATTGTGATGTCCGGTTCACTCGTTTCCCGCTTGCGCCGCGTGGCAAAGATCGCGCCGTTATTGGGAGCAATTTCCGTTTCCACGAACATCTTCGAGAAGGCAGGATGCGCATTGTCCGAGGCATCCGAGCCGAGCACCAGTTCGGCGAAGGATGTCACCTCAATATGCCGATCGGTGTTGCCTTCGTTGTAAAGCGTGACCCGGCGGCCCTCGCCATTGCCTTCCGAGATGACGATGCATTCGACCTCGGAGCGCAGCGTGCCCACCGTCTTGACAAAGCTCGCCTTGTCGTCGGAGAACAATGTCTGCGACTTTTCGTCGGCCGCGCGCTTCGGCTCGGCTGTCGCCGACCACCAGTCTCCGCTGCCCGCGTCGCGCAGGAAGATATAGGAGCCAAGCCGGTCTTCCGTCGGATCGGGCTGCCAGCGGGTGATGGAAAGCTCACCCCAGCGGCTGTAGCCCGAACCTGTTGCCGTGACCATGACCGAGTACCGGCCATTGGACATCACACTGGTCGAGCGCAGCGCCTGCAAGGGATTGAGCACGATGCGCGTGTCGGGGCTTTCCACCTCGGTCTCGTCCTTGGCCCGTTCATCGGCCTCGGTCCTCACCGTCGCCGTTGGAATGTCGCGCGGCGCCCTTTCCTGCAGCAGCAATTCGGCGGATTCGATGACCGGATCGCTGTGGAAGCGGTCGCGCAAGCGCCCTTCGAAAATAGCGTCGGCGACGGCGGCGATCGACATGCCCGAATGGTGCGCATAGTAGTTCAGCACGACGGCGTGGTCGGTACCTTCGGGCACGCGCTGCGGCGTGAAGTCGACCGCGTCGTAATAGCCATGACGACCAAGCGCGCCGATTTCGCGCAACCGGGCCAGGTTCTGGACAGCCTCGCGTGGGTTGAACTGCGCCGCCAGCACCGTGGCGTAAGGGGCAATCACGGTGTTCTGGCCAAGGCCGCGCTTCAGGCCAAGCCCGGGAACGCCAAAATTGGTGTACTGGTAGGTCAACTCGCGATCGCGGGCGTTGTAGGCCGCTTCGGAAATGCCCCACGGAACGTTCTTCTGGCGGCCGTACTGGATCTGTCGCTTGATGATCAGCTTGCTGGTCTGATTGAGGATACTGCCTTGCGGCTCCTTCATCACCAGTGGCGGCATCAGGTACTCGAACATCGAGCCGGACCAGGACATCAGTGCGCCCTGGAAGCCGATCTCGACGATCGGCCGCCCAAGCCGGAACCAATGCTCGGTCGGCAGGTCGCCCTTGGCGATGGCGAACAGGCTGGTCAGTCGCGCCTCGGAGGCGAGCAGATCATAGCAGCTCTCGTCGAGCTGACGTTCCTCGACCCGGTAGCCGATCGAGAGCAGCTTGCGCTCCGGCCGCATCAGGAAGGCAAACTCCATCTCGAAGGCAAAGCGGCGCGTGCGTTCGCGCAGCGTCAACAGCTTGGCGCGCAACGCTTCGACGGCATTGTCATCGCTATGCGAGTCGGAGACATGCGCCTCGCAGGTCGCTTCGAGTCTTGCCGCCCAATCGGCGATGACATCGCTGCGCGCCGATGCGGCTTCGGTGTCGATGGCGGTCGCCAGCTTGCGGATCTCGCCGGCCAGAATCGCTAGGTTGATCGTGCGGATCGACGCCATTTCGGGCTGCGCCTTGATGGTCTCGACCGCACGCCGCATACCGTCGAGACGGTCCGTCAGGCGCTGACGCAACGGCCGCAACTGGCGGCGGTCGTCAGGCAAGTCGTCGAGGCTCTCCGAGAGGATCGTCACCGTGTCGAGGATGCCCTCGAAATCACCCTGGAGGTGGACAGAGGGCGCCTCCGCCCATTCCGCGCAGGCGGCGGCGACCGCCACCAGATGGCCGGCAAGATTGCCGCTGTCCACCGCAGAAATATAGAGCGGATAGAGCGGCTTCAGCGTCGTCGTGTCGTACCAGTTGAACAGATGGCCGCGGCTGCGCGGCATGCTCTCGATGGTCGTCATGGTGGCGTCGATGCGGGTGATGGCATCTGACAGGCTGATCCAGCCGAAATCGCGCGCCGAGACTACGGACAGGAGATAGACGCCGACGTTGGTCGGCGACGTGCGGGGCGCGACAACGGGCGCCGGGCTCTCCTGGAAATTGTCCGGCGGCAGGTTGTGATGCTCGGCCGTGACGAAGGTTTCGAAATAGTGCCAAGTGCGCCGCGCAACCGTGCGCAGCGCATGGATGTCAGCGGCCGAGATGCGCAAGCGGTCCTCGGTTTCGGCCGAACGGCTGATCCAGGCGGCGACGGCCGGCGAACCGATCCAGAAAAGGGCGAAGAAGAAGGCGACGAAGGCCCCGGTGGAATCCGCCAGGACCGGGATGGCAAGGCCGACAAAACCGATGATCACCGCGCCATACATCATGCCGTAGTAGGAGCCGAGATCGTTGTCGCCGTTCTTGTGCGCCTGTGAGGCGGTGCGCCATTCCAGCAGGTTCTGCCGGCTGACGAACAGCCGGTAGAATGTGCGGATGATCGCGTCGCCCATCATCCAGGCCAGATGCGCCATGAGAACGATCTTCAGCGCCACCATGGCCGTGCCAAAGGCAACATCGCGGGCCAGCGCCGAGAAATGACCGCGCGGCGTCTGGTCGCCGCTCTTCGGCAGGATCGCGTTGACGATGTCGAAAGTGGGGGCCATGAACAGCGTGAGGATGAGCAGGGCCTGCCATTGTGCCGCCTGCGTGAAGGGTAGCAGAGACCAACCGGCGATTGCCGCCATCACCCAGAAGATAGGCGTCACCGAGCGGCGCAGATTGTCGACCATCTTCCAGCGCGACAGCGCCGGCACACCCGAGCGCGGGTCGAGAATGAAGCCGAGAAGCTGCCAGTCGCCCCGCGCCCAGCGATGATGACGCGACGCGTCGACGGAGTAACGGGTAGGATAGTCCTCGACCAGTTCGACGTCGGTGACCAAGGCCGAGCGCGCCAGCGCACCCTCGAGCAGATCATGGCTGAGGATGGTGTTTTCCTCGATGCGCCCCTGCAGGGCGGCTTCGAAGGCGTCGACATGATAGAGGCCCTTGCCTGTGAAGGACCCGTCACCGAAGACGTCCTGGTAGAGATCGGATACGGCGAAGACATAAGGATCCAGGCCGCGATTGGCGGAGAAAACCCGCTGGAAGAACGACGCATCATCGCCTGATGTCAGCGACGCGGTGATGCGCGGCTGCAGGATCGCGTAGCCGGCCGTGACCACGTGTTTTGCCGCATCGAAATGCGGCCGGTTGAGCGGATGACAAAGCTTGCCAACCAAGGTGGCGACCGCGTCGCGCGTGGTGCGCGTATCGGCGTCGAGCGTCATCACGTGGACGACGTTTTCCGGCAGGGGCACATCCAGCGGCAGGAAGGTGGTGTCGCTGTCGCCGCGCAACATCAGGTTCAGTTCATGCAGCTTGCCACGCTTGCGCTCCCAGCCCATCCATGCGCCCTGGGCGGCGTTAAACAGCCGGTGCCGGTGCAACAGATAAAAGCGGGGCGCCCCGGTTTCGACAGGGTGGCGGGCGTTCAGCCGGGCGATCTCGGCACGGGCGTATTCGAGGATTTCCATATCCCCGGCATCGATCTCGGTCTTGCTGTCGGGCCAGTCCGAAAGCAAGGCGAAGTGAATCTCGCCCGCCAGATTGGCGAGGTGATGCACTTCGATGTTGCGGATGTTTTCCTCGACGTCGTCGCGTGAGCCGATAAGCGAAGGCACCACCACCAGTGTGCGCGCCTCCGTCGGCACGCCATGCTTGTAGTCATAGCCGACCAGCCGCGTTGGCTTCAGGAACAGCAGCACGACCGTGTTGAAGAACGCCAGCGCACCTTCACTGGCCGGCACGGCAAACAAGGCCAGCATCACGACGATGGACGGTACCGAGAGACCGAGATGGGCAAGCGCGTTGCCAGCCAGGACGAGAAGCAGGACCGTCAGCGCAAAGACCGGAAGCACGATGCCCAGCCAACCGGTCTTGCGGAAGGTGCGGTTGACGATCTGGCTGACGGTCTGCCGATAGCCGATCGCTTTTTCCAGTTCCTGCCGGCACGGGCCGACGAGGAAGAAGCCGACGTCGGTAAGGGGTTTGGCCGGATCGACCTCGGAACCATCGGACAGATGGCCGGAGAGTTCGATAGCCTTCTCAGCCACACGAAATTCGGAGAGGTCGGAGCGGCGTGCCAGTTCCTCGATCGCGGTCCGGTACTGGTCGCGCGAGAAGAAGTCCAGTGCGGCGAAATCCGTGCGTTCGCGCAGAAGCGTGTCGATACGGCTGACGCCCTCGAACCACACCGTCCAGTCGACGTCGTTGATGAGGCGCAGGCCGCGGATGATGTTGCCCGTGGTCACGTTGCCGCTGGACAGCGTGTGATGCTCGCCGATGATGATTTCCTCGGCGTCGGAGCCGGTTTTCTCGAGCTCCCCTTCCAGCCATTCCAGCGCCTTGCCGGCGTTCTGCGATCCATCGCGCAAACGATAAAGCAACTGGGTGGCGAAGGTGGTGTCTTGGGCGTGGGCGCTGTAGCTCGACAGGATCGCCTGCCGGTCGGCGCTGTCGTCGGTCGCCAGCACGCGGTCGGCGACATCATTGGCGATCTGGCGCATCTGCCGGGTGCGATTGACCCTGACGGCCAGGCGGCGAAGATTCTCGATCAGCACGAAGCGCAGCAGCGAAGGCAGCGCCCAGAGTTCACCGATCTTCAGCGGTTCGACCGACTGAAAACCCTCGACGATCGCCTTGAACATGGTCGCCGAAACGGAACTGTCCGAATGCGCCACATAGGTCCAGGCCAGCGCCAGCGCGCGCGGCACGGCTGCCCCGTCCGGCAGCTTCAGCGTCGGCAACTGGCGGTAGAAACGGCGCGGCAGATCACGCTTGATCTGGAAAATGGTCTCTTCGACCAGATAATTGTTGTCGAGCAGCCATTGCGCGGCCGGAGTGATCGTTTCGCCCTTGGCCTGCGCTGCATTGGTCGACCGGTAGACTTCCAGGATCTTCTTGGCGCTGTCTCGGGTGCGCGCCTGAAAATCGAATGGCGTCAGGCCGAACAAATCCTTGAGGTCCCCCTTGGCCAGGGTTTCGCCAAGCTCTCGCAGGCGGTCTTCAGGCAGAAAATTGGAGCGTATCGGCTCCTCGGTAATGGCCGGGAAGCTGGCGCTCGTCTTGTCGATTTGGGCAGGGTTTGTCTGAATATTCATTGAAAATTCCGTATGGCGGACACTCAGCGGCGTCACCGCCACGGCAATGTCCTTAAAACCGATTCAAATGCAATTGGTTGCATCGCAACACTTGGCCGAAAGTTTGTGTCCGCACCACGACAGGGCGTTATCTTTCGACAACCTCCAGACGAGCGCCCCTCGCTCCCGTCCGGATTTGATCGACGAAGAGGATTCAGGCTTTTTCGTGATGTTGTGGAGAGCTTACGCCATATTTCGCCGGCGTCACGATCATGTTTGGAAACAGACGTTAATTGTTGCCCGCGACACGATCGATGCGGATCACGAACAGCGTCGTGATCCCGGCCGGCTCGATGAGCATTTTTCCGGCATTGGGCTCGACCAAAAGCGTGTCGAGCGGCCCCAGGCGGGCCGGCATTGCTCCGGCCACCGTGATGTCCCCATCAAGGCTCAGGATGAGGGTCGTATCGGCTTCGGGCTGGATTTCGAGCGGAGCCGAAATCATCAGGCGCTCGACCACATGGGTCATGCGGCTGCGCCTTGTCATGACGTTGAGGTCCGTGATCGGGCCGGCGATCAGTGCCGCAATTGTCGGCGCGTCCGCAGGAAAGGAGAGCGGCGCGGCCGCCCTGGTCACCGCGACGGGTGGCCGGCCGGCAATGTCGAGGGAAATGCCCTCCCCTTCCAGCACCGCCAAAGTGCGGTCGATGCCGGCGAATTGCGAGAACGGACCGCCGTTCTCGACACGCGCCATGGAGACGCGCCAGTCGAAATCATCGAGTCCCGCGGCAGTGGGCGAGACGACGATTTCCGTCGTCACGCCACCGCCGTTCTTCCACGGCATCGATCGGTATTCGGCTGCCCGCAGGATATGCATGGCCTCAGCCCAGAATGCCCGGCAGGTTGAGCTGGTGCTCCCTGGCGCACTCGATGGCGATGTCATAGCCGGCATCGGCGTGACGCATGACGCCGGTCGCCGGATCGTTCCAGAGCACACGCTCAAGCCGCCTGGCCGCGTCAGGGGTACCGTCGGCGACGATGACCATGCCCGCATGCTGCGAGAATCCCATGCCGACGCCGCCGCCATGATGCAGCGACACCCAGGTGGCGCCGGACGCGGTGTTGAGCAGCGCGTTGAGCAATGGCCAGTCGGACACGGCATCCGAGCCGTCCTTCATTGATTCCGTCTCGCGATTCGGCGAAGCGACCGAGCCTGAATCGAGATGATCGCGACCAATGACGACTGGCGCCTTGAGCTCACCTTTGGCCACCATCTCGTTGAAGGCGAGGCCGAGCCGATGGCGATCGCCAAGCCCAACCCAGCAGATGCGCGCCGGCAGCCCCTGGAAGGCGATGCGCTCGCGCGCCATGTCCAGCCAGTTGTGCAGATGTGTATTGCCGGGCGTCAGTTCCCGCACCTTGGCGTCGGTCTTGTAGATGTCTTCCGGATCGCCGGACAGCGCTGCCCAGCGGAACGGCCCGATGCCACGGCAGAACAGCGGGCGGATATAGGCTGGCACGAAACCGGGGAAGGCAAAGGCGTTCTCGAAACCCTCTTCCTTCGCCACCTGGCGGATGTTGTTGCCATAGTCGAGCGTCGGCACGCCGGCGTTCCAGAAGGCCACCATCGCCTCGACATGTTCGCGCATGGAAGCGCGCGCCGCCTTCTCAACCGCCTTCGGGTCGCTGACGCGCCTCTCGCGCCATTCAGCCATCGTCCAGCCCTTCGGCAGATAGCCATTGATGGGGTCGTGGGCCGAAGTCTGGTCGGTGACCATATCGGGGCGGATGCCGCGCCTGAACATTTCCGGGACGATCTCGGCCGCATTGCCAAGCAGGCCGACCGACTTCGCCTCGCCGGCCTTGGTCCAGCGCTCGATCATTTCCATCGCCTCGTCGAGCGTCTCGGCCTTCTCGTCGACATAGCGGGTGCGCAGGCGAAAATCGATCGAATCGGGGTTGCATTCGATCGCCAGGCAGCAGGCGCCGGCCATCACCGCCGCCAGCGGCTGCGCGCCGCCCATGCCGCCGAGGCCGCCGGTCAGGATCCACTTGCCCTTGAGATTGCCGCCATAATGCTGGCGGCCAGCCTCGACAAAGGTCTCATAGGTCCCCTGCACGATGCCTTGCGTGCCGATGTAGATCCAGGAGCCGGCCGTCATCTGGCCGTACATCATCAGGCCCTTCTTATCGAGCTCGTTGAATTTTTCCCAAGTCGCCCAATGCGGCACCAGATTGGAATTGGCGATGAGCACGCGCGGCGCATCAGTGTGGGTGCGGAACACGCCGACCGGCTTGCCGGACTGCACCAGCAGCGTCTCGTCATCGGCCAGCGTCCTCAAGGACGCGACGATGCTGTCAAAATCGTTCCAGGTGCGCGCCGCCCGGCCGATGCCGCCATAGACGACCAACTCGTTGGGGTTCTCGGCGACGTCGGGGTCGAGATTGTTCATCAGCATGCGCAATGGCGCTTCCGTCAGCCAGGAGCGCGCGCTGATTTCCGTGCCACGCGGGCTGCGGACTTCACGGATGTTGTGGCGAGGATTGTTCATGCGGCATCTCCCGAAAGGATATTAGCTTTGCGCCCAGGCAATTGCGGTCTTCAGAATTTTCTCGAGCGTCACGCGGATCGGCGCAGCAAACTCGGCGTCATAAGGCACCGGCCAGTTGTCGGGCGTACCCTTGCCTTCCGGCTCGCGCATATAGCCGCGGTTGGACAGTTCCATCTGCAGCGCGTGGACACCGTTCTGCGGCTGGCCGAAATGGCGCGTGATCCAGCCGCCCTTGAAGCGGCCGTTGATGACAAAGGCTTCGCCGGTTTCGGCCATGATCTGGCCGACCGTTGCCTGCAGCACGGGATCGGCGCTCTTGCCGTCATTGGTGCCGAGATTGAAGACCGGCAGCGTGCCTTCGAACAGGCGCGGCAGCACCGAGCGGATCGAGTGGCAGTCGTAGACGACGATCTTGCCGTGCAGGGCGCGCAGCCTGTCGATCTCGGCTTGCAGGGCCGTGTGATAAGGCACGAAGAATTTTTCGCGGCGTTCGTCGACCTCCGACGGTCCAGGTTCCTCGCCCTCCCGGTAGAGTGGATCACCGTCGAAGGTCTCGGTCGGACAAAGGCCAGTCGTCGCCTGGCCTGGATAGAGCGAGGCACCGGATGGATCGCGGTTGACGTCGATGACGGTGCGCGAGATCGCGGTGTGCACCACGGTCGCACCAAGGTCGCCTGCGAAATCATAGAGTTGGTCGATCCACCAGTCGCAGTCGCGACGGCCCAGCCACGGCGACACCAGCCGATTCTCAAGCCCGGCGAGGTCGATGCCAGTGTGCGGGATCGACACAAGCAAGGGCGCCGTGCCGCGGGTCACCGTGAGCCAGGGCGTGCTTGCCATCACGCGGCTCCCGAAATCGACGGCAGCGCCACAGCACCCGCCGCCTTTATGGTCGCGCCGCTGCGGACCATGGCAATGGCCTTTTCCATGTCAGGATGGAAATGGCGGTCATTGTCGAGATGTGGCACCTCGGCCCTGACCAGCTTGCGCACCGCTTCAAGTGCCGCACTCGAAGCCAGAGGCAGATGGAAATCGCAGCCTTGCGCGGCAGCCAGCAGTTCGATGCCGATGACGGCCGTCGCGTTCTCGACCATGCCGATCAGGCGGCGCGCGCCGTGCGCGGCCATCGAGACGTGGTCTTCCTGGTTGGCAGAGGTGGGGATCGAATCCACGCTAGCCGGATAGGCTTTCTGCTTGTTCTCCGAAACCAGTGCCGCCGCTGTCACTTGAGGGATCATGAAGCCGGAGTTCAAACCGGGCTTCGGCGTCAGGAAGGCCGGCATGCCCGACAACGCGGGGTCAACCAGCATGGCGATGCGACGTTCCGACAGAGAGCCGATCTCGCAGACGGCGAGCGCGATCATGTCGGCCGCGAAGGCCACCGGCTCGGCGTGGAAATTGCCGCCGGACAGTGCAGTATCATCCTCGGCGAAGATCAGCGGATTGTCGGTGACGCCATTGGCTTCGGTGCCGAGCGTGTCGGCCGCCTGACGCAGGACGGTGAGTGCCGCGCCCATGACCTGCGGCTGGCAGCGCAGGCAATAGGGATCCTGCACGCGCTCGTCGCCAACCCGGTGCGATTCACGAATGGCGCTGCCGGCCATCAGATTGCGCAGGGCATCCGCCGTCTCGATCTGGCCGCGATGCTTTCTCAGCGCATGGATGCGCGGATCGAAAGGCGCATCCGACCCCTTGGCGGCGTCGGTCGACAGCGCGCCGGCAACCAGCGCCGACTGATAGAGCACTTCGGCATCGAACAAGGCGGCAAGTGCGTAGGCCGTCGAGAACTGCGTGCCGTTGAGCAGCGCCAGGCCTTCCTTGGCGCCCAAAGTCACCGGCTCCAGCCCATGCGAGACAAAGGCGACCTTGGCCGGCACGCGGCCGTGCGGGGTAAAGCATTCGCCGACACCGATCATCACCGCCGTCATGTGCGACAGCGGGGCAAGGTCGCCGGAAGCGCCGACGGAGCCTTGTGCCGGGACGACCGGGATGACGTCATTGGCCAGCATCGCTTCGAGCAATTCGATGGTCTGCGGGCGGACCCCGGAGGCGCCCTGCGCCAGGCTGGCAAGCTTCAGCGCCATCATCAGGCGAGCGATGGCGACCGGCATGGGCTCGCCGACGCCGGCGGCATGCGACAGCACGATGTTGCGTTGCAGGGTTTCGAGATCCTCGGCGGGGATGCGGACACTGGCCAGTTTGCCGAAGCCGGTGTTGATGCCATAGACCGGCTCACCCTTGGCGACGATCCGCGCGACAGCCTCGGCGCTCGCCTTGATCTTTGGCCGGCAGGCATCGTCCAGTTTCGGCACGGCACTGCGATAGATTGCGCGCCAGTCGGCCAGCGTGGCGTTACCGGGCTTTAGCGTCAGTTCGGTCATTGTCCTCTCCAGATGCGGGCATGGAGCGGGTTGAAGCCCATGCGGTAAACGAGTTCAGCGGGACGTTCGATGTCCCAGATCGCAAGGTCAGCCAATTTTCCGGCCTCGAGCGTGCCGGTTTGCGCAAGTAGGCCCAGCGCGCGCGCGGCTTCGCGGGTGACGCCGGCAAGGCATTCATCGACGGTGAGGCCAAACAGCGTCGCCGCCATATTCATGGTCAGCAACAGCGAGGTCAGCGGCGAGGTGCCGGGATTGTTGTCGGTCGCCACAGCCATGCTGACGCCATGCCGGCGAAACAGTTCGATCGGCGGCTTTTTCGTCTCGCGAATGAAATAGTAGGCGCCCGGCAGGATCGTCGCTACGGTTCCGGCCTTGGCCATTGCCGCTGCACCCGCCTCATCGGTGTATTCGAGATGATCAGCCGACAGCGCGCCATAGCGGGCGGCAAGTTCGGCGCCATGCAAATTGGATAGCTGATCGGCGTGAAGTTTCACCGGAAGGCCGGCCGCCTTGGCCGCGTCGAATACGACAGCCATCTGCTCCGGCGAAAAGGCGATGCCTTCACAAAAGCCGTCGACTGCATCGGCAAGTCCTTCGGCGGCGACGGCCGGCAGAATCGTATTGGCGACCATCTCGATAAAAGCATCCTTGTCGCCCTTTGCTTCAGGCGGCAGCGCGTGAGCGCCAAGAAAGGTCGTGCGGACCGTGACCGGACGTTGCTCGCCCAGCTGGCGCGCGGCACGAAGTGATTTCTTCTCGTTTTCCAGATCGAGGCCGTAGCCAGACTTGATCTCAACGGTGGTGACGCCTTCGGCCATCAGGGCATCGAGACGCGGCAGCGACTGGGCGACGAGATCACCTTCGCTGGCAGAACGCAACGCCTTGACCGACGAGACGATGCCGCCACCGGCCCGTGCGACCTCCTCATAAGTCGCGCCGGCCAGCCGCATCTCGAATTCATTTGCACGGTTGCCGGCATGGACAAGATGGGTGTGGCAGTCGATCAGGCCGGGCGTGATCCAGCGGCCCTCGCAATCAACCGTCTCCACACCCTGTCTGAGCACTGAAGGCATATCGGCTTCGGCGCCGGCATAGACGATCAGGCCATCGCGCACGGCGATCGCGCCCTTTTCAACGATGCCAAGCCCGGATGCGCCTTCGGCCATGGTTGCCAGGCGCGCATTGCGCCAGAGGCGAACCTCTCCTGCCCGACTTTTGCTCTCTCCAGCCATGATCTTTTCCGTTTCAATCGGTCGCGATTATGTATATACATATTGAAACGCACTGCAAGTCCTATCATCACATGATAAACAGGGAATCGGGGAGAAAAACGTGACATCGATCTTTGCGGAACAGGCCCTCCTGCCCGACGGCTGGCATGCCGATGTGCGGATCGCGTTCACCGGCGACCGCATCACGGCGGTCGAAACCGCGGCCAGCGCCCTGCCCGGCGACGAGCGTCATGCGATCCTCGTGCCCGGCATGCCGAACCTGCACAGCCATGCGTTTCAGCGCGGCATGGCCGGCCTTGCCGAGCTTCGCGGCCCCTCCGCCGACAGCTTCTGGAGCTGGCGCGAGGTGATGTATCGCTTCGCGCTGTCGATGACCCCCGATCAGGTCGAAGCGGTCGCGGCCCAGCTCTATGTCGAGATGCTGGAAGCCGGGTTTTCGCGCGTCGGCGAATTCCATTATCTCCACCACGACCGAGACGGTCAGCCTTACGCCAACATCGCCGAAATGGCCGAGCGCATCGCCGCGGCGGCTGGCGATACAGGCATCGGCCTGACACTGCTACCGGTCTTCTATGCGCATTCGTCTTTCGGTGGCGCAGCGCCCAATGAAGGCCAGCGCCGATTCATCAATGATGTGAATCGGTTCACGCGCCTTGTTGAGAAAAGCCGCGAATCCGTTCGCAGTTTGAATCAAGCTGTCGTTGGTGTCGCCCCACACAGCCTGCGCGCCGCGACGCCGGAAGAACTTGCCCTGGTAGCGGCAATGGCGCCCGATGGACCAATCCACATCCACATCGCCGAGCAGGTAAAAGAAGTCGAGGACTGCCTTGCCTGGTCCGGCGCGCGGCCGGTCGAATTTCTGCTTGGCCATGCCAAGGTCGACGAGCGCTGGTGCCTGATCCATGCCACGCATATGACCGGGGCCGAAACCATTGGCATGGCGAAGAGCGGCGCCATCGCCGGCCTTTGCCCGATCACCGAAGCCAATCTCGGCGACGGCACCTTCGCCGCGCCCCTGTTCATGCAAAATGGCGGCCGTTTCGGTGTCGGCTCCGATTCCAACGTGCTCATCGGATTGCCCGATGAATTGCGCCAGCTCGAATATTCGCAGCGCCTGGCCCACCGCGCCCGCAACGTGCTGGCGGTGGCCGGCGGCTCGACCGGCCGTGCGCTGTTCGATGCCGCGCTCGACGGCGGCAGTGTCGCTCTCGGCGCTGGCGCCTCACAGATCGCCGTTGGCGCTCCAGCCGACGTCGTCTCACTCCAGGCTGACCATCCCTCGCTTGCCGGCAAGCGTGGTGATGCGATCCTTGACGCCTGGATCTTCGCCAATGGCAGCAAGGTGGATTGCGCCTGGGTGCATGGCAGAAAACAGGTCAGCGGCGGCAGGCATGCGAAACGCGAAGCCATCGCCGAACGCTTTCGCAATGTGATGATGGCGCTTTCGGCATGAGCACAACCGGCACAGTCGATGCGGAAGGCGGCGGTTCGCTGCACCAGCGCATCCTGTCCGACATCAGCGAGAAGATCCTCTCCGGCGCCTGGGCGCCGGGTCACCGCATTCCGTTCGAGCATGAACTGACCGAACAGTATGGCTGCTCGCGCATGACGGTGAACAAGGCGCTCTCGCAACTGGCCAAGGCCGGCTTGATCGAGCGCCGCCGCCGCTCCGGAAGTTTTGTGCGGCGGCCGCAATCGCAAGCTGCGATCCTTGAGATTCACGACATCAAGATAGAGGTCGAAGCGCTCGGCCTGCCCTATCGCTATGAGCGCCTGGCCCGGCAGAAGCGGCGCAGCACCGCAGAGGATCGAGAATTGCTGGAACTGGACGCCGCAGGACCGGTGTTGGCGCTGGAGTGCCGACATTTTGCCGGCAAAAGACCGTTCGCCCACGAACAGCGGCTGATCAATCTGGCTGCGGTCCCCGAGGCGGGCGATGAGGAGTTTCTCAACACATCGCCCGGTCCGTGGCTGATCGGCTGCGTGCCGTGGAGCGCTGCCGAACACCGCATCCGGGCCGACGCCGCCGACAAGCAGATTGCGGCAGCACTGGACATCCAGGCCGGCGCGCCCTGCCTGGTGGTGGAACGCCGGACATGGGGCGCCGACCATCCTGTCACCCATGTCCGCTTTACCTATGCGGCCGGGAGCCACACGCTGGTGGCCCGGTTCACGCCGTCGCAGAGCTAGCCACCCAAGCAAAAGCCCCAAAAACCAGGACCGGCTTTCGGGGCTTCAGCATAGTCAAGAATAACAGGTGCAGCGCGCCCAAAAGGCGCGGCGCTTGAACGGCGCCGGCTCAGATCGCGGCGGTGATGATGATCTCGACGGTGTATTCCGGGCCGGCAAGCTTGGCTTCGCCGGTTGCGCGAGCCGGCGTGTTGCCCTGCGGCACCCACTTGTCCCATTCCTTGTTCATCTCGGCGAACGTGCCCATGTCGGCCAGCCAGATGATCGCCTGCAGGATCTTGGTCTTGTCGGTGCCAGCCTTGGCCAGCAATTCGTCGATGGACGCCAGGATCGACTTGGTCTGCTCGCCAACGCTTGCGCCGGGCGTTCCGACCTGGCCGGCGAGATAGACGGTGTTGCCGTGGATGACGATCTGGCTCATGCGCGGGCCAACATCGATGCGACGAATGCTCATTGAATGTTTCCTTCTTGTGTCGGTAGCGCCTCTTTAGGGGGGCGGTTCGTTTCGGGCAAGACCGAGGGAGGGAAACCCCTTGAGCCACGGGCACAAAAACCACACGGCAAATTGACCATGGCGCCGCAATTCCGCCGGATTGGCTTGTTGACTAATGTAATAACATCACATATCCAAACGAGCACTGCCGGTAGCCACCCTTCCCTCACGGATCGCGGAATGACAAACACCTGCCTGACCTTCCGCGACCTGACACTCGGCTACAACAGCCATCCGGCAATTCATCATCTTGATGGCACAATCCGCAAGGGTTCGTTGACCGCCGTCGTCGGTGCCAACGGGTCCGGCAAGTCGACCTTGATGAAGGGGATCGTCGGCGTCCTAAAGCCGATGGCCGGCACGGTGACACGGGCGCCCGGCGTGCGCGCCGCCTATCTGCCGCAGCAATCCGAACTCGATCGTTCCTTTCCCGCTCGCGTCGTCGACCTGGTTTCGCTTGGCCTATGGCCGAAGCGCGGATTGCTCGGCCGCTATACGGCCGAGGATCGCGATTCCGTCAGCAAGGCACTGATGGCGGTCGGCCTTGGCGGCTTCGAAAAGCGCCCGATCGACACGCTGTCGGGCGGCCAGTTGCAGCGCACGCTGTTTGCCCGTGTGCTGTTGCAGGATGCAGACCTCATCCTGCTCGACGAGCCGTTCAATGCGGTCGACGCCAAGACGGTCGGCGACCTGATCGCGCTGATCAAGCGCTGGCATGGCGAGGAGCGCACCATCATGGTCGTCGTCCACGATCTGGAACTGGTGCGTGAGAACTTTCCCGAAACGTTGCTGCTCGCCCGCCAGCCGGTCGCCTGGGGCGAGACGCGGGAAACATTGCGGCCGGAAAACCTGCTGCGCGCGCGCCGTTTTCATGAAGCCTGGGAAGAAAACGCGCCCTGGTGCGAACCTGCCGGCCATGATCATGATCACGATCACGACCACCCGCATGATCATGGGCACGACCATCATCACAGCTTCGGTCCGAGAGCGGGATGATGGACAGCCTGTACGGCCTTTTCATCGCCCCCTTCGCCGATTTCGGCTTCATGCAGCGGGCGCTTTTCGGTTCGTTGATGCTGTCGCTGGGCGCTTGCCCCATAGGCGTCTTCCTGATGCTGCGGCGCATGAGCCTGTCGGGCGATGCGATGGCGCACGCCATCCTGCCGGGTGCCGCCGCCGGCTTCCTGTTCTATGGGCTGGAAATCCTGCCGATGACCATTGGCGGCCTGATCGTCGGCGTCATCGTGGCGCTGGGCGCGGGTGCGGTCTCGCGCTTCACCATCCAGCGCGAGGACGCCTCGATGGCGGCTTTCTATCTGATTTCGCTGGCCATCGGCGTGCTCATGGTGTCGATCCGCGGCTCCAGCGTCGATCTCATGCATGTCCTGTTCGGCACGGTTCTGGCGCTCAACAATGAAGCGCTGGTGCTGATCGGCGGCATCGTCGTGGTCACGCTGGTCAGCCTTGGCATCTTCTGGCGGGCACTGGTCGCCGAATGCCTCGACCCGCTGTTCCTGCGCTCGGTCAGCCGGCTTGGCAGTCCGGTGCATTTCATCTTCCTCGGCCTTGTCGTGCTCAATCTCGTCGGCGGCTTCCAGGCGCTAGGCACCCTGCTGTCGGTTGGGCTGATGATGCTGCCTGCCGCAGCGGCCCGCTTCTGGACCACGCGTGTCGAGCCGATGTGCATGCTGGCCGTTGTGATCGGCTTTGCATCCTGCATTGCCGGACTGCTCCTGTCCTATCACGCCTCGCTACCTTCCGGACCTGCCATCATCCTGTCCGCGGGCGTCGTCTATTTCGCCTCGATCCTGTTCGGTACGCGGGGCATCCTGCGCGCCCGCATCATCCATCACCGCCACAGAACGGCCTGACACCCAACGGCCCTCTACAAGGAGACTTGTCCATGCTGAAATCGATCCGCACCGCCCTGGCGATGAGCGTTATAACATTAACCGCCATCAGCACTTCGTCGGCGTTCGCAGCTCCCCTGAAAGTGGTTGCCAGCTTCACCGTCATCGCGGATTTTGCCAGGAACGTCGGCGGCGACCGGATCAAGGTGACAACCATTGTCGGGCCCGATGGCGACGCCCATGTCTATGAGCCAAGTCCGGCGGACGCCGTGGCGATGGCCGGGGCGGATGTGGTGCTGGTCAACGGGCTGCATTTCGAAGGCTTCCTGCAGCGCCTGGTCGACGCCAGCGCCACCAAGGCGTCAATCATAACCCTGACCAATGGCGTGACGCCGATCAATTTCAAACCGGAATTCGCCGACGCCGATGCGGCTGAGGGCGCCGACACTAATGGCGGCAAGGCAGTTATCGATCCGCATGCCTTCCAGTCGATCGCCAACGCCAAGATCTATGTGAAGAACATTGCCGACGCCTTCTGCGCCGCCGATTCCGACGGCTGCATCAGCTACCAGACCAATGCCGCCGCCTACTCGAAGAGACTCGACGCGGTCGAAGGCGAAGTGAAGGCGGCGATCGCCTCGATCCCGGAGGCCAAGCGCGTGGTCATCACCTCGCATGACGCGTTCGGCTATTTCGAACACGCATACGGCCTGACCTTCCTCGCTCCGCAAGGCGTGTCGACAGACTCCGAACCATCCGCCGCCGACGTCGCCAAACTTGTTACTCAGGTGAAGCAGGACAAGGCCGCGGCGATCTTCGTCGAGAACATCACCAATCCGCGCCTGATCGAGCAGATCGCCAGCGAAACCGGCATCAAGGTAGGCGGCACGCTCTATTCGGACGCGCTGTCGCAGCCCGACGGCCCAGCCTCGACCTATATCGACATGATGCACAACAACATCACTCAGATCAAAGGCGCCATCCTGGGCAGCTGAGACCAGCGTCAACGGAAAGGCGGGGCCAGACTCCGCCTTTTTTGTCAACAGCTTTTGTTATGTAATAACATATTATAAATGTCGCCTTGAACTCGGACACGATCATGCTTCAAGCATCCCTGACCAACCGCCTTCCCGTCACCGTGCTTTCCGGCTTTCTCGGCGCCGGCAAGACCACGCTTCTCAACCACATACTGTCGAACCGCGAAGGCCGCCGCGTCGCCGTTATCGTCAACGATATGAGCGAGATCAACATCGATGCCGATCTGGTGCGCGATGGCGCCGACCTGTCACGCACCGACGAGAAGCTGGTGGAAATGTCGAATGGCTGCATCTGCTGCACGCTGCGCGACGATTTGCTGAAGGAGGTTCGCGCGCTCGCCGAACAAGGCCGCTTCGACTATCTGCTGATCGAATCCACCGGCATTTCCGAGCCGCTGCCCGTCGCTGCAACCTTCGATTTCCGCGACGAGAACGGCGACAGCCTTTCCGATGTCGCCCGCCTCGACACGATGGTGACCGTGGTCGATGCGCTCAACCTGCTCAAGGACTATTCCTCCCTGGATTTCCTCGCCCAGCGTGGCCAGTCACTCGGCGAGCAGGACAAGCGTGCCCTGGTCGACCTCCTGGTCGAGCAGATCGAATTCGCTGACATCGTGGTCCTGAACAAGATCGGCGTGGCTAGCCCGCATCAGGTCGACATGGCCCGCCTGATCGTGCGGGCACTCAATCCGGATGCGGAGATCGTGGAGACCGATTTCGGCAAGGTGCCGCTGGACAAGGTGCTGGCCACCGGCCGCTTCGACTTCAATAAGGCACAGCAGAACCCGCTCTGGTTCAAGGAACTCAACGGATTTCGCGACCACATTCCCGAAACCGCGGAGTACGGCATCCGGTCATTCGTCTACCAGGCGCGAAAACCGTTCGAGCCGGCAAAATTCCAGGCCTTCATCGATCGCGCATGGCCGGGCGTTGTGCGCGCCAAGGGCTTCTTCTGGCTGGCGACCCGCCCGCAGCATGTCGGCGAGTTGAGCCAGGCTGGTGCGCTGGTCAGGACCGAGAAGCGCGGCCTATGGTGGGCCTCGGTGCCCCGGAACCAGTGGCCTGACCATGCCGAATGGCGGGGCAGCATGGAGCCTTATCTCGACCCCATCTGGGGTGACCGGCGCCAAGAGATGGTTTTCATCGGCTGCGAGCCAATGGACGAAGCCCGCATCCGCGCCGAACTGGACGATTGCCTGGTCGATGCCGACGAGTTCCGGCCCGAACTCTGGCGCGGGATGGCCGATCCGTTTCCGAGTTGGAAAGGCTGAGTTGGATTTGTTGTCAGAAATCTCTATCTGCGCAATGGAAATTCTATCTGCTCGGACAGAGACAACCGACGCATTCGAAAGCCGGTATTGCCATGACAGACTTCACGCCTCTCCAGTCCCTGCTTGGTGGCGCCCTCATCGGCCTTTCGGCGGTTCTGCTGATGGCGTTGCATGGCCGTATCGCCGGCATGACCGGCATATTGACCGGAGTCATTCCGCCGCTTTCGCCGGAATGGCGGTGGCGAGCCGCCTTTCTTGCCGGCGCTGTCCTGGCGCCACTTCTGTATCTCGCCGCTGGCGGGCAAATCGCCTTCAGCGTGCCGGTCCCGACGCTCGCACTGGTCGTCGGCGGTTTTCTCGTCGGCATCGGCGTGCATTTCGGTGGTGGCTGCCCGAGCGGGCACGGTATTTGCGGCATTGCCCGCCTGTCGCCGCGCTCGATCGTCGCCGTCGCGACCTTCATGGTGACAGCCTTCGCCACCGTCTTTGTCGTCCGTCACGTGATCGGAGGCTGAGGCTATGCACAAGCTCATTTCGGCATTCCTGATCGGTGGTATCTTCGGTCTCGGCATCGCTGTTTCCGGCATGATCAATCCGGCAAAAGTACTGAATTTCTTCGATGTCGCCGGAACCTGGGATCCGAGCCTGATCTTCGTGATGGGCGGCGGCCTAGCCGTCGCCTTCATCGGCTACCGCCTGGTGCTCGGCCGGCGCAAGGCGCCTGTATTTGAAACCGACTTCGCGCTGCCGACCAGGCGCGCCATAGACAAGGAACTGATCGGCGGCGCTGCCATCTTCGGTATCGGCTGGGGAATTGCCGGCTTCTGTCCAGGCGCGGCAATTCCCGCCCTTGGCCTCGGCTATTCGGCGACACCGGTCTTCGTCGCGGCGGTCATCGCTGGCATCGTCGTGGCGCGTTTCGCTCGGGCACGACTCGTGCAACCGGCCGAGGCATAGGAATTAGTTGCCGGGCGCGTCAGGGAGTGGCAAGACTCCCGCCAAATCAGATTGCGAGGACACCGCCATGGAATATCGTCAGATCAGCGAGGACTATTCGGTCTCGGGCCAGATCCAGCCGGAAGACGTTGCCGCCATCAAGGCCGCCGGCTTCAAGAGCGTCATCTGCAACCGACCGGATGACGAGCAGCCCGGCCAACCTTTGGCCGACACCATCAAGGCAGCAGTCGCCGCCGCGGGCCTTGCCTTCCGCTACATACCCGTCATCAGCGGTCAGATGACGGCGGAGAACGTCGAGGATCAGGCCGAGGCGCTCGACGAACTCGACGGTCCGGTGTTCGCCTATTGCCGTTCCGGCGCGCGCTGCACCAATCTGTTCGTGGCAATACAGCAATCAAAAGGTTAGATCGGCAGCGCCCCGGTTTCCTTCAGCGTCTCCAGCACGATCGCGGTCTTCACATGCTGCACGGATTCGTGCGGCAGGAGCACGCCGTTGACGAACTCGGACAGTGATTTGAGATCGGGCGTCACCACCTTCAAGATGTAGTCCATCTCGCCGGTCAGCGCGTGTGCTTCCTGCACCTCGGGGAGCCGTGCCACCAGCTCGCCAAAGCGCCTTGCATTGTCGCGGTTATGGGTGGCAAGCGTCACCGAGATGACGTTGACCAGCGAGAAGCCGAGCTTGTCGCGGTCGAGGACCGCCCGATAGCCCTTGATATAGCCGTCCTCCTCCAGCCGCTGGCGACGGCGTGAACATTGTGACGCCGACAGGTTCACGCGCTCCGACAGGTCGTTGTTGGTCAGCCGCGCATCGCCCTGCAGAAGCGACATTATCTTGCGGTCAAACTGATCAATGCGCGTCTCATCCATGGATTTCTCTCCATATGTGCACAACTCACGCATAGCTTGATCATTTCAAGCGTTTGAATGCAAGCACCGTGCAGCCGGTCCGCGCTATGATTGCGCCATGTGTGGTCCGATGCGGCCACCTCACGTTTTGGAGGAAAGCCATGGGTCCCTTCCCGCACGACGCCCCGCCCGCAAAAATCAGCGCAGCCAATCCGGCTGGCACCGACGGTTTCGAATTCGTCGAGTTCGCGCATGCGGAGCCGGAAAAACTCGCCGAGTTGTTCACCCGGATGGGCTATGTCGCGGTGGCCAAGCACCGCACCAGGAACATCACCGTCTGGCGCCAAGGCGACATCAACTATGTCGTCAATGCCGAGCCTGGCTCGCATGCGATGAAGTTCGCCGACAAGCACGGACCGTGTGCTGCCTCGATGGCCTGGCGGGTGGTTGATGCCAAGCACGCTTTCGATCATGCCGTCTCGAAGGGCGCCACGCCCTATGAAGGCGACGACAAGGCGCTCGACGTTCCGGCCATAGTCGGCATCGGCGGTTCGCTGCTCTATTTCATCGACGCCTATGGCAAGAAAGGCTCGGCTTATGACGCCGAATTCGAATGGCTGGGTGCACGCGACCCACGGCCACAAGGCGTCGGTTTTTATTTTCTCGACCACCTGACCCACAACGTCTATCGCGGCCAGATGGACAAATGGTGGGACTTCTACCGCAACCTCTTCGGCTTCAAGCAGATCCATTTCTTCGACATCGATGGCAAGATCACCGGGCTGGTCAGCCGCGCCATCACCTCGCCCTGCGGCAAGATCCGCATACCGCTCAATGAGTCCAAGGACGAGACCAGCCAGATCGCCGAATATCTGAAGAAGTACAATGGCGAAGGCATCCAGCACATTGCGGTCGGCACCGACGAGATCTACGCCGCCACCGACAAGCTCGCCGACAACGGGCTGAAATTCATGCCGGGCCCGCCCGAAACCTATTACGATATGTCCTATACCCGCGTGAACGGCCATGATGAGCCGATCGAACGGATGAAGAAGCACGGCATCCTCATCGACGGCGAAGGCGTGGTCGACGGCGGCATGACCAAGATTCTGCTCCAGATTTTCTCGAAAACCGTGATCGGTCCGATCTTCTTCGAATTCATCCAGCGCAAGGGCGACGAAGGCTTTGGCGAAGGCAATTTCCGCGCGCTGTTCGAATCGATCGAGCAGGACCAGATCAAGCGCGGCGTGATCAAAGTGGACGGCAAGGCGGCGTAGACAGCCGGAACCGGACATCTTGTGGCTCGATCAATTATGACCTAAATTGTAGTCATAAAGGATCGAGCCCGATGAATGTTTCTATCGCCGAGGCCAAGGCCAAATTGTCGGAACTCGTCAGCCGCGCAGAGGCGGGTGAGGAGATCGTGCTTACACGCCACGGCAAGGTGGCCGCACGTATCGTACCGCCGGCAGTGGCCGACCCCCTGCCGCGTATCGGCGCGTTGAAGGGCAAGATCTGGATTGCGGACGATTTTGACGAACTCGGTCCCGAATGGGACGAGTATGTGAAATGACGGTCGGCCCGTTTCTCGCTGACACCCATATCATCCTCTGGTCGATTGCAGATGATCGACGTCTCAGCGAGCAGCACCGCGCTATCCTTGCTTCGGATGCGGTGGTGTTCGCGAGCGCGGTAAGTGGTTGGGAAATTGCCATCAAACGTTCG
The DNA here is from genome assembly GCF_040537815.1 of Mesorhizobium shangrilense. NCBI lineage: Bacteria > Pseudomonadati > Pseudomonadota > Alphaproteobacteria > Hyphomicrobiales > Phyllobacteriaceae > Mesorhizobium > Mesorhizobium shangrilense. The sequence continues at coordinate 2,065,910 of NZ_JBEWSZ010000001.1, forward strand.
ATAGGAAAGCTCGACGCGCCGGACGATCTGACGACGCTGCTTCCAAGGATGCAATTTCAGCCGCTCACAGTGACCTTCCAGCATGCGAACGCCGTTGGCGGCCTACCCCGCCACCATGGTGATCCGTTCGACAGACTGCTGATTGCGCAGGCACAGGTGGAGAACCTGACCATCCTTACATCCGACCCGCATTTCACCCGTTACGACGTTGCTTTGGCGTGATTGGCAAATCCGCTGGTTTCATAACCTCAATCGCTCGATCTCGGCTCTCCTGAGCTTAAGGTCATAGTCGAGCAGGAACTCGTCGAGTTGCGGCGGCGCGACAGAGGTACCGGACAACATGGCGTGGACCTGTCCACGATGGTGGATGTCGTGCAGGAAGACATGGGCGAGGATATCACCTATGCGTTCGGGGATCATGCCGTCCTCACGCCGGTCGGTGATGACGCGGCGGTCGAGATCAGCCTCTGACAGGCCTTCACAGAAGGCGATCAGCCGCCCGTCGGCAGCGACCTGTGCGGCAAACAGTGCATGGGGCTCGTCGAAGGGCACGAAATCATCATGAGCGGCGGCCCCAATGCCGCCCTCCTCGATAAAATCGAGATAGAGAAGATCCACCGCCAGTATGTGGTTGAGCGTCGCCTTGATCGACGGGAAGAAGCTGGTGCGCTTGGCCTCGAATTCATCAGGCTGCAGGGACAGAACGGCGCGATAGAGCCGGTCGTTCGACCAGAGATTGTTGCCGGCCATGCGGCGGAGATGATCGAGAAGGTTCACACTCAAGCCCCCCTGCTATCCCTATCTGGCGTACTTCTCGACCGTCTGCTCGATGGCACCGAAGATCGAATGTCCGGCCCTGTCCTTCATCTCGATGCGCACCGTGTCACCGAAGCGCAGGAACGGCGTTTTGGGTTCGCCTGACACAATGGTCTCGATCATGCGCAGTTCGGCGATGCAGGAGTAACCGGCGCCGCCTGCCGAAACCGGCTTGCCCGGCCCGCCATCGAGCTTGTTGGAGACGGTGCCGGAGCCGATGATGGTGCCAGCGGCCAGCGGCCTTGTCCTGGCGGCATGGACGATAAGCGCCGGAAAATCGAAGGTCATGTCGACGCCGGCATTGGCGCGACCGAACGGTTTGCAGTTGAGATCGACGAGCAGCGGCAGGCTGACCTTGCCGCCGTCCCAGGCGTCGCCCAGCTCATCGGGCGTCACCGCTACCGGCGAAAAGGCAGAAGACGGTTTCGACTGGAAGAAGCCAAAACCCTTGGCGAGCTCCGGCCCGGTGAGCGCACGCAGCGTCACGTCATTGACCAGCATGACCAGCCGGATCGCAGCGCGGGCATCATCGAGGCTGGCGCCCATCGGCACATCGTCGACGATAACGGTCACTTCCGCTTCCATGTCGATGCCGAAAGCCTCGTCAGCCATGCGGATGGGATCGCGCGGCGCAATAAAACTATCGGACCCGCCCTGATAGATCAGCGGATCGGTCCAGAAGCTCGCCGGCATCTCGACACCGCGCGCCTTCCGCACCAGTTCGACATGGTTCACATAGGCCGATCCGTCAGCCCATTGATAGGCGCGTGGCAGCGGCGAGTGCGCATCATGCTCGTGAAAGCGGGCCGATGGCATCGCATTGTTTTCCAGCGATTCCGCTATTGTCGCGAGATGCGGCGAGATGCGCTGCCAGTGATCGAGCGCTGCCTGCAGCGTGCGCGCCAGGAACGAGGCGTCGGTGTACTGCGTCAAGTCGCGCGAGACTACGACGAGTTTTCCGTCGCGTGTCCCGTCCTTCAATGTGGCAAGCTTCATGCGGTTTCCTCTCCTTGTGCAGCCTTCTCGCTGCTTAACGTCACAACAAGGCCGTCACAGGCGATCGTCAAGTCGCCGGCCCATTTTTTCCGGACGGCGGCGGTCCGGTCAGCCTCACCAATTGCGGGATCATCAGCCCGAATGAGGCGATTGAGCACCGCTCGGCCGTAGCGCGGGGCCGCCCTCGAGCCGAGAAGCACCAACCGATCCGGCACTGACGCGGCGCTCAAGACCAGTCGCCCTCGGGCGAGCCATTGAAACGCTTCTTCAGGTCTGCCCAGCAGTCGATGTAACTGTCCTGCCTGGTTTCCAGTTCGGCGCCGTAGCGGGTCAGCATCTGCGGAAAGCGGGTTTCGAACATGAAGGCCATGGTGTTGTCGAGCTTGACCGGCTTCAGATCGGCGCGAGAGGCCTTTTCGAAGCCAGGCGCATCCGGCCCATGGGCCAGCATCAGATTGTGCAGGCTCATGCCGCCGGGCACAAAACCTTCTTCCTTGGCGTCGTACTGGCCGTGAATCAGGCCCATGAACTCGCTCATGATGTTGCGATGATACCAGGGCGGCCGGAACGTATCTTCGGCCACCAGCCAGCGCGGTGGGAAGATGACAAAGTCGATGTTGGCGGTGCCCTCCTCGCCGCTCGGCGCGGTCAGCACGGTGAAGATCGACGGATCGGGATGGTCGAACAGGATGGCGCCGACCGGCGAAAAGGTCGCCAGATCATATTTGTAAGGCGCGTAGTTACCGTGCCAGGCGACAACGTCGAGCGGCGAATGGCCGATCTCGGTGACATGGAAATTTCCGCACCATTTCACCGTCAGCCGGCATGGCATTTCCTTTTCCTCGAACCAGGCACAAGGCGTCTTGAAATCGCGCGGGTTGGCGAGACAATTGGCGCCGATCGGGCCGCGATCTGGGAGTGTCAGCTTGGCACCGTAGTTCTCGCAGACATAGCCACGCACTTCCTTGTCGACCAGTTCGACCTTGAAGACGAGACCGCGCGGCAGCACGGCGATCTCGCCGGGCCTGAGCTCGATGACACCCATTTCGGTGACGAAGCGCAAGGCGCCGACCTGCGGCACCACCAGCAACTCGCCATCAGCATTGAAGAAATGGTCATCGACCATCGAACTGTTGGCGACATAGACATGAGCCGCCATGCCGGTCTGCCCCAGCACATCGCCGGCGGTGGTGATCGAGCGCATGCCGGCGACGAAATCGGTGGGCTCCTTCGGCATCGGCACGGGGTTCCACCGATATTGGCCAAGCGCCAGTTCGTGGTCGCCGACATTGGGTGCGCTCTTCCACAACGGATAATTAGCCGGCTTGAATCGGCCGGTGTGCTTTACGCTCGGCCTGATGCGATAGAGCCAGGAGCGCTCATTGGTGCCGCGCGGGGCGGTAAAGGGCGAACCCGAAAGCTGCTCGGCATAGAGGCCGTAGGCCGGCCGCTGCGGCGAGTTCCGCCCCTGCGGTAGCGAGCCGGGCAGTGTCTCGGTTTCGAAGTCGTTGCCGAAACCCGGCATGTAGGAAAAGGCCATCGCTTCCTCCCTCGCGAAATGATCCCGAGAAGCCGTTCACGCCCACTATGAGGCAGTTCTCCGGCTTGACCAAATTGGTTTCATCTGTAACCATCAAAAATGTAACTATCAATCTGCGATGTCCGGATGTTTGGCCATGGAAATCCTGGAGCTCGAAAGCTTCCTGCCGTACCGGCTCTATCGCCTCGCCGATGCCGTCAGCCAGGAATTCTCCCGGATATACAAGGACAGCCATGGCCTGACGCGGCCGGAATGGCGCACCCTTTCCGGGTTGGGACAGCGTGGCACGATGACCGCGACCGAAATTGGCGAACAGTCGGCGATGCACAAGACCAAGGTGTCGCGCGCCGTCGCCGAACTTGAACGTCGGCGCTGGCTGACGCGGACGCCCGACGAGAACGACCGCCGTGTCGAGCACCTGGCGCTTACCAAAGCGGGGCTTGCCGCCTATCGCGAAATGGTGCCACTGGCGAAAGCCTTCGAGCGGGAATTGCTGGCGAAACTGAGTGTAAGTGAGCTCGCTGCGATCGAAAATGGGCTGGCCGCGATCGAGACTAGAGTGACAATGAACACCGACAACACCTGACATTGCCAAAAATCCTAACAAAATAGAAACCGGCAACAAGCACGCAGGCAGCAGCTGAACTAAGAAAATATTGGCTCGCCGATCCGGAGTTTCCGGCAGAATCTCGATGCCTGATACATCCTCGTTTCGTTTGACGATCTATCGGCGAACCAACCGACCTCTCTGCGGATGCTCTTCGGCACCAGTCGTCGCAGCAGCCGTCTGCGAAGGTCGCGCAGCCTATTTTATCATGATTTTCCAATTGCCGCTGGTGTTGACTAGGAAGCTGACCGCAGCTCCGAGCTGCGAGGCGCAATCTTTCGCCAAGACAAAAGACTCCAGCGTCCATCACAAAAACGTGATTCACATAGTATTTTGAGAATCTAAATAATCGATACATAATAAGATATGTTGATTGGGGGGCCGATCCATGGAAATAATTGCAACTAGATCAATATTTTTCTTTGCTTTCTGCGCGGCTTTGTCGGGGTGCGCATATGTTTCTGCGACTCCTGTCCGTCCTGGACAAATAATTGATGGAATACCAATCCCTACAGTTAAGCCTCTATTAGTAATTTCTGGCACCCAAGTGTCAGTTCTTCTTGTTCCGAATCCAAACAAAACATACGCCCTTCGGTTTGGGAGTTTTTTAGCGAAGCATGATTTCAAATTGGACATGCAGAGTGGAATGATTGCCAGTTTAACCAGCAATCAGGACTCAACTGAAGTCGCGATCGCACTGGTTCAGACCATCCAGAAGGCGGTTGAAACGGGTCATTCCCTTGGAAGCGCATTCGGAGGGACAACTCCCACCAGCGATAGCGGGCGAGTACAAGTTTACGATATCGTTTTTGATGAAAGTGGCAACCTAATCGGTCTCAAGCCACTCGCGTTCCAAAGCGATCTTATGAAGGTGCCAGCGTCCCAAGCCGCCGGCGTTGGAGCAACCCCAAAGCCTGCAAATCAACCCACGCAAGACGCTTCTGGCGGCGGTGGTACTGATCCTTCTACACCAATCAAGAAGCCAAAAGGCTAAAGCATAAAATGCGCGGTCAGCTATCTATGTCGAAAGCACGGCGTATAGTTACACGCTGTTCTGGTCAAATCTACACAAAAAAGAACGTAGCATTAGTTAGCATTGGCGAGAAACGCATCGAAGGCCGACGAAGCGGCCAGCGTGCGATCGTTGTCTACGTTCATAAAAAGGAAAACGTTGATCCTTCGGATCTCATTCCGCCACATGTTACGGACCCCAGATCCGACAGCGACACAATACAAACCGATGTTGTCGCTCTTATTGGGAGACCTCGAACATTCGGCGTTCGCTCCGGCAATATTATTGTCGGCGCGGATAACGTGGCGGGGGTATGTACAATTGGGTTCGAGAAATCAGGAGCTCAATACATCCTTACCAATGCACACATCGGAAGGGATGTCGCTCAGGGCGGTCAACTCACGTCACTACGTGTACTTGATCCACAATCTGGCAGATACGTAGCTCTTGGACCAGCAGTGTGGGCTTCTCAACTCCCAGCAGGAGGCCTCGTTGACTCAGATATCGCAGTTGCGATCGCTCAATCAACAGACGTGGATCCTTTCGAGATACAAGGCATTACCGCATCTATTGACCGGCAGGGCAATTTTGCTTCTGGAACAAATTTTACCTTTTGGTTCATCTGGAATGGCGTTGAATTTGAGTGCGCACATCCAGAGCCTGTGAGTGAGCCTTCATGGATTGATGTCGAGGGTGTGCAAATCCAGTACCAAGATTTTTGGATTCTCCAGATGACTAAGGGCGCCTCGGCGCCGGGTCAGTCAGGGGCCCTCATCTGCCGTACAGATTTGAGTGGCAGTATCATTGCTTGCGGCGTGGTCTTTGGAGGATCTGCTCCAGATCGTATATTTGCTTTTTCTTTCCAGAAATCCTACGAAATAGCCATCAACGCAATCGCATGAGGTTAAAACTTCTTTTCGCGGACACATATACTTCTTCAAGCTACGTATTTAGGCCGTGAATCCATAAAATTGACCGGAAGCAAAGCGTTTGCGATCGCTTACGCAGCTGGTAGGCTGCGCAACCATGGGCAATAGGTATTCTGATAACGAGGCGCTCTTCGCCGAGCTACACAGTCTGATCGATTCTTGGTGTGATCGTCGATGTCTTCGACCGCTCGGAATAGTGCTGCCTGCTTACAACGCATTCAACGGCATGACGGATGGATGGGGTGATCTGCTCACGGCCTTAAGGGCGCTGGCGCTCGTTAGAGACGCGCTGCTGCCAGACGAGCAGGAGATCGTCATGAGCCTGAGGCGGGCAGCCGAAGATGCGGTTGAAGCGAGGTGACTTCCAATTTGGAAGCGAAGCTGATTCAACATCGGCATGAGCCGATACGAGTTGACCGACTTCGAGTGGCGCGTGATCAAGCCGCTGTTGCCCAACAAGCCGCGAGGCGTGCCACGCGTCGCTGAGCGCCAACGAGCGGGCCTCCATCGTCAAAGGCGTCGTGTCACTGGAAGCCGCGCTGGCCGGAGACTGCGGCCGTCGCCGAGGAAAATATGAGACGCTCGCTCCGAAGCGGTAGCGCATTGAAGCAGACATGGTCTTGTGATCATCTTCGATCCTTGCTTGCCCGACAGCGGATTTTCAGCACTGTATGTCAGCCAGTGGATGATCCATGAAACGAATTGGGGGATGGATGAAGTCGCTGATCGCGAGGCCGGTGGCTGTGATCGTTTTGCTGTTTGCCCGAGCCATCACCGCCGTCCGGCCGTTTTGGTATGAAGGCAGGCTACCTCGCCGTCGCTCGATCTTCTTTGCCAACCACTCCAGCCACGGGGATTTCATCCTGATCTGGGCTGTTCTGCCGCCGCGCCTGCGCCGGCGGGTCCGTCCCGTAGCGGGCGCCGACTACTGGCTGAAATCCAAAGTCCGAGGCTTCATCGGGCGCGACGTTTTCAATGCCGTCCTGATCGAGCGCAATCGCGAAGGACGCACGATGGATCCTGTCGAGAGCATGGGGGAGGCGATGAAGGAAGGCTCTTCGCTCATCCTCTTCCCGGAAGGCACGCGCAACCAATCCGACGCGTCCTTGCAGTCATTCAAATCCGGCCTGTTTCATTTGGCGGCATTGCACCCGGACTTCGAGTTGGTGCCGGTATGGATCGCCAATCTCAACCGGGTGATGCCGAAAGGCGAATTCGTACCTATCCCACTGATCTGCACGGTGACGTTCGGCGAGCCGATGCACCTGGCTGATGGCGAGGGCAAGGATGCGTTCCTCGAGCGGGCACGTGGGGCGCTACTCGCGCTCGCGCCGAAAAAGGCAGCGGCCGAAAGGGTCGAGGAATGAGCCCGACCCAATTCGACATGATGGTTCTCGTGCTCGGCGTCTTCGGGATACTGCTCGTCGCCTCTTTCGTGGGGCAGATCCTGGAACGACGATTGTCGCCAGACGGCTCGAACCCGGCCATCGAGAACCTCAACGCCCGCATCAATGCCTGGTGGGTGATGGCAATCCTCATCGCCATAGCCTTCATCGCCGGGCGCATCGGCGTCCTGCTTCTCTTCGGCTTCTGTTCCTTTGCGGCACTTCGCGAATTCGTGACGTTGACCAATACGCGGCGTGCCGACCACTGGGCGCTGGCCACGGCGTTTTTCGTCGTGCTGCCGTTGCAATACGTCCTGCTCTGGATCGAGGACTACGAGATCTTTTCTGTTTTCATCCCGGTCTACGCCTTCCTGTTGATGCCCATCATCTCGGCTGTGCGGGGCGATACCCAGCACTTCCTCGTCCGAATCGCCGAGGTGCAATGGGCGCTGATGATCTGCGTCTTCTGCGCCTCGCACGTGCCGGCTCTTCTGACGTTGCACATTCCTGGCTACGAAGGCCGCAATGTGCTTCTGATAGCCTTCCTGGTCATCGTCGTGCAGTTGAGCGACGTGCTGCAATATGTCTGGGGAAAGATGATCGGACGTACGAAGATCGCCCCAAGGCTTTCGCCGTCCAAGACGGTTGAAGGTTTCCTCGGCGGCGTCGTGAGCGCCAGCCTCATCGGCGCTGGTCTGTGGTGGATCACGCCGTTCTCTCCTGTTCAGGCGGGTGCGATGGCCTTCCTGATCACGCTGATGGGCTTTTTCGGCGGCCTTGTGATGTCCGCCATCAAGCGCGACCGCGGCGTGAAGGATTGGGGCCATCTGATAGACGGCCACGGCGGCCTGATCGATCGGCTGGATTCGGTGGTTTTCTCCGCTCCGATCTTCTTCCACCTTACGCATTACTTCTGGTCGCAGCCATGACATTCCCTTTGCGCGCTCTTACCGCACCGTTGCCATTTGCGGCGACCCGCGACCAATCGACGTTCAGAAACGCGATGAGGCAGTGATGAACACAAGCGATCGCAGACCGCTTGCAAGCCGCGACACGCGCTGGGCACAAGCGACGGCCAGACGTCTCGCCGCACTTTCCGTGACCCCCAACCAGATTTCGCAGGCCAGCATCCTTGCCGGTGCGCTTGCCGGCGCTGCCTTCTGGCTTGGCGGGCAGAGCGACGGCACGGCGCGCTTGCTGCTGTTGCTGGGTGCCGCGCTGTTCTGCCAGCTGCGCCTGCTTTGCAATCTGTTCGATGGAATGGTCGCCGTCGAAGGTGGCAAGGCGTCGGCCGATGGGCCGTTCTGGAACGAGTTCCCGGATAGGATCGCCGACATCGCCATCATGGTCGGAATAGGCTACGGCATCGCCATGCCTGGCCTTGGCTGGGCGGCGGCCTGTTTCTCGGTTCTCACCGCCTATGTGCGGGAACTCGGGCGTGCGAACGAAGCGCCGAGCGATTTCTCCGGCCCGATGGCCAAACCGCATCGCATGGCGGTTGCGACCGTCGCCGCCTTGCTGTCAGCCGGGGGATTCCTCTGGAATGGCCATAACGAGGTCTTGACGCTCGCGCTTGCCATCATCGCGATTGGTGCCGCCGCAACGACGCTGCGCCGCGCCTGGCGACAGGTGCGATGGCTGAAAACCATGCGCCCCTAGCTTCCGGCGCGACGGCCTACCAATCCATCACCACCTTGCCGGAACTGCCGCTGCGCATGGCATCGAATCCGGTCTGGAAATCATCGATGCCGATGCGGTGGGTGATCAGGCCGGAAACATCCAATGGACCCTGCACCAGCGCGATCATCTTGTACCAGGTCTCGAACATCTCGCGGCCGTAGATGCCCTTGAGATGCAGCATCTTGAAGATGACCTTGTTCCAGTCGATCTCGAAGCCGGTCGGAGCGATGCCAAGAATGGCGATCTTGCCGCCATTGTTCATGGTGTCGATCATGTCGCGGAAGGCGGGTGCGGCGCCGGACATTTCGAGGCCGACGTCAAACCCTTCGGTCATGCCGAGCGCCGGCATGACATCGCGCAGTTTCTCCTTCGAGGCATCGACGACATGCTGGACGCCGAGCTTCTTCGCCAGCGCCAGCCGCACCGGGTTGATGTCGGTGATAACAACTTTTCTGGCACCGACGCACTGAGCGACAAGCGCGCCCATAATGCCGATGGGTCCGGCGCCTGTGACCAGCACGTCCTCGCCGACCAAGTCAAAGGACAGTGCCGTGTGGACGGCATTGCCCAGGGGATCGAAGATCGCGGCGATCTCGTCCGGCACATCGTCGGGAATCGGCACGACATTGTGCTGCGGGATGGCCAGATATTCGCCGAAAGCGCCGGGGCGGTTGACGCCGACGCCGAGCGTATTGCGGCACAGATGTCCCCTGCCAGCGCGACAGTTGCGGCAATGGCCGCAGACGATGTGACCTTCGCCCGAAACGCGCTGGCCGACCTTATACTCGGTCACCGCCGCACCGAAATCGGCGACGGTGCCCACGAATTCGTGGCCGGTCACCATCGGCACCGGCACCGTCTTCTGTGCCCACTGGTCCCAATTGTAGATGTGGACGTCGGTGCCGCAGATCGCCGTCTTCTTGATCTTGATCAGCACGTCATTGGGGCCGATCTCCGGCACCGGCACTTCTTCCATCCAGATGCCGGGCTCGGCCTTGGCCTTCACCAGCGCCTTCATCATGTTGGACATCGAGAATCCTCAATCTATGCGATTTGTTGAGTTGGAAATTCGGGGGAACTAGTTGGGGGCAGTAAACCAGTCCAATTCAAATCTCATTCCTTTTCCCTGCAGTCTCTCCACAGCGCAAACCGAATGCAGGTAGAAATACTGAACGGTCGCATCATCCTCATCGGACCAAAGATTCCGGACGGAGACCTCTAAGGCCTCCGTGTCTACCGCCTCGATGCCTTCGCCACAGAACCAGCATGACTTGCCGGAATCTTCCGTCACTTTATTACCTCTAATTCCCTGCCGACCTCGCCGAACGCCTCAACCGCGCGATCGATGTCTGCGCTGGAATGCGCCGCTGACATCTGCGTGCGGATGCGCGCCTGACCCTTGGGCACCACCGGGAACGAAAAGCCGATGACATAGATGCCGCGCTTCAACATGCGCGCCGCCATCTCCTGCGCCAGCGTCGCATCGCCCAGCATCACCGGAATGATCGGATGGTCGGCGCCGGCCAGCGTGAAGCCGAGCTTGCCCATCTGCGACCGGAACCGCGCCGCATTGGCATATAGGCGCTCGCGCAAGGCATCGCCATTGCGGATCAGGTCGAACACCGTGATTGAAGCACCGGCAATCGCCGGCATCAGCGTGTTGGAAAAGAGATAGGGCCGCGAACGCTGCCGCAGCCAGTCGACCACCTGCCGCTTGCCCGACGTATAGCCACCGGATGCCCCGCCCAGCGCCTTGCCGAGCGTACCGGTGATGATGTCCACCCTGCCCTCGACGCCGCAATGCTCGGCCGACCCCCGCCCATGTTTGCCAACAAAACCAACGGCATGGCTGTCATCAACCATCACCATCGCATCGTATTTGTCGGCGAGGTCGCAGACGCCCTTCAGATTGGCGATGATGCCGTCCATGGAAAAGACGCCATCGGTGGCGATGAGCCTGAACCGGCAGTCCTTGGCCTCTTTCAGGCGAGCCTCCAGATCGGCCATGTCGTTGTTGGCGTAGCGAAAGCGCTTTGCCTTCGACAGCCGAACGCCGTCGATGATCGAGGCATGGTTCAGCGCATCGGAGATGATCGCATCCTCCTCGCCGAGCACTGTCTCGAACAGGCCGCCATTGGCGTCGAAACAGGAGCCGTAGAGGATGGTGTCCTCCAGGCCAAGGAAAGACGAAATCGTCGCCTCGAGCTGCTTGTGCTCTTCCTGCGTGCCGCAGATGAAGCGCACCGACGCCATGCCATAACCATAGCGGTCGAGGGCCTTCTTGGCTGCATCGCGCAGCTCGGTGCTATCGGCAAGACCGAGATAGTTGTTGGCGCAGAAATTCAGCACTTCTTCGCCGCCGACTTCGATCCGCGCCGATTGCGTGGAAGTGATCACGCGCTCGGACTTGTACAGGCCGGCCGACTTCAGTCCGGCAAGCTCATTGTCGATATGGGAAAGGAATGCGGCGGTCATGATCAGGCCTTGTTTGATGTGTCGATTGACTGTCGTCCCGCGCGCGCGAAAAATCCATCGCAAATGCGACCGCTTCGGTGGCCTTTGCAACGCCGAGCGGAATACTGCCGTTGGCAGGCGGCAACGTTCGACGGATGTTCAAATGCGGCTGTGCCAGGAAAGAGCGCAATAACCATTTCGTGAGCTTTCCGACGCGGCCCTTGCTGCCGTCCCCTTGACTTCCAAACCTGTTAACACTTCCACGCCAATGGTCCTTGCATCGGAATCCGTTGGCGAAGGGCCGCCCCAGAAAATGTCGCAGCAGCCGGTGCAAGCCGTTTCAGGCAGACTCATATTGCTGATCAAGGCTGGATACTGGCTCGCGCTGATGATCATCGCCGCCATGGTGATGGCTTCCTTCATCCTTCTCCAGCAGATGATGGCCGCGCAGCGGCAAGACGACACATTGCTCGATATCGTCAGCACGCAAAAGGCGCTGTCGCAGCGCATCGTGTTCCTGGCCAGTGCAACGGGCGCTGCTTCGCGTGATCAGCAGCCCGCTCTCGTGGCCGCGCTCAAGCAAGCGACGGGCGAATTTCAAACAAACTACGATCTTCTGCTTCAACGGACCGCCGCCGATCCGGCGTCACCGGCAAAACTCGATCCAAAATCGATCGAGAGCGTGCTTTTCGCCAAGCCGTTTCATCTCGATTATTTCTCGGTCGGGCTTATCGCCAATGGCGAGCGCCTGGCCTCCGCGTTTGAATCTCAACTCGCCATGCCTGGCGGCGACTACAAGGGCGGCGGCGAGCGCGTCAACCTCGATGCCTCCGTCGCCAACGCCACACTGTCAGGCTACGCCGCATTAGGTCACCGCATCAGCGCCTATGCCCTTGAGAGATCGGACAGACTGCTCGAACTCCACCGCACCCTGTTCTACGCGACCATCGGTGTCATCGTCCTGGTGGCGCTTTTCATCTTCAGGCCGATGTCCAACATCATTTTGCGCAAGACGCATGAACTGGTCGACGCGCGCAATTCCATGGCCTTCATCGCGGTTCACGACGGCCTCACCGGCCTGCACAATCGCAGCTTCCTGACCGATCATTTCGACACGCTGATCAAGGGCGCGCACCGGCGGCGCGAACGGCTTGCCGTGGTCCAGCTCGACCTCGACCGGTTCAAGCAGATCAACGACACACTCGGCCATCCGGCTGGCGACTATGTTCTGGTCGTCACGGCACAGCGCATGCGCGATTCCTGCCGCGCGTCGGACCTTTGCGCGCGGCTTGGCGGCGACGAGTTCGTGATGATCCTCAACGGTGCCGGCGGTACGGAGGACATCAACATGGTCGCCAGACGGATCCTGGCGCAGATCAACGAGCCGATCATCTTCCAGGGCACGACCATCCTTCCAGGCGCCAGCGCCGGTATCGCCGTCTACCCGGTCGATGCCGACAATGCCGGGGATCTGCTGGTCCATGCCGATCTGGCGTTGTATTCCGCCAAGAAGATGGGGGGCGGCAACTTCTCGTTCTTCTCCGAGGAGCTGCGCCGCGAACTCGACTATCGCAAGCAGCTCGAACACGACATCAGGATCGCCATCGAGACCAAGGCGTTCCAGGTCTATTTCCAGCCGCAGGTCTCGCTCACCAACGGCGCGATCAGCGGCATTGAAGCCCTGGTTCGGTGGAACCATGCCGAGCGTGGCATGATCCCACCCGGCGAGTTCATCCCGGTCGCCGAGAAATGTGGTTTCATGCCCGAGATCGGCCGCATCGTCATCGCCAAGGCGATCAACGAAGCAGCCGAATGGAACCGTGCCGGCATTGCCTTCGGCCGGCTGGCCGTCAATGTGTCGGGCAGCGAATTGCGCGAGCCTGATTTCGACCGGTTCCTGTTCGACACGCTGGAAAAGGCCGGCCTGCCACCCCAGAAGCTCTCGCTGGAAATCGTCGAATCCGTCATTCTCGACGACGAGAAGACCGGCATTGCCGCGAAGCTGCGCCACATACGCGCGGCCGGCGTGCACCTCGAACTCGACGACTTCGGTACCGGCTACGCGTCGCTCAGCCACGTCAATCCGAACGAGATCGACCGGCTGAAGATCGATCGCCGCTTTGTCCAGAACATCCATGAGAATGGCGACAACTCGAAGATCGTGCGCGCCATCACCGAACTGGCCCGCGGCCTCGGCATTTCGATCATCGCTGAAGGCGCCGAGACAGAGGCCGAGCTCGATTCCCTGATGGCGATCGGCTGCGATCAGGTGCAGGGCTATTCCATCGCCTTCCCGATGCCACAGGAAAAGGCACGCGAATGGCTGGTCGCGCGGGCCCCGAAGAAAGCCAGGTTGACCGTGTTGCAGGGCAGCCTGGCCTGAGCGGCTGGGCCGGCGATCTTGACAAGCGTGCACGAAAGTGGCGGCGTGCCCCGATCGGATACGAGGTATCGTGCATGGTGGCGCCGCTTCGATTTGCGCTGACAATATTGCTGTTTCTGGCGTTTCCAGCAGATGCCGCGCAACGCACCATCTATCTGACTTTCGATGACGGTCCCCTGGACGGAACCAGCAACATCCTCGACGTGCTGGAGGCGAAGCAGGTTCCAGCGACCCTGTTCATGGTCGGCATGCACGCGCAGGCAAGTTCTGCCAACAAGGCACTCGTCAAGCGCGCGAAGGGCCTGCCGCTGGTGACGATCGGCAACCACAGCTACAGCCACGCTTACAATCACTATCGGCATTTCTACAGCGATACCGAAGGCGTGGTCGCCGACATGCTGATGGCGAACGCCGTGCTGGGCCTGAAGCCGGTCGTACACGCGCGTCTACCGGGGCGCGACGTGTTTCGCCTGCCGTCGATGTCCAAGAATGATAATTCACTCGGGCAGGCGCAGATAGGACGAGAGGACCCCGACTACGAATTCGTCGCCGCGTCCGGCTTCTATCTCTATGGCTGGGACCATGAATGGGTGCACGAAGACAGCGGCAAACCAGTTCAGAGCGTCGATCATCTGGTAACCGAGATCGATCACCTGTTCGGCTACGGACATTTCGTCAAACCCGGAAAACTGATCCTGCTGATGCATGACGAGATGTTCCGGGATGTGTTCGACGGCAAGACGAATTTGACCAATCTGATCAATGCGCTGAAACAGAGGAATTACACTTTTGGCGCACTGCCGGGCTATGATGGCTGACGCGGCCATGGAAGCTGGGCGGCACCAGACCGGTTCGTCGTTTCATGAAAACGCCGAACTGCTCTATCTTTTTGTTTTGAGGCAATTCCGGACGGAAAACTGCTGCACACTTTTCCTGGAATTGCTTTAACTTCCGACATTGGCGCGCAGCGCCGCCAGAACCTCAGCAAACTCGACCAGTCTTTCATCAGCCAATCCCTTTCGCAGCCGCTTGTCGAAGACGAGCGCGGCCGTCCGCAGTTTCTGGAACATCGCTTCGCCGGCTTCCGTCAGTTCGACCTGATGAACCCGGCGGTTGGCCGGATCGCGTCGACGCGTCAACAGGCCCTGCGTTTCCATCGCGTTGAGATGATGGGTCAGCGTCGCACCCTGGATGCCGATCATGTCGGCAAGTTCGCGCTGGTTGGCCAGTGCGCGAGACTTGATGGACAGCAAGGTCAGCCAGACCGGCAATGTGCCACCGGCCTCGACCAGGGCCGCGTCGAAGGCCTGGGCGACAAGCTTGGCGGTCTGGCCGAGATTCATGCCGACTGGCGGGCGGTCAAAAGGTGTCATGACCGGACCCTAGAACAAGCCATCGGCCGATGGAACCGGTCGGCCATTCATTGACATCTAATCATTAGATATCTAACTATGATGCAGATAGCATACGAAAGAGGAATTCGGTCATGCAATTTGTCTACATCGTCGTTTTGGGACTCCACGTCATGGCTGGCGTGTTCTGGGCCGGCACCACGATCACGCTGGCCCGAGATCCTGAAATACGCGCCGAACGGTTTTTCCGCCCGCAAATGGGCTCGGCCGGTATGGTTTTCCTGACCGGCGCGCTGCTCTGGTATTTCTTCCACGGCGCCTATTTCGGCTCGATGGAGATGGTTCTGGCGCTGGGCATTATCGCGGCATTCGCTGCTGCCGGCGTGCTCGGCGCACTGGTCGGTTCAGCCAGCCGGCAGTTGTCCGGCGCCGACGGCGTAACGGAAACGCAGTTACGCGCGAAAATGGCCATGGGGGAGCGCATCGCAGCCGGGTTGCTGGTCGTCACCGTGTTGTGCATGGCGGTCGCCAGGATGTTCTGAGAGCGGTGAGACCGCCCCATACCT
This sequence comes from Mesorhizobium shangrilense, assembly GCF_040537815.1. NCBI lineage: Bacteria > Pseudomonadati > Pseudomonadota > Alphaproteobacteria > Hyphomicrobiales > Phyllobacteriaceae > Mesorhizobium > Mesorhizobium shangrilense. The sequence continues at coordinate 2,081,630 of NZ_JBEWSZ010000001.1, forward strand.
CACGATCGTATGTCATCAGGTAGGAATGCCGATGACGTGCGCGGCGCGCAGATCAAACAGAGTATCCAGGTGGCTCTCCGTACGATGTCTGGCTGCGCGCCACCTGACCACAAGTTGTGGCACAGGGCTTGTCTCAGGTCAGTTTCTTTCGCGCCTGGGTTTCGAGCGCCTCTAGGAAAACGGCAGGCTCCCATTTCGCATCGAGCGCGCGATGGAAAAGCGCCTGCTGGGTTTCCGGCGCCAGGCCACCGAGTGGCGGGTCGCGATCCAGATTGGTCGGGAAGGAATATCCCTCGGCGGAGGAGGCGATGGCATTGTCCGCCGCCTCCCTGGTCAGGCTGCCATCGCTCAGCATGCGTTGCAGCACCGGATAAAGAACCGCGCTCATGCGTGTCCGGTCCACGCTTTCCATGGCGCGGCCATAGGCCGACGATACCTGCAGCAGGTTCGCCATGCGCTGGATGTTCGCGGAACGGTTGGTGCCGGCCGCGTGGAACAGGGCCGGATTGAAGAAGGCCGCATCGCCTTTCTTCAACGGCAATTGAACATGATGCTCGGCGAAATAGGCCTGGAACTCAGGCCGGTTCATGGCGAGATATCCGGGAAGATAGGCCTGCGAGTAAGGCAAGTAGAGCGTGGGGCCGCTTTCAACCGGCATGTCGCAATGAGCGACCGCGCCCTGGAGCGTCAGCACCGGTGAAATCCGATGGACGTGCACGGGATAGCGTTCGATGACCGACGCGGTCTGGAAGCCGAGGTGATAGTCCCGGTGCGCCGACTGGGACGCGCCACCGGGCCTGACATTGTTGACCTGAGACGTCAGCTGGTAGGCCGGACCGAGCCAGGCTTCCGATATCAGCGCGATGACGTCATTGCCGTAATAGGCAGCAAACGTCGCGGGATCCCGCAGGCAGAGCTTCTCGAGCGCGTTCCATATGCGGTCGTTGGCGCCGGGCTTGGCGAAATGATCGCCGCCGCCTGCGCCTGCGGCGCGCTCCTCGGCGATGATAGCGTTGAACGCTTCCGTCGCGGCGTCGACCGGGGCCACATCCTCGAAGGCACCCCGGAAGACGACCACGCCCGGGCCGTCGGTCATCGCTTCGACCCATTCGGCGAGAAGAGCCTTGCGCCGGGCTGGGTCGGCTGCGGCGGCGCGCACTGTCGCACCGTCATAGATCAGCACGTTCTTCCGCACCTCGGATGCGAACGGATAATCCGCCGGATTCGTCGTCCGTTGCGTCATGGCGGCAAAATCGTCGATGTTGCAGGCGTCAGCGGTGAGCCAAACGCGATCGGCTCTGAGCTTGGCGAAATTGTCGGCCTTCATGGCTTCCTCCCTGTGGTCTTGTCTTGATTGGATGGCCCGACTATAGCTTCAATTGAGATGGAGAGCGCAGCTAGAACACCTCAAAAACACCTCATGGCTGGTCGAGTCGACCGATGTCACATCCATTCCTTGTGAAGGACATTGCACTGCAGGCCGGCGTCAGCATCGCCACGGTCGATCGCGTCTTGCATGGGCGCAGCGGCGTGCGTCAGCACACCATCCGCCGCATCGAGCAGGCGATCCGCGAACTGGAAACGCAACGCTCCCAGATCGGCTTGTCAGGACGCAAGTTCATTCTCGATCTGGTGATGGAGGCCCCTACGCGCTTTACCGAAGCGGTGCGCATGGCGCTGGAAGCCGAGATGCCGAGCCTCCGCCCGGTCGTGTTCCGGTCGCGCTATCACCTAGCCGAGGTACGTACGACGGCGAACACTGTCTCGCTGCTTGAGGAAATCGCGCGTCGCGGCAGCAATGGCCTGCTCCTGAAGGCGCCGGATGTACCCGAGATTGCCACCGCGGTGGACCGGGTCTTTCAATCGGGAATACCAGTGGTGACGCTGGTGACAGACCTGCCGAACAGCCGGCGGCTGGCCTACGTCGGCGTCGACAACCGTGCGGCCGGCGAAACGGCCGCCTATCTGATCGGCGAGTGGCTTGGCCAAAGACGCGCCGATGTCCTGGTTACCTTGAGCAGCAACCGGTTCCGGGGCGAGGAAGAGCGTGAAATCGGTTTTCGCCGGGCGTTACGCGAACATTTTCCCAATCTCGGCATCGTCGACATCAGTGAAGGACACGGCATCGATCGCGCAACGGGCGAACTGGTGAGCGCTGCCCTGACAGATCACCCCGAGATCGCGGCCGTTTATTCCATCGGCGGCGGCAATACCTCCATCGTGCAGGCATTCGCCGAATTGAAGCGGCCCTGCCGCGTGTTCATCGGCCACGATCTCGATGTCGACAATCTCGAATTACTGCGAAGCCGGCGCATCTCGGCCGTCCTGCATCACGATCTCAGGCACGACATGCGCACAGCCTGCATCCACATCATGCGGGCTCAGGGCGCGTTGCCCAAGTCGATCATGCCCGGCGCGTCCAACATCCAGCTCATCACCCCGTTCAATATACCGGCCTGAGCGGCCGGTTTCCGGCTGTCAGATCCTCAATCCAAACCTGATGCCGTCATAGATGGCGGCGTGGATGTTACGCGAGGCAACCGCGTCGCCGATGCGGAACAGCACGAAACCGCCTTCGGCATTGCGCCTCGGAAAGATGTCGCCGCCATGGACCAGCCGTTCGTAGTCGACCGCACCGCCATTCTTCGACAGCGGCTTTAGCGCCAGATAGAGGTCGTCGAGCGGCGCCGTGCCGTGCTCGACCACCACCTGATCGACCCTGCGCTCGCCACGCCAGCCGTCGGCGAAGTCCGAAGCCAGCTCGGCAACCAACTGATTGCCTTCGCGCCGCACCGAACGCAGCCTTGTATTGATGGTGACGGTGACGCCCTTTTCCTGGAACGCCCGCATATAGGGTACATGGTTCATGCCGCCCATTTCCGGAGCGAAGAACCGCTCGGGCGAGACGAGTTCAAGTTTCGAGCCGCTGTTGGCGATCAGTTCCGCCGCGCCCATGCCCTGATGGCCGCCATTGTCGTCATAGAGCAGAACGTTTTCGGCTGGCTTGACGCTGCCGGCCATGATGTCCCAGCTTGAGGTGACAAGGTTGTCACCGGCCGTCAGCGGTGGGTTCTGTGGGAGGCCGCCAGTGGCGACCACCACGACGTCCGGCGACAGCGCCAGGACATCGTCCTTCTCGGCCCAGGTGTCGTAGCGGATCTCGACGCCCAGCCGTTCGAGTTCGGCCAGCCGCCAGTCGATGATCCCTATCAGTTCCTTGCGCCGCGGATTCTGCGTCGCCAGCCGCACCTGGCCGCCTGCCTGGCTCGAGGCTTCCAGCACTGTCACCTGATGCCCGCGCTCGGCCGCGACGCGCGCGGCCTCCAGCCCACCGGCACCGGCGCCAACGACGATCACCTTCCGCTTCGGCCCCTCTGTCTTCGTGATGATGTGCGGAATATCGGCCTCGCGTCCGGTGGCTGCGTTGTGGACGCAAAGCGCCTCACCACCCTCATAGATGCGATCGAGGCAGTAGGTGGCGCCGACGCAGGGACGGATTTCATGCTCGCGGCCTTCCATCACCTTCTTGATGATGTGCGGATCGGCGATGTGGGCGCGCGTCATGCCGACCATGTCGAGCTTGCCGGTGGCGATGGCGTGGCGTGCGGTGGCGACATCGGAAATCCGGGCCGCATGAAAAGTCGGGAATTTAGTCGCCGCCCTCACCTCGCCGGCGAAATCGAGATGCGGCGACGAGCGCATGCCGGTGACCGGAATGACCTTGGTCAGTGCGGCGTCGCTCTCGATCGAGCCGCGGATGATGTTGAGGAAATCGACCTTGCCGGAGTTGGCCAGCCGCCTGGCGATCTCGACGCCTTCCTCCTTTGGCAGGCCCTTCTCGAAATCCTCATCGGCGACCATCCGGATGCCGACGACGAATTTCTCGCCAACCGCGGCGCGCACGGCATCCAGAACCATGTTGGTGAAGCGCAGGCGGTTGTCGAGCGAGCCACCGAACTCGTCGTCGCGATGGTTGGTGGCAGGCGACCAGAAGCCGTCGATCAGATGGCCATAGGCCTCGAACTCGATGCCGTCGAGGCCGGCGGCCTGGCAGCGCTGGGCGGCTGAGGCGTAGTCGGCGATGATGCGCTCGATATCCCAGTCCTCGATGGTCTTCGGGAAGGCGCGATGAGCCGGCTCGCGCACCGGCGAGGCTGACAGCACCGGCAGCCAGTCGGCCTTGTTCCAGCCCGTGCGGCGGCCGAGATGGGTGATCTGGATCATCACCTTGCAGTCATGCTCGTGGCAGGCGTCGGCCAGTTCAGCGAGCCACGGCACGATGCGATCGTCATAGACATGCAGATTGCCGAAAGCGGCTGGGCTGTCGCGCGAGACGATGGCCGAACCCGCTGTCATGGTCAGCGCCATGCCGCCTTTGGCCTTCTCGGCATGGTAGAGCCGATAGCGCTGTTTCGGCATGCCATCTTCGGAATAGGCCGGCTCATGGCTGGTCGACATGACCCGGTTCTTCAGCGTCAGGTGCTTGAGCTGATAGGGCTGGAGAAGCGGATCGTTGCTGGTCATCGTGTTCCTGCTGTTTCAAATTATGCTAATGAACGGCGAAAATCCAACGAGGCCACCGCCCATGACCGTGACAGAAAACCTTACCCAGCTCGGCACTCACGTCGAGACGCCACAGAGCCCTGATCGGGCGGTCCTGGAAACCGTACCGTTTGCGCGCGGCGACGGCCCGCCGGCTATCGTGCGCTTCACCTGCCCGGAATTCACCTCGCTCTGCCCGGTCACCGGCCAGCCGGATTTTGCCCATATCGTCATCGACTACGCGCCGGACACGGCTCTGGTGGAGTCGAAATCGCTCAAGCTGTTCATGACCTCGTTTCGCAATCACGGCGCCTTCCACGAGGAATGCACCGTGATGATCGGCCGGCGCATTGTGGCAGCGACCAAGCCCTTGTGGTTGCGCATTGGCGGCTATTGGTATCCGCGCGGCGGCATCCCGATCGACGTGTTCTGGCAGACCGGCGCCCCGCCGGAAGGTGCCTGGCTTCCGGACACTGGCGTCGCACCCTATCGCGGTCGTGGCTAGTCGCACGCTTCATTCACACTGGTACTGGCTGAGCGCCCATTCGCCTGTCACCGACAAGAGATCCGATATCTTCCAGGCGCCATCGACCTTCTTGAGCTTCCACTCCAGGCGATGCGGATTGCCGGCCACGACGAAGGCGACGATCACCTTGGCTGCGTCGCCATCGACGGATTCGAGCGTCTTGAAACTCTTGTCGATCGCGTCCTTGTCGTAGTCGGCATTGTCCAGCGCCATGTTGGGGTCGAGGCACTCGCCCTGCCCCGATTTCCGCAGCGCATCGCTCTTGTCGAGCACCGTCTTGGCCGGGTCGACGAAATGGCTGCGCTGCGCCGGATCAATCTCGAGCCCGAGGTGCTCGTAGAATGGTTTCACCACGGCTGTCGGCGAGCCCGGCAATATGGGTGCCGACGGCGTGTTTTCCGCCGGGGCCGACTGGGCGGGCGGACTTGCCGCAGGCTGGTTTGCCGCCGGCGCGCCCAGCAGCCCCTCCGCCGAGGCGCTGCCGCTCAGCCCCGCCATGGCAAGACAAACCATCCAAACCCGCGGACAGAAACCGACCATGGCATCACTCCGGGCTCTGCCCGGCGACGCACTCGAGCTTGCTGAGCGTCCAGTCGCTTGTCTTCGAGGCGATGTCGGCGATCTTCCACTTGCCGTCGATCTTCTTCAGCGTCCAATGCATCTCGCGCCCGGTATCGTCCCCTTCCGGAAAGAGGTCGAAGCTCGCCGTCACCTCGGCGCTGTCACCGTCAACCTTCTCCGATAGTTTCAAGGTCTTGGACAGAGTCTTCTGGTCGAAATCCTGCGCATCCAGACCGGGATCGAAATCGATGCAGGCGACCTGGTCCGGGTCCTTCTTCGCCGCCTGATCGTTCAGATCGAACAACTTCGTCACCGGTTCGGTGAAGCGATCCCGGTATTGAGCGTCGGCCTCGAACTTGACCTCCGGCACGTAGAAGAACTTCACCGCGTCGGAGGCAGGTCCGGCAAGGGCCGCGACAGGCGCGGCAATCGAAAGAATGGCAACAACAAGCGGCAGTTTCATGCATTTCCCCAGATGCTGGACGATTGACGTCAATCAGTACCACGCATCTTGCATATCGGCTTTTTTGCGGCTCATGAAGGCCTGCCGCGCCCTGTTTCAGCCGTCCAGCCAGACGTTCTGGAGATCCATCTCGAAGGTCTGGTGGACACCGTAGTTCTTCACCTTCTTGTTCATATGACTGTAGAGCTTCTGCCAGTACGGCTGGATGATGACACCGGAATCCTGCAGGATCTGCTCGACGTCCTTCATGACCTCACGCCGCTTGGCCACGTCGATGAGCGACAGCGCCTGCTTGAGCTTGGCGTCGAAATCGGGATTCGAATAGGCCGATTCATTCCAGGCCTCACCGGTGCGGTAGCCGAGCGCCAGCACCTGAACGCCGAGCGGGCGCATGTACCAGATCGTCATCGAATAGGGATATTTCGTCCAGTCGTTCCAGAAGGTCGAACCCGGCAGCACCGTGCGCTTCACCTTGATCCCGGCATCGCGCAGCTGACCGGCGATCGCGTCACCGGTGTTCTTCTGCCAATCATCCTCGATGGTGATCAGTTCGTGCTCGAAGTCGGCCTGCCCTGCATCCGCCATCAGCTTCTTGGCCCCAGCCGCATCGCGCGTCTTCTTCGGCAGCGGGTAGTATTCCGGATGGATAGGGCTGACATGGTGGTTTTCGCCGACGGTGCCTCGCCCGTTATAGCCAAGTTCGAGCACCACACTGTTGTCCACCGCCATCTGCAGGGCGTTGCGGACGCGTTTGTCGTCATAGGGCTTGTGGGTGATGTTGGTACGGGCAACGAGCGTCGTCGCTGTCGCGACCTCCGACTTCTGCAAGCCCATCTTGTCGAGAATGTCGATGAAGTCCGCGGGAGTCTCGAAATTGACGTCGATCTCGCCGGAGTCGAATGCATTCACCGAGGCGTTGAAGTCGGTTCCGTAATCGATGAACTCGACGCCATCGAGAGGCGCTTCGCCGCCCCACCACTTGCCGTGTTCACGACGCTTGACGACCGCTTTCTGGCCGACCGAATAGGAAACCAGTTCGAAGGGGCCGGTGCCGATCGGCTTGGCGACCGGGTCGGCACCGTCGGCGTCGAATTTGCGGTGAACCACCAGCGCGGGATAATCGGTGAAATTCGGGATCAGCGAGATGTCGGGCTCGCTCAGCTTCAGCTTGACCGTGCTGTCGTCCACCTTGGTGATCGCGCCGTCCCTCGCCTTGCCGGTCTTGGCGTCGATCAGGGCGCCCACGCGTGCGGCCATGGAATTGCCGGCGACATTCTTTTCGCACCAGCGCGTCAGATTGTAAGCGACATCATCGGCGTTGAAAGCATCGCCATTGTTCCAGGTGATGCCCTTGCGCACATGCAGCGTGTATTCGGTGGCGTCGTCATTGACCTCCCAGCTTTCCAGCAGCACCGGCTCGAAGGTGAATTGCCGGGTATAGCGCACAAGCGGCTCCAGCCAGCTGCGTGAGATGTTAGCAAGCTCCACCCAGTCATAGGTGCGCGGGTCCTTCTGCGCCTTCACCGACATCGAGACGTGCAGCGTTCCGCCCTTCTTCGGCTCTTCGGCCAAGGCCTGGTCCGGCACGGCAAGGCCGATCATGCCGTAGGCCAGAGCCGTCGACGCGCCAAAGGCGCTTGCCAGGGCCAGGAACTCGCGCCGGTCCATGCGGCCTGCGCGCGCTTCTTGCGCCATCGCTTCGATGGCGTTCGGCACGCGGTCTCCGTCACTTCTGAAGAGTGTCATTGGTTTCCTCCACTGTTCCCATTTTTCGGTGCGGGACGTTGATCGCCCTTCTCGGATGTTCAGTACCAGGCATCCGCCATCTCGAGCTTCTTACGGCCCATGAAATCCTGCAGCGCCTCGTCTATCCCTTGATCGAGCGGCGGCGCCTGGTATTCGGCCAGCGCCTTCTTCCAGCGCCGATTGGCGCGGATGGCGGCATCTTCCGATCCGGCCGCTTCCCACTTCTCGTAAGGTTCGTTGTCGGCGATCTCGGAATCCCAGAACGCCGTCTCGTAATTGGCCAAAGTATGCGCCGAGCCGAAGAAGTGGCTGCCCGGTCCGACTTCGCGGAAGGCATCGAGCGCCAACTGGTTGTCGTCGATCTTGACCCCGTCGAGATAGGTGTGCAGCGCGCCGCAGAAATCCGCGTCCATGACGAATTTCTCGTAGGACATGGACAGCAGCCCATCGAGGAAGCCGGCCGAATGCAGGATGAAATTGGCGCCGCAATGCACCGCCGCCAGCATCGACATGGTACCTTCGTTCATGGCGTGCGCATCAGGCAGTTTCGAGGTGGTGAAATTGCCGGAACAGCGCAGCGGCAGGTTGAGCCGCCGTGCCAGCTGGCCGATGACCATCGAACCGATCGCCGGTTCTGGCGTGCCGAAGGTCGGTGACCCTGAACGCAGTGACATCGAGGATAGAAAATTGCCGAAGATGACCGGCGCGCCCGGCCGTTCCAGCTGGGTCAGCGCGCAGCCGGCCATGGTTTCGGCCAGCGACTGTGCGATGGCACCGGCATTGGTCACCGGCCCCATGGCTCCGCCGAGGATGAAGGGCACGATGACAGCCGCCTGGTTGGCGCGGGCATAGGCGCGCAACGCCGTGGTCATCGTCGCGTCCCAGACCAGCGGCGAGTTGACGTTGACATTGCCAAGGATGACGCAATTCCTATCGACGAAATCGCGGCCAAAGACGATGCGCGCCATGTCGATCGAATCTTCCGCACGGCTCTCGGCCGTGACCGAGCCCATGAAGCCGCGATCCGAGTATTTGATGTGGCTGTAGACCATGTCGAGATGGCGTTTGTTGACCGGCACATCGACCGGCTCGCAGATGGTGCCGCCGGAATGGTGCAGCCAGGGCGACGACTGCGCCAGCTTCACGAAGTTGCGGAAGTCCTCGATCGTGCCGTAGCGGCGGCCCTTGTCGATATCCATGACGAAGGGCGAGCCGTAGGCCGGCGAAAAGACGACACTTTTGCCGCCGATCTCGACCGAATTAGCGGGATTGCGCGCATGTTGGGTGAAGGTGGCGGGCGCGGTCTTGAGGATTTCACGCAGCATGCCAGGTTCGAATTTCACCAGCACGCCGTCGATATCAGCCCCTGCCCGTTTCCAGTGCGCCAGCGCCGTGGGGTCGTCGCGGAACTCTATGCCGATCTCGGCCAGTATCTGGTCGGCTGTCGCCTCGATACGAAGCAGATTCTCTTCCAACAGGATGTCATAGGTCGGGATGTTTCTGACAATATAGGGCCGGCTGAGCCCTTCCGAGCCATGCGAGCGCAGTTCGCGCCGGGCGATGCGGCCACCGCCGCGTTCACGGCGCTTGGCGGGTTCGATCGTGACATCTGCGGCCGGTGCGTTCATGGGACCTCAATCTTGCTCTTGTGACCAATCTAGCCAGACGAATTTCCGCTGTGATGCTGGAAAATCCTGATCTCTTGTATAAGCTGAGCTTATGCGAAGCCTGCGCCACCTCCTGCCCTCGGCCGGCAGCCTGATCGTCTTCGAAGCCGCCGGGCGGCTGTCGAGTTTCACCGCCGCCGGGCGCGAGCTCGGCATGACACAGGCTGCTGTCTCCTATGCGGTGCGCGGGCTGGAGGAACAGCTCGGCGCCAAGCTGTTCCAGCGCCGCCACCGCCAGGTCACCCTGACCGAGGCCGGCGAGCGCTTCCACGCCGACGTGTCACTCGGGCTCTCCCACATCCGCAAATCGGCCGAGGATCTGCGCCTGCAAGCAACCGGCGGCCATGTGACGCTGGCCGCATCGACGGCTTTCGGCTCCTTCTGGATGATGCCGCGCCTGCAGCAGTTCCGCGACGAACTGCCTGGCATCGATCTGCGCATCCAGACCGCCGACCGCGACCTCGATATCATCGCCGAAGGCATCCCGCTCGCCGTGCGCGGCGGCGAGCCACGCGACTGGGCGGACTATCATTCTCTGCCGCTGGCCGACGAGGAAATCTTCCCGGTCGCCAGCACCAGCTATCTGGCGAAGTTCGGCATGCCGAGGACCGTCGAGGAACTGGCCACGCATCGTCTGATCCATCTTGAAGAGCCCTACCGCGAGGCGGCGAGCTGGGACGAATGGTTCCAGTCGGCCGGCGGCAGTCTCGACAATACCGCGCGCGGCCTGCGCATCAACGACTATGGCCTGGTGATTCAGGGCGTCATGGAGGGGCAAGGCATTGCTTTGGGCTGGCGGCACCTCGCCGAGCGGCTGCTGTCGTCCGGGCTGCTGGTGCCGGTGACCGATCACGTGCTCAAGACCGGCAAGGCGTTCTATGTCGTCTGGCCGAAGAACCGGGAACTCAGCGACAATGCCCGCAAGGTCCGGGATTGGCTGGTGGCGCAGGCGTAGACACGTCAACGCAATCCGGCGCGTGACCGGATCGCGTTCGCGTGCTGAGGAAGATCAGACTGAACCGTCGTTCTTGAGGCCGAGCACGTCGATCTTGTCGATGGTCGGCGGACCAACGAACAGAGTTTCGGCATTGGCCATCAACGCCTTGGCGATCTCGCCCGTGAGATGCGCCTGCCGGCCCGTCTCGTCGTGAAAGGCATCGAATACACCAAAAATGCTCGGGCTTAGCTGAAGCGCGAACCAGATCGGCGTCTTTGCCTCCTGGTTGGCCAGTTGCAGCCCGGTCCTGAGGAACGCAGCGACATCCTTTTCTTTGCCGGGCTTGGCTTCGAAACGCGCGAACAATGCGAGCGTGATCATTTATCTTCTCCTCTTTTGCGCGGCCAAGGCGACCGTCAAAAACGACAATCGCAGCATCGAACCGGAAAGCGTATTGGCAAAAATGACATCTTTGATATCATTGTTGCCATGAACATTTCCGTCCTTGCGCTTGATGGCGTCTTCGACACCGGATTGGCCACGATGCTCGACGTGTTCGGCACCGCCAACGAACTGGCTGGGATGCTGGCATCCCCGACCAGCCGTTTCGCTACGACCATTGTCGCGGTGAGCGACGCAGTCCACACCGCGCAAGGTCTCCAGGTGCCGGTCGTCTCGATGGGCAGCGAGCCGGACCCCGATTGGCTGGTGATCCCGGCGATCGGCCAGAAGATGCCTGGCCCGCTTGCCAACGCGCTGAAGCGGAGCGACGTCGCCAAGGCGACCAAGGCATTGCGCGCCGCCGCCGATACCGGCACGCGCATCGGGGCTGCCTGTATCGGCACTTTCATCCTGGCTGAAACCGGCCTTCTCAACCGGCGGCCCTCAACCACGACCTGGTGGCTGGCACCGATGTTCCGGCAACTTTACCCGCAAGTGCGGCTCGACGCCTCGCGCATGCTGATCACTGACGGGCAGTTCGCAACCGCCGGAGCAGCGCTCGGCCATATCGATCTCGCTCTGATGGTCATCCGCCAGACAAGCCCGGAGCTCGCGGCGCTGACCGCGAAATATCTGATCGTCGACAGCCGGCCGCTGCAGTCGGCCTATGCGATCTCGGACCACCTCGCCCATTCGAACCCGCTGGTTGAGCGTTTCGAACGTTGGGCGCGCGACCATCTTTCCACCGGCTTCAACCTCGACGAGGCAGCCGCCGCACTTGGCGCCAGTAAGCGGACGCTGTCGCGGCGTGTCAACGACGTTCTTGGCAAGACGCCGCTGTCTTATTTTCAGGATCTGCGCGTCGAGCAGGCCGTGCATTTGTTGAAAACCACGTCCAATAGCGTCGATGAGATCGCCGCGAAGGTCGGCTATGGCGACGGGGTGACGCTGCGCAATCTATTGCGCCGGCGGCTACGCAAGGGCGTACGCGAAATTCGCGCCGCGAGTTGATCCACCGTCAGTGCAAATCTGCCTCTCCCGCAAGGCATACGAATCCGCCTATAGTGTTTCCATGCCCATTCGCCAGCTTTCCGAAACGATGATCAACCAGATCGCCGCCGGCGAAGTCATCGAGCGTCCGGCCAGCGTGGTCAAAGAACTGGTGGAGAACGCGCTCGACGCCGGCGCTTCACGCGTCGAGGTGGTCACAGCCGGCGGCGGGCTGAACCTGATCCGCGTCACCGACGATGGATCGGGCATCCCCGAACAGGAGCTCGCACTGGCGATCGCGCGTCACTGCACGTCGAAGCTTGCCGAAAACATTCACGATATCCGCTCGCTCGGCTTTCGCGGCGAGGCACTGCCCTCGATCGGCTCAGTGTCGCGGCTGTCGATCCGCTCGCGCACGGCTTCGGGTGACAGCGCCGCCGAAATCGGCATCGAGGGCGGCCGCGTCTCCGCCGTCAGGCCCGCGGCGGCCAACCGCGGCACCACGGTAGAGGTGCGCGACCTGTTCTTCGCCACGCCTGCCCGGCTCAAGTTCATGAAGGGCGAACGCGCCGAAAGCTCGGCCACCAGCGATGTGGTCAAGCGCATCGCCATCGCCTTCCCTGCCGTGCGCTTCACGCTGGCTGGCTCCGACCGGTCGACGCTGGAATTGCCGGCGACCGACGACAGCGCCGAAGGCAGCCTGCGCCGCGTCGCGCAGGTGATGGGCGCCGACTTTCCCGACAATTCCATTGCCATCGATGCGATGCGCGAGGGTGTTCGCCTGACCGGCCACGTCTCGATCCCGTCCTTCACCCGCGCCAATGCCTTGCAGCAATATGCCTATGTCAACGGCCGGCCGGTGCGTGACAAGCTGATCGCCGGGGCCATTCGTGGCGCCTTCGCCGACGTGCTGCCGCGCGACCGCCATGCGGTCACCGTGCTGTTCCTGACGCTCGATCCGGCCATCGTCGACGTCAATGTCCACCCGGCCAAGGCCGATGTGCGCTTCCGCGATCCGGGCCTGGTGCGTGGCCTGATCGTCGGCGCCATCCGCCAGGCGCTTGGCGATGCCGGCATCCGCGCCGCCACCACCGGAGCGGCCGGCATGATGGCGGCGTTCCGGCCCGGTGCCGCATCGTACGGCCATGGCGGCCCGGCAAATGGCCACCGCAGCTACGAGGCGGCCTACAGGGCTTCCGGCTCGGCCGGTTTCGACCCGTCCCGTTCATCGCAGCGTCCCCTCGACATGGGATTTGAAGGCGGCCGGTTTGACGATCCAATATCCGGAAGCGGTGGGTTAGGCGAGAATGAGCAAGCAGCCTTCGACTCGGGCTCCCTTCACAGTGCCGACGCACGCGCTGGCCAGGCCGAAACGGCAGAGACACTGCTCGGCATGGTGCTTGGTGCCGCGCGCGCGCAGGTGCATGAGAACTACATCGTCGCCCAGACCAGGGATTCCCTGATTATCGTCGACCAGCACGCGGCGCATGAGCGGCTGGTCTACGAGGCACTGAAGACCGCGCTGCATTCGCGCGCCGTGCCGTCGCAGATGCTGCTGTTGCCCGAGATCATCGACCTGCCGGAAGAGGATGCCGAGCGCCTGGCGATGCATTCGGAGACGCTGGCCCGCTTCGGGCTGGGTATCGAGCGCTTCGGGCCTGGCGCGGTGGCGGTGCGAGAAACACCGTCGATGCTCGGCGAGACCAACGTCCAGCAATTGGTGCGCGACCTCGCGGACGAGATCGCCGACAACGACACGGTCGAGACCTTGAAGGAGCGGCTGGACAAGATCGCGGCAACCATGGCCTGCCACGGCTCGGTGCGCTCCGGGCGCCTGCTCAAGGCCGAGGAGATGAACGCGCTGCTGCGCCAGATGGAAGCGACGCCCGGCTCCGGCACCTGCAATCACGGCCGCCCGACCTATATCGAGCTGAAACTCGCCGATATCGAAAGGCTGTTTGGCAGGCGGTAGTTTCGCAAACGCGAAAAGAGCCGCAACTCGGCGGCTCTTTTGAGTCAGGAAACAACGCCAAGCTTTTGAACTACCGCTTCAAATTCACCACGATCACGCCACCCAGCGCCAGCGCGCCGCCAAGCATGCCGAGCAGCGTCGGCACTTCGCCCAGCCAGAAGAAGCCGATCAGCGCAGACATCGGCGAGACCAGATAGAGGAAGTTCGAGGCCCGCGACGCCGGCAGGCGCGACAGTGCGGTCGCCCAGGCGGCGTAGGCGATGAGGCTGGGCACGATGCCGAGATAGATGACGGCGCCGAGGCCGGCAGTGTCGGCAATGGCGACCTGCGACAGCGCGTTCGGCAGGAAGGGCGACAGGCAGAGTGCTCCGAGCACCATGTTCGAGGCCGAGATGGTCAACGGATGATGACGGGCAAACAGCGGCTTCTGGACGATGGTGTTGACGGCCGAACAGAGTGCGGAGCCAAGCACCAGCAGAGCGCCAGCATTGAAATGCAGGCCATGTCCATCGGCCACGGCGATGACGCCGATGCCCGTGAATGAAATCACGGTGCCGACCCAGGCCATGCCGGAAAAGCGTTCGCCGAGCAGCGCCATCGCCATGATGGCGGTGAAGATCGGGCTGACATTGATGATGAAGCCTGCTGCTCCCGCCGAGACGGTCAGTTCGCCGAAATTGAGCATAGCCGTGTAGAGCGCGACGAAGATCGCGCCGCCAAAGGCTAAGCGCCATAATTCGTCGAGCTTCGGCAGCGCCGGGCGCTTGACGGCAAGAAAGATCGCGGCCGGCACGGCGGCGATGGCGAAACGCAATGCGCCAAGCTCCAACGGTCCGAAGGCGACGAGGCCGGCGCGGATCGCGGGGAATGCCGAGGCCCAGCCGACCACCGTCAGCGCCACCGCGATGGTTGCCGTGGTGTCCATCCGCTGTGTCGGATTCAACGTACTGGTCGTCGCATTCATCTCACTATCCTCGTGCCTTCGGTCCTGAACTGCAGAAACGCCTTTTCCGAACGATTGACAAACGACCAAATCGAGGATCACCTGTGATTATGGATCACAGCTCGGACACTATGGTGCCGCTCGAAACGCTGCGCGCCTTCGACGCGGCGGCGCGGACCGGCAGCTTTTCGGCCGCGGCCGAAAAGCTCAACATTACCCATGGCGCCATCAGCCGGCAGATCGCCAAGCTGGAAGACTGGCTCGGGTTAAAGGTGTTTGATCGCGGCGCGCGCGGCGTGACGCTGACAATCGAAGGCAACAGGCTGCATCTGCGCACGGCGGAAGCGTTCGCGCTGATCTCCAGTCATTCCGACCGCTGGGTCGAGCCGCGCGGTACCGCCGTGGTGCGGCTGACCTCCATACCCTCGATCAGCGGCTTGTGGCTCATGCCGCGCATGGCGGCGCTGGAGAACGATCCCACCAGGCTGCGCATCGTGCTCGAGGTCGACATACGCCAGGCCGACCTCGCCGATGAAGGCATCGACCTGTCGATCCGCTGCGGCCGCGGCGGCATTCCCGGCCGCGTCTCGGTGCAACTGTTCGAAGAACAAGTGTTTCCGATCGCATCACCCGAGCTTGCTCGCAACATCGGGCGCGGCGACCCGGCTCGGCTGCTCAAGTTCCCGCTGATCAATGATTCCGATGCCTCGGCCTGGCGCGCCTGGTTTGCGGCGCAAGGCATGGACTATCGCCCGCGCCCGCAGGATCGCCGCTTCGAGGACTACAATCTGGTGCTCGACGCCGCCGCTTATGGGCTCGGCATCGCGCTGGCGCGGCCGCCGCTGACCGGGCATCAACTCAAGTCTGGCCGGATCGTCGCCGTCGACGAGCGCACCGCGCTCAATCCGGTTTCCTACTGGCTCGACCGTCCGATCGGACGTCCCCGCACGGCCGCCGCCGATCTGTCGCGACGCATCGCGGCGCAGGCCGGGCTCAGCGCGGAAAAGATCGAGGGATTCATCGAGGCCGAACGGTAAAGGTCGCTTGCGAACCGCTGGTCAGCGGAGCGCCAGCAGGACCAACCCAACGATCGTCGCCGCCAGCAGCCCGATGGCGAGCGACATGAACCCGAGATTCATCTGCTTGTCCTGAGGCTGCGCCCCGCCGGCTGACCGGCTCGCGTCGGGGCCTTGCTCGGCCGTGGCATTGGTTGCGGAGGTCTTGCGCAAGGGCGGGGCCTGCGGTGACAGAAGCGCCAGCCATGGCTGGGCCGCTGGCCTCACGGCTCCGCCGTCATCAACCCTTGCGGGTGGTACCGCCGGACCTCGCTGTGCGTCATCACCGTCCGCTCTCGGTCTCCTCGCCGCTGCCGCGGTCGCCCCGGCGTCATCGGCCAATTCATTTGGCTCCGCCAACGCCTGATACGCCTGCACGATCTGTGCCGAAGTCACCTGCTGAGCCCTTGCAACAAGCGCCGGTGCCGGCAACGAGGCTGGTAAAGCGGATGCAATCGATTGTGGGCGGAGCGACGGCAACGGCGGCTGGACCAGCGCCTTCACCAACGCCGACTTGGCCGGATCGACCTTGGCTGAAGGCAAGGCTTGCGGCGCAATCGCCTCTCTCAGGAGTGAGGTCAGGCGGGCAGTTGAAATATCCATACTGTCCTCGCAGTGGCTGTTTCCACTCACGAATAGTGCATCTGCGTTGCTTCAGGCTTGTCGCAAAGCTTGACCTCGCCGGCAATTTGTGGCGATGAAATCATCATGACTCTTGGCGCCATTTCATGATGAACCGCTTCGAAGGCCCCGGCGGCAAGGAAGCCCGTATCCGCTATCTCGACGGTGACTTCCAGGTCACCAGTCCTGGCTCATTCGTGCGCTGCGCGGTGACCGGCGAGAGCATCCCGCTGGACGAGCTGAAATACTGGAGCGTCGCCCGGCAGGAGCCCTATGTCAGCGCCACGGCCTCGCTGCGGCGCGAGATCGACGTGAATCCGGATCTGCGCAGCCGGCGCTAACCCTTGAGCTTGCGCTGGCGCCATGCGTCCAGCGTCTCGTCTATGATGCGCTGCGGCACGTGGTCGAGTTCGAACACGGTATCGATCTCCAGCACGTCGAGCCGATTGAGGAATTCCCTGGAAACGCCGTGACGAAGCCGGGCGGCATCCTTGGCCGTGGTGATCAGGCCGAGATTGTCGGTCCGCGCCGTCGCCGCCAATTCGGCAAGTTCGTCCTCTGCGTAGAAATGGTGATCTGGAAACGGCCGCGCGAGCACCACTTCGCCGCCGGCGTCGCGCACCGTGTCGAAGAATTTTTCAGGATGGCCGATGCCGGCGAAGGCGAGGAACCGCTTGCCCGCGAGGCTTGCCGTGTTGGTCGGCTCGGTATGCGCCTCGAAGATCGGCCGTCCCGCGCGCGCGGCCTGCCGCACGACCGCGTCGGCGGCAGTGCCCTCGCCCATCTTGAGGAGCGCACTGGTGAAAACCAGCTGGTCAACGATCCTCGCCCTCAGCGGCCCGCCGGGAATGACGCGGCCATTTCCAATGCCATAGCGCGCGTCGACAACGACCAGCGCGAAATCGATGTGGACGCGGGCGCTCTGAAAGCCGTCATCCATGATCAGGAAGTCACAGCCATGCCGTTCCATCAGCAGTCGAGCACCGGCGGCGCGGTTCGGCGTCACCGCGACCGGCGCGTGTTCGGCCAGGAGCAGCGGCTCATCGCCGACATGCTTGGCCGCATCGTGATGCGGATCGACAATATGCGGCTGCGCAAAAGAACCGCCATGGCCGCGTGACAGGAAGCCGGGATTGAGCTGCATGCGCCGGGCCTGCTTGGCCAGCGCGATCGCCACCGGCGTCTTTCCGGTGCCGCCAACCGTAAAGTTGCCGATACAAAGCACCGGGGCTTCAACCTTTTCGCGGCGCGCCGACCGCATGCGGCGGCCGGCAATGGCGGCGTAAACAGCCGAAATCGGCGACAGCGCCCAGACCTTCCAGTCCGGCTCCTCCCACCAGAAGGGGGGCGCTTCGCTGGACACTACCGACCGTTGGCGCCCTTCAGGCGCGACTTGACGACCAGCGGCTGGATATAGGGTTCGAGCGACTTCAGCGTGCGCGCCAGCGCGCCGCGCATCTCGTCGACGGTCGCAGCACCCGCCGCCATCATTTCATGACGGGCCACCTCATTGGACAGCAGGAAATTGACGGCGCCAGCCAGCATGTCGCGGTCGCGCACCAGCTTGGCGCCGCCGCTGTCGATCAGGCGCTGATAGGCCTCGCGAAAATTCTGCACATTGCGGCCGGCAAGCACCGCCGTGTCGAGCATCGCCGGCTCCAGCGGATTCTGGCCGCCTTCGGATGTCAGCGAACGGCCGACAAAGGCGATTTCGGTCAGGCGGAGATAGAGCCCCATCTCGCCGATCGTGTCACCAAGCAGAATATCCGTATCGGCGGCGATCCTGTCGCCCTTGCTGCGCCGGGCAACTTTAAGGCCCATGCCGGAGATCTGCGCGGCCAAGGCCTCGGCGCGATCGGGATGACGAGGAACGATGATGGTCAGGAGCCCAGGATGCCGCTTGTGCAGCGTGGCATGAACTTCCGCGGCGACAACTTCCTCGCCATCATGGGTCGAGATCGCCGCCCAGGTCGGGCGGTCGCCGATCTGGCGCCGCAGTGTCGCCAGGGCCCTGTCATCGACCGGCGGCGGCAAGGTGTCGACCTTGAGATTGCCGGACACGGTGACCGGCCGGGCGCCCAGCGAGAGGAACCGCTCGCCATCGACATCCGATTGAGCGACGACATGCGCAAGGTTCTCGAACAACGCCTCGGCGATGTTGGCGCGCTTCTTCCAGGATTTGAAGGAACGGTCGGAAAGCCTGCCATTGACCAGGACCTGCGGCACGCGTCGCGCGCCAAGCTCCAGGATGGTCATCGGCCAGATTTCGGATTCGGCGATGATCGCCAGGTCCGGACGCCAATGATCGAGGAAACGGCTGACCGCGGGCTTGAGGTCCAGCGGCACATATTGGTGGATGATCCGGTTGCCGAGCCGTTCATCGGCGACCTGCGCCGAGGTAACCGTACCGGTCGTCAGCACGATGTTGACGCCGTAGTCGAGGATGCTTTCGACCAGTGGCACGACCGCAATGGTCTCGCCGACGCTGGCCGCATGGATCCAGATCACCGGTCCCTCGGGGCGCTCGCGCCCGGCAACGCCATAGCGCTCGCGGCGCCGGTTGCGATCTTCCTTGCCCCTCGACGTGCGCCAGGCGACATAAGGCCCGACGAGCGGATAGGCAGCAGCGCCCGCGAACCGGTACGCCGACAACATGGCTCGCGCCCAGCGCTCGCTCATTGGCGGCCATCCACAAGGCGATAAGCCTCGGTGGTTGCAGCGTTGAGCGCGATGGTGATCTCGAGGCGCTTGCGTTCCATCTCGGCCTCATCGGCATCGGCCGCCACGAAGATCGGCGTGCCGATGACGATGGAGGAGCGGCCGAACGGCAGGTTGATCGTGGTCTTGTCCCAGCTCCTTTCCAGCACTTTGCGGCGGCTGGTGGTGATGGCGACGGGCAGCAGTGGCCGGCCGGAGAGGCGCGCCAGGAGAACGATGCCGAGCCCGGCATCGCGGGGCGTGCCGTGGGGAATGTCTGCGATCATGGCGACGTTCTTGCCGGCGGCGAGCGACTTTTTCAGGGCAATGAGCGCCTTGGCGCCGCCCTTGTCGAGATGCCGGGCATTGTCGCGTCCACCGGAGCCGCGCACTGCCTCGATGCCGAACTTCTCGAGCATCAATGCATTGAGCTCGGCATCGGCGCTGCGCGACACCATGGCGACCAGCGGCTTGCGCTTTGGATAATAGGCCGGGGTGAGAAGATGCTGACCGTGCCAGAGTGCGATGATGCCGGGTTCGAATTGCGCATAGGCGCCACCCGAAAACCGAGCCGATCCGTCGGCCAGGCGATTCGTCAGACGCACGAGCCGCACGAACTGGGCGAACAGGCTGGCAATGGCATTCTTGACGAATCGCGACTGCGCCAGCGGTTCGCGAATCTTGCGCCAGAACGCCTTGGTCGTGCGGCTGCGCCCCCTGCCCGTGGGCGCGGCCTCCGTCGCTGGCTCTTTCGCCAGATCATGCTCCATCGAAGTCAACCGACAGCCTTGTTGTCGGGGTCCAGCAGACGGTGCAGGTGAACGACGAAGTAACGCATATGGGCATTGTCCACGCTGGCTTGCGCCTTGGCTTTCCACGCGGTGTGCGCGGACTGATAGTCCGGATAGATGCCGACGATGTCGAGCGCATCGAGATCGCGGAACTCCGTGCCGCCGAGCTTGGTGAGTTCGCCGCCGAACACCAGATGCAACAGCTGCTTCTTTCCGTCATCTGCGGCCATGTCGATCCTTCACATATTGTGAGTTTGTGAGTGGTCTAGACCAAAGCCACTGATTTTGGAACCTTCGAAAGCGCTTTGTCTATACAAGGCGTGTCCGCAAGCCGGCTTCCGCTTCTCGGCATCATGGTTCGTCAAGCCC